>NZ_CP029553.1:3614500-3919000 GCF_003173755.1 Methylobacterium terrae
GAGATCGGCGAGCCGCCCCCAGAGCGGCGCCACCAGGGCGGCGCTGAGGAAGGTCGCCCCGAACGCGATGCCGGACCACTGCACGATCGCCGCCTGGTCCTTGACGCCCAGCTCCTCGACGTAGAGCGGCAGGAACGGCAGGAGCAGCGTCATCGCCACGATGGTGGTGAACGAGCCGAACACGCAGACCGCGAGGTTGCGCCGCCAATGGATGTCCGCCGGCGCGTCGTCGGATCCTGCGCTTCCCTTGGCCGCCGCGCTGGTGTCGCGGGTCATCGTGGGCTCCCTTCCCCTCGCGCGGTCGTCCGGCACCGGGGGGCAGGACCCTAGACGCCCCGCCGCCCGGCGCGAACCCGTCCCGGACGCGCGCGGGCATGCCCTGCTGTCATGCCGGCCGCTCTCTTGCCGGCCGCTCTCCTGCCGGCCGCCAGTCCGGCCAGGCGGAGACCCGGTGCACCAGGCGGCGATCGCGATAGGCTTCGCCGAACGGCGCCAGCTCCCAGTCCCATTCCCGCGGCGCCGGGCCGGGATCGATCCCGTAGAGGAGGTCGATCCGCTCCCGCACCCGCCCGTACCGGTCCTCCTCGGCCTCGTCGCGGTCGGTGACGAGGCAGATGCGGGCGGAGAGGCCGGCGAGGGCGTCGAGATGCGCCGCCACGATGCGGCGCCCGAAGGCCTCGGGGTCGGTCCAGGCCCCGATCCGGCCCGCCGCCTCGAGCCGCGCGACCGGCAGGATCGGCAGCTGCGACAGGAGGTTGGCCGAGACCACGAGGTCGGCCCCGCGGCAAACCGGCGGCAGGAGCGGCCCGAACGCGTCGCGCGCGCCGAGGAGCAGCCCTTGCGCGCCGCTGAGGTCGTGGGTCACGCGCGAGACGTTGGGATGGCGCCGCGCCCGCCACCGCGCCCGCCAGGGATGCACCGCGTCGACCAGCACCACCCGCCGGAAGGCGCTCGCGAGCGCGTCGATCGGCACGTCGTCGAGGAGGCCCGAGCCCAGCACCACCGCGGTGTCGCGCCGGGCGAGACCCTCGATCGCCGCCCGCACCGTGGCCTTCGCCGCGGCGAGGTGCGGCGCCCAAGGCGCGCGGCAGCGCCGCGAGCGCGAGGCGAGCCGCACGCTGTCGCCGACGTAGCCGAGGCGCCGCGCGGGCAGCGGCGCCGGCAGGACGAGCCAGTGCGCGAGGTCGAGGAGCACTACAGGCCCCCGGCCTCCACCACGAAGCGGGCCACCGCCTCGACGCCGTCGCCGTGGCGCAGGGACGCGAACACGTAGGGGCGCTGCCCCCGCATGCGCTTGGTGTCCTCCTCCATCACCCCGAGATCGGCGCCGACGAGGGGCGCGAGGTCGGTCTTGTTGATGACGAGGAGGTCCGAGCGGGTGATCCCGGGACCGCCTTTTCGCGGGATCTTCTCGCCGCCGGCCACGTCGATGACGTAGATCGTCAGGTCGGCGAGCTCAGGCGAGAAGGTGGCGGCGAGGTTGTCGCCGCCGGATTCGAGCAGCACCAGGTCGAGGGCGGGGAAGCGCCGGCGCATCTCCGCCACCGCCGCGAGGTTGATCGAGGCGTCCTCCCGGATCGCCGTGTGCGGGCAGCCGCCGGTCTCGACGCCCATGATCCGCTCTTCGGGCAGGGCGCCGGCCACGGTGAGGAGGCGCGCATCCTCCTTGGTGTAGATGTCGTTGGTGATGGCGCAGAGGTCGTAGCGCTCGCGCAGGGCCTTGCACAGGCCCTCCATCAAGGCGGTCTTGCCCGACCCGACCGGGCCGCCGATGCCGACCCGCAGGGGGCCGTGGCTGGAACTGGGGCCGTGGCTGGAGGTCATGGTGTGGTCGATCTCCTCAAGGGCGCGCTCGTCGAGGGCCGTGGCCGGCTCATCGCAGGATGCTTGCCAACGTCAAGGCTCTTCAGAGGATCGCATCGATTCCCTTATGGGCGGCGAGGGACAACAGCTTGAGCGACGCGCCGCCCGGCCTGGAATCGCCGCGCTCCCACTTGCTCACCAGCGACGTCGTGACGTTGAGCGCCCGGGCGAAGATCGCCTGGCTCATCCGGGCGCGCTCGCGGATCGCCCGGATCGCATCGGGAGCCAGCGGTTCGACCGGCGTGAGGCAGCTCAGGTCGAATCTGCGCAAGGTCGCCTTGTCGATGGCGCCGATGGCGTGCAGGTCCTCGGCTCCTTGATGGAGCGCGCCGAGGAGATCGCTGCGGTGCGTTTTCTTCACGCTGCTCATTCGGAATCACCTTCCACCCCTTCTCCTGCACGAGGCGATCGAAAGCGTCACCGGGGAGACCGGTCAGGATGGCTGCGAAGTCGCGCAGCGCCTCGAGTTCGCCGGGTGTGACATTCGCGCGTACGTTCTTGGGATACATGTACGGGAACACGGCGTGTTGCGCTCTTCGATGGAAGAGGATGGTTCTGAAGCCGCCCGAGCGACCCTGTCCCGGGCGGGCTACCCGTTGCTTGATCAGGCACAGGCCGAGATCGGCATCGATCAGCCCGCCTTCCGCACGCATGACGGCGTCCGCCGGAGCCGCATCGCCGATACCCGACTTGACCGCGTCCTTCGCGAATCGTGGCGGAGCGAATATCCGCACCCGATCCCCTCAGGGCACCGTTCGTTTCGGCCTGAGGACGTTGCCGCGCGAGCACGCCTGCCCGCGATGCAGAGCGGTCGCAAAGGGTGGCAATCGTTACCACACCACGAACGCGTACGGGCTGCGGAATGTCAGTACAGCCGCCCGCCGTTCGGCACCGGCCGCTCGGGCGCGATCAGGACCACCGCGCCCTCCCCGTCCGGCACGCCGAGGGTCAGCACCTCGGAGCGCACCGGGCCGACCTGGCGCGGCGGCAGGTTGACGACGCAGAGCACCTGCCGGCCGATCAGGGCCTCGGGGGTGTAGCGGACCGTCACCTGGGCGGAGGATTTCCTCAAGCCGAGCGCCGCGCCGAGATCGACGACGAGCCGGTAGGCCGGCCGGCGCGCCTCGGGGATCGGCGCCGCCTCGACGATGGTGCCGACCCGCACGTCGAGCTTCAGGAAGTCGTCGATGGCGATCGGGGCCGGCGGCTGGGTCTGGTCCATGGATGGCCTGGAAGGAGCGAGGTGCCCGGATGGGGGTGGGGTGCCGCCTTCTTAGCCGAGCCGGCGTCATGCGACGAGCGGAGCATCGGCCGTGCCGCGGAGCGGCGCCAAGGCCTCACTCGCCCATCGCGAAGGGCGTCAGCTCCTCCCGCGCCAGGATCCGCGCCAGCGAATCCTCGGCCGGGCCGTCGACCGCCATCAGGAGGCCGCCGCAGACCGTGCCGCGGCCCGAGACCGCGTAGCGCAGGGTGCAGGCGGGCTCCAGAACGCCGGGGCGAGCGACGACGAAGCCCTGCATGGTGCCGGGCCGCTCGCTGGAGCCGATCACCGCCTCGAAGCCGGAGACCCGGCCGGCGATGGCGAAGGGCACCAGGCCGAGGCGGCGTCCGCTCTGGCGGGCCTGCGCGCGGCGCGGTCCCTCGATCGCCACCAGGCTCTCGGGCGCGAGGTGGGCGAAGGCCCGGAAGGTCGTCGCGCCGCCCCCGTCCGGCGCGAAGCAGTCGATCACCGCGAGGCCCGAGAGGTCGTGCGGCAGCACGAAGACCCGCCGGTGGCGCAGGCCCGGCCCGTGCACGGTGGTCTCGATCGCGTGGGCGGTGGCGCCCGGCAGCGCCAGGCTGCCGCGGTGGCGGCCGCGCCCGGCCACGGGCTCGCGCCCGTCGGGGAGCGCGACGTTGTGGGCGCGGGCCGAGAGCAGGTAGTGGCGCGCCGGCCCGGTCTCGACCTGCTCCGAGCCGCCGGCCTCGACGATCCAGCGGGTGGCGTTCGTCGCATAGACGTAGGAGGTGCAGTCGGCGTGGCCCTGCGGCGAGGTCTCCGCGAAGGTGCAGGCGAAGTGGGACCAGCCGCGGCCGGCGGCCTCGTGGCGCGCCGAGAGGCCGTCCGGGCGCAAGGTCGCGACGGAGGGGGCGGCCCTGGTGCCGGCCTTGGCCGCGGCCCTGGCGGCGGGCGCGCGCTGCGCCACCAGCCCGCCGCCGCCGCGCAGCCGGGCGATCCAGCCGGCATCGTCGCTCGCCTGGAACACCTCGCCGAAGGGCGGCAGGCGCCCGCCCGGATCGAGGAGGCCGGCGAGGTCGAGGAGCGCCGCCTCGGTCCGGCCGGCGACGAGCGGTCCGGGTGCGGCCTCGCCGAGGGCACCGTCGAGCGCCCGTCCCAGGGTGACGAGGTCGAGGCGGCGGTGGAGCGAGGAATCGGGCAGGTGCCCGTCCTCGGGCAGGAGGGCCGCCACCCCGTCGCGCAGGCTCTCGCGGGCGAGCCCGTCCCAATGGCCGGCGAGGGGCAGGCGCGGCAGGGCGCGGGCGATCGCGAGGAGCGCCGCGGCGGCCTGGAGCTGGTGGAGGCTCCGCCCGAAGGTGTTCTGGCCGACGATCTCCGCCAGCGCGAAGCCGTGCCGCACCGCCTCCCCGGTCAGGACCGGGGCCGCCGCCCCGGCTCCCGGCAGGGCGAGGAGCGCGATCCAGGTCTCGGCCCGGGCCGTCAGCGCCCCCGGATGCAGGCTCAGGGGATCGGCCGGCTGGCCCCAGGGGTTCGCCCGCGACCAGGCCTGCGCGAGGCCGAGCGCCCGGGCGGGCGCCGCCTCGGCGAGCGCCGGGAGCCAGGACAGGGACTGGTAGGCGAGGCGCCAGGGAACCGAGACCGAGGGCGTGGCGCGGAACGGGTCCTCGCGGAAGCTCGGGGTCTCCGGCAGGATCCAGTCCGGGCCGCCGGCGAGGCGCAACGAGAGGCTGCCGTCGGCCCGCGACACGACCGGGCGCTCCTCGCCCCGCAGGGCCCGGGCGCGGGCGAGCGGCAGGATGGCGGCCCCGGCCTCCCCGGGCCCGGGATCCAGGCGGCCTCGGCGCCGGGGTCGCGCCCGAGCCGGGCCGAGAGGCGGGCGAGGAAGCCCGGCGCGTCGAGGAGGTCGTCGCCGCACAGGCTCTCGAGCCGGAAGCGATCCTCGAGCGCCACCTCCGGCGGTCCGAGCAACTCCACGGCGGGCAGCGCCTCGCCCTCCTCCTCCCAGGTGCGGAAGGCGAGGTCGAGGAAGGCCGCCGCCGGCGGCGGCTCCAGGTCGAGGGTGAAGCGGCGCGCCTGCGGCTGGGCGGGCAAGTTGATCGTCGCGCCCAAGCCCGGCCGGTCGTCGGAGCCCGGCACCGAGACGGTGCCGGGATAGGGCGGTGGGATCTCGGCCCCGTCGCGGTCGCGGTAGACGAGGCTCGCCCGCCCCGCGTGCTCGCTCGGCCGGCCGGCATGGATCTGCCCGCGCACCACGAGGCCGAGGCCCGGCACCAGGGCGTGGCGCAGGGGCTCGGGACTGGGTCCGAGGCGGCGGCGGCGGAACGCGCCCGCGTCCAGGGCGGCGCCGGGGCGCAGGCGCAGGTCCGCGACCGTGAATCCCTCGCTGTTGCGCCAGGAGCGGAGCGTCAGCGCGAGACCGCGCGCCTGCGGCGGCACGCCGAACGCCACCCGCACCGGCGCCGCGCGGGCGAACTCGCTGCCGGCGGGCTGGCAGGCCGGCCCGGCGATCCAGGCGCTGTGGGGATCGAGCAGGGTGCGGGCGAGGCCGGGCACGTGCTCGACGTCGAGGCTCGACCCGTCGGCGGCGAGGAAGTCGAAGCCGGCGAGCGCGAAGTCGAGGGCCTGTCCCCCCTCCTCCTCGGGCGTCCAGGCGAGGCGGGCCTCGAGGACGCACCAGATCCCCGCCGGCAGGTCGTCGAAGGCCAGCAGCACCCGGGACCAGCGGTTGTTGGCGGTGATCCGGTGCTCGCCCTCGCGCGCGCCCGGTCCCGCCCCGCCCGCGTAGCGGGCCTGGACCGGCAGGAGAACCGACGGGAAGACCGGCTCGGAGGACGGCAGGGCCGGAAGCATCGCGTGCAGGGAGGACGGGGACGAAGGATGGCGGGAGGCGTCCCGCGGCAGTGCCGGGGACGGGACGCCCAGTCAAGGCGCCGGGGCCCGGGATCGTCGAAGACCGGCCGCGCCAGCTTCGCCAGCCTCGGGCAAGGTAGCGCTCCTAAACCCCCGGTTACGCGGCGGGCCCGGCCATCGGGTCGTTTCGGGACACAGGGTGAAGGAGTGACGGGCATGGAGGGGGTCGCGTGACGGGCGTCTACCTGTTCGATCTCGCCTCGCTGCACGGCCGCTACCTGTCGGTGCGCCAGTCGGCGATCGCCGGCAACGTGGCGAACGCCAACACCCAGGGCTACCAGGCCCGGGACACGGTGCCCTTCGCCCAGGTGCTGGCCCGCGCCGGCACCGACATGGCGCAGACCTCGCAGGTCCACGTCTCCGCCCCGGGCCTCGGCGTGGCGACGCGCAAGGACCAGACGGGCTGGGACGTGCTCGAGACCTCGAGCAGCGTCAGCCTGGAGCAGGAGATGCTCAAGGCGAGCGAGGTGTCGCGCCAGCACAACCTCGATATCGGCGTGGTGCGCAGCTTCGACCGCATGCTGAAGCTGGCCGTGAGGAGCGGATCGTGATCGACCCCCTGCTGGCCGCCTCGCGCCTCGCGAGCGCGGGCCTCGAGGCGCAGTCCCTGCGCATGCGCGTGGTGTCGGAGAACCTCGCCAACGCCCAGTCGACCGGGAACGCGCCGGGGGCCGACCCCTACGCGCGCAAGACCGTGACCTTCCAGGCCGAGCTCGACCGCATGGTCGGCGCCGCCTCGGTGCGGGTGCGCGACATCGGCACCGACAAGACCCCGTTCCGGGTCGAGCACGACCCGAGCAACCCGGCGGCGGACCAGAACGGCAACGTCAAGCTGCCGAACGTGAACGCCCTGATCGAGATGGCCGACATGCGCGAGGCCAACCGCTCCTACGAAGCCAATCTGCAGGTGATCAAGCAGGCCCGCGCGATGGTGGCCAGCGTGATCGACCTCCTGAGGACATGAGCATCCGATGATCGAGGCCCTCACCCTCTCGGCCTTCGACCGGGCCGCCGCCTCCGCCCGGCCCGAGGCCGCCCCCGTCCAGCGCGCCGCCCTGCCGGCGATGACCGGCGCGGCGATGCCGGGCCTGGACGCCGCCGCGCCGGCCGATTTCGGGCAGATCATGGCGAGCTTCGCCAGCGGAGTGCGCAACGACCTGCGCGCCGGCGAGGCCGCCTCGATCGCCGGCATCCAGGGCAAGGTCTCGACCCAGCAGGTGGTCGAGGCGGTGATGTCCGCCGAGCAGAGCCTCCAGACCGCGGTCGCGATCCGCGACAAGGTCGTGTCCGCCTACCTCGAACTGAGCCGCATGGCGATCTGAGGATTTCACGCAGATGAGAGCGCTCGCCGTCGCCGCCACGGGCATGTCCGCCCAGCAGCTCAACCTCGAGGTCATCGCCAACAACATCGCCAACCTGAACACCACCGGGTTCAAGGGGGCGCGGGCCGAGTTCACCGACCTGCTCTACCAGGCCGAGCGGCAGCAGGGCGTGCCCAACCAGTCCGGCCAGGAGGCGATCCCCGAGGGCGCGATGCTCGGGCTCGGCGTGCGCGCCGCGGCGATCCGCAACCTGCACCGCCAGGGTCAGCTCACCAATACGGCAAACCAGCTCGATCTCGCCATCAACGGCCGCGGCTACTTCCAGATCACGAGCCCCAGCGGCGAGATCAACTACACCCGCGCCGGCGCCTTCAACAAGAACGCCACCGGCCAGCTCGTCACGCTCGAGGGCTACACCGTCGATCCGGCGATCCTGATCCCGCCGACCGCGACCGAGATCACCATCAACCAGTCCGGCCAGGTCTTCGCCAAGATCGACGGCCAGGTGGCGCAGCAGAACATCGGCCAGCTCACCATCGCCAACTTCGCCAACGAGTCGGGCCTCGAGCCCCTCGGCAACGGCCTCTACCGCGAGACCCCGGCCTCGGGCGCGGCGGTGATCGGCAATCCGGGCGATGCCAGCTACGGCAAGCTGCAGCAGGGCTACCTCGAAGGCTCGAACGTCGATCCGGTCAAGGAGATCACCAGCCTGATCACCGCCCAGCGCTCGTTCGAGATGAACTCGAAGGTGATCCAGGCCGTCGACGAGATGGCCGGCACGATCTCCAAGGGTATCCGGTAGTAATTCGCATCCGGTCGTCGCGGATCCGGCGAGCCAGACCTGAGACTGCCACGCCGCCGGGCCCCGGCGGCGCCCCTCCTCCCGGCGCGACACCCCCATGCGTTCCCTCCCCCGGCGTTCCCTCCCCCGTCGCTCCCTCCTCCCGCGCGTCCTCCTTCTCCTGGCACTCCTCGGCGTGCCGGCCGCCCTCGGCGTGGCGCCCCCGGCGCCCGCCCTGGCGGCGGACGAGATGATGCTGCCGGTGCCGACCGTGACGATCTATCCGGGCGACACGATCAAGGAGTCGATGCTGCGGCTCCAGGCCTACCCGACGACCTACCGGGCGCGGGCCGCGGTGATCGACGCGCCGCTCGCCATCGCCGGGCGGGTCGCGCGCCGGATGCTGCTGCCGGGCGAGCCGGTGCCGGTCAACGCCGTCGACGATCCCCGCCTCGTCAGCCGCGGCACGCCGACCCAGATGGTGTTCGAGGAGAACGGCCTCGTCATCACGGCGGTCGGGGCGCCGCTGCAGAACGGCGGCCTCGGCGAGACCATCCGGGTGCGCAACACCGACACCAACCGCATCGTGCTCGGCACCGTGATGGCCGACGGCCGCGTCAAGATCGGCGGCTTCTGATGCGCGCCGCCCTCCGCGTCGCTCTCGCCCTGGCGGTCGCCCTGGTGCCGGCCTTGCCCACGCGGGCCGCCGCGCCGGTGATCGCCACCGGCGGCTACACCCGGATCAAGGACCTCGCGAGCCTCAAGGGCGTGCGCGACAACCAGATCGTCGGCTACGGCCTCGTGACCGGCCTGCAGGGGACCGGCGACACCCTGCGCAACGCCCAGTTCACCGAGCAGTCGCTGCAATCGATGCTCGACCGGATGGGCATCAACGTGCGCGACGCGCGCCTGCGCACCCGCAACGTCGCCGCCGTGATGGTGACGGCGGACCTGCCTCCTTACGTCGGCGCCGGCTCGCGCATCGACGTGACGGTCACCTCCCTCGGCGACGCGACGTCCCTGCGCGGCGGCACCCTGCTGATGACCCCGCTCTCGGGGGGCGACGGCAACGTCTACGCGGCCGCGCAGGGGCCGCTCGCGGTCTCGGGCTTCTCGGCTCAAGGCCAGGCCGAGCAGCTGACGCAAGGCGTGCCGACCGCCGGGCGCATCCCCAACGGCGCGCTCATCGAGCGCGAGGTGCCGGGCGCCTTCCGCGACCTGCCCGAGCTGGTCTTCGAGTTGAAGAACCCCGACTTCAAGACCGCCACGATGGTGGCCGACGCCATCAACGCCTACGCCATCGGCCGCTTCCGGCGCCGCATCGCCAGCCCCCGCGACCAGCGCTCGGTGGTGCTCCAGCGCCCCCGCGACATGATCATGACCCGCCTCGTCGCCGAGATCGGCGACCTGACGGTCCAGCCCGACGTGCCGGCCCGGGTCGTGGTCGACCAGCGCACCGGCACGGTGGTGATCGGCCGCAACGTCCAGATCTCCACGGTGGCGGTCACCCACGGCAACCTCACGGTGCGGGTCACCGAGGCGCCGGAGGTGTCGCAGCCCGCACCCTTCTCCAACGGCCAGACAACGGTGGTGCCGCGCACCGAGGTCACGGCCCGCGAGGAGCAGGGCCGGCTCGCGGTGATCGGCGGCTCCGACCTGCAGACCCTGGTGCGCGGCCTCAACCAGGTGGGGCTGAAGCCGACCGACATCATCGCGATCCTCCAGGCGGTGAAGACCGCCGGCGCCCTCCAGGCGGAGCTCGTCGTCCAATGACCCGGATCCTCCTCAGCGCCGTCCTTTTGGCCCTGGCCGGCCCGGCCCTCGCCGCCGGCGACGGCCACGGCGCGCCGGCGAGCGACCCGGCCAAGGACGCGGCGATGCGCGCCATCGCGGCCCGCGACGCGCCCAAGGAGCCGAACGCCCAGGACTTCGCCGCCGGGGCGGCGGGCAGGGATCCCTCGAAGACCGGGTACTGCGCCACCATCGCGGACGCGGCGGCCGATGCCCGCTTCGCCTGGCAGAAGGAGCAGCTCGCCGCGCTCGAGAAGCAGGTCGAGGAGCGCATCCGCCGCCTCGAGGAGAAGCGCGCCGAGTACGAGGCGGTGGTCCAGCGCCGCAAGGAGTTCCTGGCCAAGGCCGACGAGAGCGTCGTGGCGGTCTACGCCAAGATGCGGGCCGACGCCGCGGCGCTCCAGCTCACCAACATGCCCGAGGACAACGCCGCGGCGATCCTGGTGAAGCTCAACGCCCGCACGGCGAG
Organism: Methylobacterium terrae; assembly: GCF_003173755.1. NCBI lineage: Bacteria > Pseudomonadati > Pseudomonadota > Alphaproteobacteria > Hyphomicrobiales > Methylobacteriaceae > Methylobacterium > Methylobacterium terrae. The sequence goes on from NZ_CP029553.1 coordinate 3,624,856, forward strand.
CGCGGTGCTCGCCGAGATGGAGGCCTCCCGCGCCGCGTCGCTGGCCCGCAAGATGGCCGAGGCCGGCCGCCGCAAGGACAACGAGAGATCGTGATGACCCGCCAGCTTCCGGCCCTCTGCCTCCTCGGTCTGGCCGTTTCGAGCCTGTCCCTCGCCGGCTGCCAGAGCAGGCTCGACGAGCTCGGCCGCCCGCCGGTCCTGACCCCGATCGGCACCGGGCTCGCCGCCCCGCGCGAGGCCCTGCCCTCGACCTTCGGCTCGCTCCAGAGCCGCCACGGCTACCACTCGACCTGGTCGCCGGCGAGCGCCGACCTGTTCCAGGATCCCCGCGCCCGCAACATCGGCGACGTGCTCACCGTCAGCATCTCGATCAACGACAAGGCGCAGTTTGACAACGCCAGCGACCGCTCGCGCAGCCAGAAGTCGAGCCTCGGCTTCGATTTCGGCTACGGCGTCTCGGGCCTGAAGGATTCGGCCACCGCCGATACCGGCATCCGCTCCGGCACCGAGACCAAGGGCCAGGGCTCGATCGACCGCAAGGAGAACCTGAGCCTGTCGGTGGCCGCCGTCGTCACCGAGGTGCTGCCGAACGGCAACCTCCTGATCAGCGGCTCGCAGGAGATCCGGGTCAACAACGAGGTCCGGGTGCTCAACGTCGCCGGCATCGTGCGGCCGCGCGACGTCTCGCGCAAGAACACCATCGACTACGACAAGATCGCCGAGGCCCGCGTGTCCTACGGCGGCCGCGGCCGGCTGACCGACGTGCAGGGCCCGACCCTCGGCCAGCAGATCTTCGAGACCGTCGCGCCGTTCTGACGGCCCTGAACCGGAGACGCGCGATGGCGGACAAGAACGAGAAGAAGGGCGGCGGCAAAGCCTGGATCGGCGCGCTCGCCCTCTGCACCCTGGTGGCGGTCGGCACCGGCGCGGGCTTGGGGATGTACCTGATGACGAGCGTCGAGCAGGCGGTCGACCAGAAGACCCGCGAGGCGCAGGAGCACGAGAAGGCCGCCAAGGTGCTGAACTACACCGGCGATCTGAGCTTGCGCAGCGTCGGCTCGGTGGTGACGAACCTCGCCGAGCCGGCCGATTCCTGGATCCGGCTCGAATCCTCGGTGGTGTTCAAGACCGGCAGCCTGCCGACCCCGGACATCACCGTGGCGGAGATCAAGGCCGACATCATCGCCTACCTGCGCACCCTCTCGACGGCGCAGATCGAGGGCGCGAGCGGCCTGCAGCACCTGCGCGAGGACCTGAACGAGCGCGTGGCCTTGCGGACCAAGGGTGCGGTGCGCGAGGTCATCGTCGAGGCCCTGGTGGTCCAGTGAGCGGTGCTGCAGTGAGTGGTGCCCCGGTGAGCCGGCGCGCGAACCTCGTCCTCGGAACGGCCGCCCTCGTGCTCCTGCCCGCCGGCGCCGCCCTGGCGCAGGCCGCGGGCGGCGGGGCCGGCGCCGTCACCGGCATCCCGGGCCTCGACGCGCTGCTGCCGCCCGGCAACGGCGCGGCGAGCGGGCGCATCCTCCAACTTGTCGCCCTGCTGACCGTCCTGTCGCTGGCGCCCGGCCTGCTCGTGATGGTGACGAGCTTCACGCGCTTCGCCGTCGCGTTCTCGTTCCTGCGCTCGGGGCTCGGCCTCCAGAGCACGCCCGCCAACCTGTTCCTCGTCAGCCTGTCGCTGTTCATGACCTTCTACGTCATGGCGCCGACCTTCGACCGGGCCTGGAGCGAGGGCGTGCGGCCCCTCCAGGAGAACCGGATCAGCGAGGAGGAGGCCTTCACCCGGATCACCGACCCGTTCCGCGAGTTCATGTCGGCCCAGGTGCGCCCGAAGGACCTCCAGACCTTCCAGGACCTCGCCAGCCGCACCTTCCCGAAGCCACAGGACGGCGAGAAGATCGACCTGCGCATCCTGATCCCGGCCTTCATGATCTCGGAACTGCGCCGCGGCTTCGAGATCGGCTTCCTCATCGCCCTGCCCTTCCTCGTCATCGACATGATCGTCTCGACGATCGTGATGTCGATGGGCATGATGATGCTGCCGCCGACGGTGATCTCGCTGCCGTTCAAGGTGCTGTTCTTCATCCTGATCGACGGGTGGAACCTGCTGGTGAGCGGGCTGGTCAGGTCGTTCTTCTAGATTTCTTCGGGATTCCAGCGCGCGCCTGAACCGTCCCCCGCCGCGGGGGGAGGGTACGGGCGCGAAGCTCCGACGATCGGCTTGGATCCTCCCGCCCCCGCCAGCAACCGGTCGCTCTCGTCCTTCAGCGCCACGCCCGTCAGCCGCCGGGTCAGCGCCTGGTCGATCAGCCAGTGCAGCTTGAACGCCGCCAGGTCCGGCTTGAGCCCCGCCGCCCGCACGTTCGACAGGCAGTTGCGCTCCGCGTCGGTACGGCCCGGACGCGGATCGAAGGTGAGGTAGATCCCGAGGCTGTCGGGCGAGGACAGGCCGGGCCGCTCGCCGATCAGCACCGCGACGGCGCGGGCCTCGAGAAGCGCCCCGACCGCGTCGCCGAGGGCCACTCGCGCCTGCGTCGCCACCACCACCGGGGCGAGGCGCCAGCCGGATCCGGCGAGCGCGCCTTTCAGGGCCGCCAGCAGCGGCACCGCGCCCTCGTGGACGGCCCGGGCCGAGAGGCCGTCGGCCACCACGAGGGCGAGGTCGACCGGGTCGCCGGCGGCCGCCGCGAGCGCCGCCGTCGAGGCCTCGTCGAGCCGGCGACCGAGATCGGGCCGGCGCAGGTAGGTCGTCCGGTCGGGCGCCGCGGAGGCCGCCGGGAGGGTCTCGAAGCCGAGGGCCGCGATGCCGGCCCGCACCTCGTCCGCCTCGAGGGGCAGGTGCACCGCGTCGCGCGCCTGGGCGTGGGCGAGGCCGAAGCGCAGCACCTCGCGGGTCGGCAGGCCGGACCCGGCGCGCCCAAGCGCGATGCGGGCCGGGGTCAGGGCGGCGAGGCGGCGCCAAGCCGTGGCGGGATCGTCCGTGGCGGGATCGTCCGCGGCGGGGTCGTCGGCCCGGCTCACGCGGCGAGCCCCGCGAGGAGCGGCGCGCCACTGCCCGGCAGGAGCGTCCCGTCGGCGTCGGTCAGGCCCATCCGCGTGAGCCACGCCGCGAATTCCGGCGCCCGCCGCAACCCCATCACCTCGCGCAGGTAGAGCTGGTCGTGGAACGAGGTCGACTGGTAGTTCAGCATCACGTCGTCGGCGCCCGGCACGCCCATGACGTAGGTCACGCCGGCGGCGCCGAGGAGCGTCAGCAGCGTGTCCATGTCGTCCTGGTCGGCCTCGGCGTGGTTGGTGTAGCAGACGTCGACCCCGAGCGGCACGCCCATCAGCTTGCCGCAGAAATGGTCTTCCAGGCCGGCCCGGATGATCTCCTTGCCGTCGTAGAGGTATTCCGGGCCGATGAAGCCCACCACGGTGTTGACGAGGAGCGGCCGGAAGGCGCGGGCCACCGCGTAGGCCCGGGCCTCGAGCGTCTGCTGGTCGATGCCGTGATGGGCGTCCGCCGAGAGCGCCGAGCCCTGCCCGGTCTCGAAATACATCACGTTGTCGCCGAGCGTCCCGCGCCCGAGCGCCAGCGCCGCCTCGTGCGCCTCGCGCAGGAGCGGCAGCGTGACCCCGAACGAGGCGTTGGCTGCTTGCGTGCCCGCGATCGACTGGAACACGAGGTCGACCGGCACGCCGCGGTTCATCGCCTCCAGCGTCGTGGTCACGTGGGTGAGCACGCAGGCCTGCGTCGGGATCGCGAAGCGCTCGATCATCTCGGCGAGCAGGTGCAGCAGGCCGGTGAGCCCCTGCACCGAATCCGAGGCCGGGTTGATGCCGATGCAGGCGTCGCCGCAGCCGTAGGCCAGCCCGTCGAGGATCGCCGCGGCGATGCCGGCGGGATCGTCGCTCGGGTGGTTGGGCTGGAGCCGCACCGCGAGCGTGCCCGGCAGCCCGATCGTGTTGCGCAGGCGCGTGACCACCCGGGCCTTGCGGGCGACCAGGATCAGGTCCTGGTTGCGCATGATCTTCGACACCGCGGCGGCGATCTCCGGCGTCACACCCGGCGCGATCGCCGCCAGGGTCTCGGACGGGGCCGCGAGCAGGAACTCGCGGAAATCGCCGACCGTCAGGTGACCGACGCGCGCGAAGGCCGCCGCGTCGTGGGTGTCGAGGATCAGCCGGGTGACGTCGTCGGCCTCGTACGGGATCAGCGGACGGGCCAGGATCTCCGAGAGCGGCACCGCAGCGAGGCACCAGCGCGCCGCGACGCATTCCTCGGCGCTCTCCGCCGCCAGGCCGGCGAGCCGGTCGCCGGAGCGGGGCGGGCTCGCCTTCGCCATCAGCTCGGCGAGGTCGGAGAAGACGAAGGTCCGGGGTCCGACGACGTGACGGTAGCTCATGCGGGGCCTCCGGGGAAAACCTAACGCACGCCGTCCGCGGCGTCAGGCCCCTTCCGCCGTCGAGATCGCCGCGACGGTGCGGCCCCCGGCCTCCGGGGCGCCGTCGGCCCGGTCGATGCGGATCGCCATGCCGGTCGGCGTCATCGCGCCGAACGGGGTCGAGAACGCGATCTCGGCCGCGTCGCGCCCGACGCCGATCCGGACCAGCCCGTCGAGGTTGGCCTGCCGCGTGGCGTCGAACAGCCACCAGCGCCCGTCGAGATAGGCCTCGAACACCGCGTGGAAGTCGCACGGCACCAGGCCGTAGGCGTAGCAGCTGACGAAGCGGGCCGGGATGCCGAGCGCCCGGCAGAAGGCGGCGCCGAGATGCGCGAAATCGCGGCACACTCCTGCCCGCTTCAGCAGCGTCTCGTCGGCGGTGGTCTCCTCGTCGCTGGCGCCGCGGACATAGGCGATGTGGTCGTGGATCCAGTTGCAGATCCGGCTCACCCGCTCGAACCCGGCCGGGGCATCGCCGAACTCGGCCTGCGCGAAGGGCGCGAGCCGGTCGGAGGAGACGAAGCGGCTCGGCAGCAGGTAGGGCAGGATGTCGAGGGGCAGGTCCCTCACCGGCGTCTCGCCGATGCCGGCCGGGTCGGCCCGGTGCGGGTCGAGGGTCACCTCAGCCTCGTAGTCGAGGCTGAATGACCCGCGCGGCACGGTGACGGCGAGGTAGCGGTTGCCGGTCTCGGGCGCGACGTGCCGGCGTACGGGCAGATCCGGCGTCAGACGGAGCGTCTCCCGCAGGTCGTGGTGCCGCGTGAGCCGGGCGACCTCCAGGTTGAAGATGAAGACCGTCTCGACCTCGACCTCGTAGGCGAGATGACACCCTAACGTGTAGCGCACGGCTTGAGACCCTCCCGGCAGGCGGGATAGGGTGACGCAAGAGCCGCGCCGATTCGGTTCGCGACGGCGGCCCGATCTTTGCCTCACATGGTTTAGCCTGCGTCAAGGCGCGGGCCGGCCGGCCCGGCAAGATCGGGGCGAGCAGGGAGGACGAACCGTGCACCGCTACTTCTTCGATCTCGATGCCGGAACCTGGGATGCCCACGACGCGATCGGGGTCGTGCTCGACGATGCCGGCGCCGCCCATGCCGAGGCCGTCCAGGCGCTGCGCAGCTGCGTCCTCGACCTCGCCCGGTCCGCCGGTGCCGTGCTCGCCATGAACGTGCGCGACGAGACCGGGCGCACGCTGTTCCGGGTGTCGCTGGCGGCGCAATGACGGGGGCGTGAATCGGGGGTGACGGCGGGGCCGTCAGCCCTGGTCTTCGATCTCGCCGATCATCCGGTCGATCACGGGTGCCAGTGCGGGGAGATGGGTCGTCAAGATGTTCCACAGCACCCGGGGATCGACCGCGTAGTAGTCATGGCGCAGGATGTTGCCAATCCCGCGAATGTCCTCCCATGGCGGCCCCGGAGACCGCGACGTCAGCTCGATCGGCAGGGCCCGAACGGCTTCCGAGATAATCAGGACCGCGTGCTCGGTCGTGCGTCGCAGGACGTAAGACTCGAGAAAATCGGCTTGGGCAACGCCGACCGTCGCTGCGGAGAGCGCCCGAATTTCGTCTCGGATGTGCTCCAGACGCAGGAGCGGGTTCCGGCTCGCCGCCATCAGAACACCCGGATGGCTTCGCGTTCCACGCGCGGACGGATGTGCCGCGAGAGCCCGGCGCGAGTGGAGTAGCCGATGGCAAGACCCGGGAAGGCCGCCGCCAACCGCTCGTAGGCGCCCATGTAGTTGCGCAGGTCGTAGAAGGCGTCGTGACCGGGCTCGACCAGGATATCGAGATCCGAATCCGCCCTCGCCTCGTCGCGGGCGACGGAGCCGTAGATGGACAGGCTGCCGACGCCGAGTGCGCGCAAGTCCGGCTCGATCGCCTTCAGATGAGCAAGGGCTTCGTCGCGGTCCATCGTCTCTCCCCGTGTCCGCTCCCGCTCCGTCCCGAGCGGGAGCCAGTCTATCAGGCTGCGGCCGGAGCGGCCATCAGATCATCGGCTTGCCGCCGGTCACCGCCACGGTGGCGCCCGAGACGTAGCTCGCCTCCTCGCTCGCCAGCATGACGTAGACGGGGCTGAGCTCGACCGGCTGGCCGGGGCGCTTCATCGGCACCTGGGAGCCGAACTGGCGCACCTTCTCCTCGGGCATGGTCGAGGGGATCAGCGGGGTCCAGACCGGGCCGGGGGCGACGCAGTTCACCCGGATCTCCTTCTCGGCGAGCAGTTGCGCCAGGCCGCCGGTGAAGTTCTGGATCGCCCCCTTGGTGGTGGCGTAGGCCAGCAGCTGCGGGCTCGGCGTGTCGGCGTTGATCGACGTGGTGTTGATGATGGCCGAGCCCGGCCGCATGTGCGGCACCGCCGCCTTGGTCAGGTAGAACATCGCGTGGATGTTGGTGCGGAACGTGACGTCCCACTCCTCGTCGCTCATCTCCTCGATCGACTGCACGGTGGCCTGGTGGGCGGCGTTGTTGACCAGCACGTCGACGCGCCCGAACGCCGCCACCGCCTTCTCGACGATGGCGCGGCAATGGCCTGCGTCCTTGATGTCGCCAGGCACCAAGACCGCCTTGCGGCCGGCCGATTCGATGAGCCTGGCGGTCTCGCGGGCGTCGTCGTGCTCGTCGTAATAGGCGATCAGCACGTCGGCGCCCTCGCGGGCGAAGGCGAGCGCCACCGCCTTGCCGATGCCGCTGTCGCCGCCCGTGATGATCGCCTTGCGGTCGGAGAGACGCCCCGAGCCCTTGTAGCGGGTCTCGCCGTAATCGGGCCGCGGATCCATGTCGGCGTCGCGGCCGGGCATCGGGATCGGCTTCTGGCGCGCGAACGGGGGTTTGGGGAAGTCGGTCATCGGCGAGGCTCCTGGGCGGGGCGTGGAGCCTGGCTAACTGGTAGGGGGTATCACTGTTCCGGGTGGGCTCCTGCCTCCCCCGCGAGCAGGTGCCCGTCGGGCAACCAAGTCGGAGGAACGGCGTTTCCGGTGTCCTTAGAGGCACCCTCGGAGACCACGATGCTGACGCGCTTCCTCGCCACCGCCGGCGCCCTCGCGCTGACCACCGGCCTGGCGCTCGCCCAGACCACCGCCCCGACCGCGCCGACCGCCCCCGGCACGGCTCCGGCCGCGCCCGTGACGGCTCCCGCCGCCACCGGCGACATGAAGGACATGAAGGAGTTCCAGGCCGCCAAGCTCACGAAGATCAGCCTCGCCCAGGCGATCACGACCGCCGAGCAGCAGGGCGAGAAGGGCCGCGCCATCGACGCCGATTTCGAGAAGGCCGACGGCAAGAACCCGATCCACTGGGCGATCAAGGTCGTGTACCCGGACGGCAAGCTGGTCGAGTACGGCATCAACGCCGACACGGGCGAGCTCTACAAGAGCGAGAACCAGCCGATCGAGCGCTACTTCACCCGCCTGAAGGTCGCCGACTTCAACAACGCCAAGGTCTCGCTGAAGGACGCGCTGGCGATCGCCGAGAAGCAGGCCGGCGGCGGCAAGGCCTACGAGGCCGAGGTCGAGCGCGAGGGTTCCGCGGTCGCCTACGAGATCAAGGTGGCGCTGGCCGACAAGGAGCAGGAAGTGAAGGTCGGACCGGACGGCCAGGTGATGAAGGACAAGTAGCCCGGAGCGAGTCTCCTTTTCCGTGTGGAAGAGGAGACTCGCGCCTCCTTGTCATCGCGGAGTCGCCAGCCGTCGGCCTCCCGAGGGCCTGTTCGTCCCGACCGGCAAGTTCATCCAATCCACGGCCTCATCCCGAGGTGTCGGCGATCACAGATCGCACACGATCGAAGATCGACCGACCTCGCAGGAGGCCTCCGGCAATCGCTGCGGTATCCGGAGCCCGCCTTCGAGGCTGCTGCGCAGCACCTCAGGATGGGGTCGTGAACGGGCTGGAAGGGACCCGTACGATGCAGTCGCCGCGGTCAAGCAGGCGCTCAGATCACCCCGCCGACCACGCTCCCGACCGCCTCCGCCAGCGCGCCCTCGCGCAGTTCCAGGCCCAGGAACCGCGCCGGATCGACCGGGCCCGGCAGCGTGAGCTTGCGCGGCGGCAGAACGGAGAAGCCGAACCGGGCGTAGTACGGCGCGTCGCCGACCAGGATGACGACGCCGTGGCCGCCGGTGCGGGCGGCGTCGAGGGAGGCGCGCATCAGGGCGCCGCCGATGCCGCGGTTGCCGAAGGCCGGATCGACCGTGAGGGGCCCGAGCACCAGGAGCGGCGTCGTGCCGGCCCGGGCCGGCGAGACCCGCACCGAGCCGACGAGCAGGGTGCCGACGAGCGCCGTGAACGAGAGGTTGGGCAGGTGCGGCACGCCCTCGCGCAGGCGAAAGGCGGTGCGGGCGTAGCGGCCGGGGCCGAAGGCGCGCTCGTGCAGGCGCTCGATGGCGTCGCCGTCGCGCGAGGTTTCGGGCCGGATGACGAGGGGAAGCGTGGTCACGGGCACACTCGGGGCAGGCGTTGAATCCAGGACGGGTCGGTCAGCCGATCCGTCGTCGCGCCTCTGCCCTCGGGGCCATGACCGATACTCCCGGCGGGCCGGGGGCCGCCTCGGGCCTTGAGCGCCCGCCTCGGGCAGAATTGCCCGCGGGGGCGCCATAGCAGCGCTTCGATGTGAGTGCAAACCGCCGAGCCCCCCCTGGCACGCCGCTCGCATCGTCCCGGCCTGCAGGCTTGCGTCGGGGCACGCCTTGCGGGACAGCTAGGCGCGTGAAGGCCGGGAACGGCTCAAGGGGGACAACGCCGCAATGAGAATCCGATCTGCTCTCGCCCTCCTCCTCTCGCTCGCCCTCGGCACCGCCGGGGCGGCCCGGGCCGACGACGCGGTGCCGGCGACCGTGAGGATCGCCACCGAGGGCGCCTACGCGCCCTACAACTTCACCAAGCCCGACGGCACCCTCGACGGCTACGAGATCGAGCTCGGCCGCGAGATCTGCGCCCGTGCCAAGCTCAAATGCGAGTTCGTGGCCCAGGACTGGGACGGCGTGGTGCCGGGCCTCAACGCCAAGAAGTTCGACGCGATCATGTCGGGCATGACCATCACCGACGCGCGCCTGAAGGTGGTGGACTTCACCAAGCCCTATAGCGGCGATTCCTCGGGCTTCGCGGTCGACCGCAACGGGCCGCTGGCGAAGCTCCCCCTGGGCGGCCAGAAGTTCAGCCTGGCGGACGAGGCCGAGGCGCAGAAGGCGCTGGATACGATCAAGCCGCTCCTCAAGGGCAAGACCGTCGGCGTCCAGGTCTCAACCATCCACGCCGCCTTCATGGACAAGTACCTCAAGGGTACCATCGAGGTGCGCGAGTACAAGACCACCGAGCAGCACGACCTCGATCTCGCCGCCGGCCGCATCGACGCGATCTTCGCCAACGACGCGCCCCTGCGGGCGACCGCCGAGAAGCCGGAATTCGCCGACACCGTGGTGCTGGCCGGTCCCCGCTTCCGCGGCGGCATCCTCGGCCGCGGCGTCGCGATGGGCCTGCGCAAGGGCGAGGCGAAGCTGAAGGCGCGGCTCGACGAGGGCATCGACGCTGTGGTCGCCGACGGCACCCTGAAGAAGCTCTCGCTCAAGTGGTTCAAGGCCGACCTGACCCCGCAGGGTTGATCGGCGAGAGCCGAACCAGGGACCGAACGGGGACCGGATCCGCGTGAGCGCCTTCACCCTTCTCGGCTTCGGGCCCGGCGGCTGGGGCGGCGCGCTGCTGCTCGCCGCCGGCACCACGCTGGCCCTCGCCCTGTGCGGCTTCCTCGTCGGGGCCGTGCTCGGCGGCCTGGCCGCGAGCGCCAAGCTCTCCGGGCTCCCGCCCCTGCGGGTGCTGGCCGACGGCTACACCACGCTCCTGCGCGGCGTGCCGGACCTGCTCGTCATCTACCTCCTGTATTTCGGCGGCAGCGCGGCCTTGGGCCATGTCGCGGGCCTGTTCGGCGCGACCGGCTTCGTCGGCGTGCCGGCCTTCGGGGTCGGCGTCGCGGCGCTCGGGATCATCTCGGGCGCCTACCAGGCCGAGGTCTTTCGCGGTGCCTACCTCGCCCTCGACCGCGGGCAGATCGAGGCGGCGCGCGCCGTCGGGATGCATCGCGGGCTGATCCTGCGCCGGGTCGTGGCGCCGCTCGTGGCCCGCGACGCGCTCCCCGGCCTCGGCAACGTCTGGCAGATCCTGCTCAAGGATTCGGCGCTGGTCTCGGTCACCGGCCTCGTCGAATTGCTGCGCCAGGCCCAGGTCGGTGCCGGCTCGACGCGCCAGCCCTTCACCTTCTACCTCGCGGCCGCCGCCCTCTACCTCGCCATCACCTCGCTCTCGACCTGGGGGTTTTCCCGCGCCGAAGCCCATGCCCGCCGGGGCGCCCGATGAGCGAGATGCCGCGATGATCGACCTCGACTTCCTCGCCTCCACGATCCGGACGCTGCTCGGCGGGCTGCCGCTGACCCTGAGCCTCACCGCCGGCTCGGTGGCGCTGGGGGGCGTGCTGGCGGCGCTCGCGGCCTGGGGCCGGCTCTCCGGGTTCGCCCCGGCGGACTGGCTCGCCCGCCTCTACGTCTTCGTGTTCCGCGGCACGCCGCTCCTGGTGCAGATCTTCCTGATATATTACGGGCTCGGCCAGTTCCGGCCGACCCTCCAGGCCTGGGGCCTGTGGACCTTCTTCCGCGAGCCGTACTGGTGCGCGCTGCTCGCGCTCGCCCTCAACACCGGCGCCTACACGGCGGAGATCTTTCGCGGCGCGGTCCTCTCGGTGCCGCACGGGGCGCTGGTGGCGGGGCGGGCCTGCGGCATGCCGCGATGGCTGCTGTTTCGCCGCGTCACCCTGCCGCTCGCCACCCGCCAGGGCCTGCCGGCCTACGGTAACGAGGTGATCTCGGTCGTCAAGGCGACCTCGCTCGCCTCCACGATCACCCTGATGGAGATCACCGGCCTCGCCCAGAAGCTGATCGCCCAGAGCTTCCGGGCGCTGGAGGTCTTCCTCTGCGCCGGGGCGTTCTACCTCGCCCTCACCTTCGTGATCATCGGCGCCCTGCGGGCCGCCGAGGCCTGGCTGTCGCCGGACCTGCGCCCGCGCCCCGCCTGACGGATTGTCCTCCATGCTCGCCCCCTCGCCCACTCGTCCCGAGGCCGTCGCGGTCCGCGGCCTGCACAAGCATTTCGGCCCGCTCGAGGTGCTGCGCGGCGTCTCGCTCTCGGCGCGCGAGGGCGAGGTGGTGGCGATCCTCGGCTCCTCCGGCTCCGGGAAGTCGACGCTGCTGCGCTGCATCAACCTCCTGGAGGTGCCGGAGGCCGGCGAGGTCGTGGTCGGCGACGAGGCGGTGGCCTGGCGCGCCCGACGCGGCGGCCGGGTGCCGGCGGACCGCGCCCAGGTCGACCGCATCCGCGCCCGGGTCGGCATGGTGTTCCAGAGCTTCAACCTCTGGTCCCACCGCACGGTGCTGGAGAACGTGATCGAGGCGCCAGTCCATGTGCTCGGCCGCAAGCGGGCCGAGTGCGTCGCCGAGGCCGAGGGGCTGCTCGCCAAGGTCGGCATCGCCGACAAGCGCGACCACTACCCGGCCCATCTCTCCGGCGGCCAGCAGCAGCGCGCCGCCATCGCCCGGGCGCTCGCGATGCACCCGCGGGTGCTGCTCTTCGACGAGCCGACCTCCGCCCTCGACCCCGAGCGCGTCGCCGAGGTCCTCAGGGTGATGCGGGCGCTCGCCGAGGAGGGCCGCACCATGCTGGTCGTCACCCACGAGATGGCGTTCGCCCGCGACGTCGCCCACCGGGTGGTCTTCCTGCACGAGGGCCGGATCCTGGAGGACGGGCCGTCCGAGCAGGTTTTTTCCGCGCCGCGCTCGGAGCGGTTCCGGCAATTCCTGGCGCGGGGGGAGTGAGGGTGGCTCGGCTCAGAGCGCGCGCTTCGTGAGCCAGAGGGCCCAGCCGGCGAGGATCAGTGCGCCGACGGGAACCCCGAGCAGCGCGAGCAGGGGCAGGTCGCTCGTTACTGGAGGTTCCGGAGCATGCGTCTGGCAGTCCAATGCAGGAACCCGCTGGTGAAGAAGCAAACGACCGAGATCACCAGCGAGGCACCCGAGGCGTTGATCTGGAAGCGCATGATTCCCTTCGCTAATCCGGGATCGACGTCGTGGATGGTGCCGCCCGCGGCGATCGAGGGGGCAAGGCGGCCGACCGCGAATGTGGCGATGCCGTTGACGTCGGTCGCCGTCGGCTTGGCCTGCTCGGTGGAGATCAGTTTCTCGCGATCCTGATCCACTGCACGGTCCTCCCCGCGGGCATCGTCGTCCGATCGACCGGCGTTCCAACGCTGCGTCGGATTTTACCGATGTGCCGCAAACGTCGAGGAAAAGCGCTCGATGCGATGGACGGTCATCCTGCGCGGATGCCCGTCCGGATGTGTGCGGTCAGGGCATTTGTCGCGAGATGGTGCCTCTCACCCCCGCGTCATCACCACGTCGAGCTGCGGTTTCTGGTTGATGGTCTGGAACACCACGCAGTAGCGCTCGGTGAGCTTGAGCAACTGGTCCAGCTTCTCCTGCGGCGCATCCGAATCGACCTCGAAGCTCATCCGGATCGCCCGGAAGCCGACCGGCGCGCCCTTGTCGACGCCGAGCGTGCCGCGGAAATCGAGGTCGCCCTCGGCCTTGACCAGCCCCTTGCGCAGCGGGATCTCGAGGGCGGTCGCCACGGCCTTCAGGGTCACGCCCGCGCAGGCGACCAGGGCCTCGAGCAGCATGTCGCCGGAGCAGAGTTCGGCACCCGAGCCGCCGCTCGCCGGGTGCAGGCCGGCCACCGCCAGCGCCCGGCCGGTCTCGACCTTGCAGGCGATGCCGCCGTCGTCGAGGGAGCCTTGCGCCTTCAGGGTGATGACCGCCGCGTCCGGATCGGTGCGGTAGCGGTCCTTGATCGGGGCCTGGAGCGAGCGCAGTTCGGTGGCGTCCATCGTGTCCTCCCTGTTTATGGGCGAACGGCTTAGCATCCCGCGCCGTCGCCTCGCCAGGGCTCACCTGGAAGGACTCACGGCGAAGGGCGTCACCACCACAGGGCGGAGGCGTCGGGCTTTGCCCGGTCGGCCGGCTCCTCCGGGCGGAGCGAACGGTCGAGGCTCGCCATGATGGTGCGGGCGGCCGCCTCGCTGCCCGGCGCCGAGGGCTGGCGCGGGCGGCTCAAGGAGAGCGAGATCGTGTCGTCGATCCGGCCGGGCTTCGGGCGCAGGACCACGGCCCGGTCGGCGAGCGCCACCGCCTCGGCGACGTCGTGGGTGACGAGGAGCACGGTCGGCCGGCTCTCCTCCCACAAGGAGAGCAGGTGGCGGTGCAGCCCGGCCCGGGTCAGGGCGTCGAGGGCCGAGAACGGCTCGTCGAGGAGCAGCACCTTCGGGGCGGCCACGAAGGCGCGGGCGATCGCCACCCGCTGCTGCTGGCCGCCGGAGAGGTCGCGCGGCCAGCGCCCGGCATGCTCGGACAGGCCGACGCGGTCGAGCGCGTGGGCGGCCCTTTCCCGGCGCTCGGTCTTCGGCAGGTCGGCGAGGCCGAACGCCACGTTGTCGGCGACGCTGAGCCAGGGCAGCAGCCGCGGCTCCTGGAACACGATGCCGACCCCGGGATGCGGCGCCGCGATCCCCTCGCCGTCGAGGCTGATGCGGCCGGCGCTCGCCCGGTCGAGCCCGGCGATCAGGCGCAGCAGGGTGGTCTTGCCGCAGCCCGAGCCGCCGATCAGCGCCACGATCTCGCCGGCCCGGACCTCGAGGGAGAGGTCGGCGAGCGCTCGCGTGCCGTCGGCGTAGGTCTTCGACAGCCGGTCGAGGATCAGCATCGCGGGTTCACCATGTCGGGATCGCGCATCTCAGAGGGAATCCCGCGCCGTGTCCTGCCAGCGGGCGAGCGGCTGGGTCAGCCCGACGAGCACCGCGTCGCAGAGCTTGCCGAGGGCGGCGAAGGCCAGGATCGCCGCGACGATCTGGTCGGGCTTGCCGAGCTGCTGGCCGTCGAGGAGGAGGTAGCCGAGGCCCTCCGAGGCGCCAAGGAGCTCCGCCGCCGCCACGAACATGAAACCGAGCCCGAGGCCCGTGCGCAGGGCCACGAGCGTCGCGGGCAGGACCGCCGGCAGCAGGATGCGCCGGGCGAGCGCCAACCGCGAGAGCCGGAAGACGCGCCCGACCTCGACGAGCTTGCGGTCGACCCCCGCGATGGCGCCCGCCACCCCGAGATAGACCGGGAAGAACACGCCGACCGCGATCAGCGTGATCTTCGAGGCCTCGAAGATGCCGAACCACAGGATGAACAGCGGCACCCAGGCGATCGAGGGAATTGCCCGCAGGGCTTGCAGGCTCGGATCGAGCAGGCGCCGCACGGGCGGCAGGGTGCCGGTGAGCGCCCCGACCAGGATCCCGGCGAGCGCCCCGAACCCGAACCCGGCCGCGACCCGGGTCAGGCTGGCGAGCACGTGGGTCCAGAGCTCGCCGCTCGCGGCCAGCCCCCACAGGGTGGCCAGCACCCGGCTCGGCGGCGGCACCAGCCTCCCTTGAGCCAGGCCCGCCCGCACCGCGCCCTCCCAGGCGAGGGCGAGGGCGAGCGGCAGGATGAGCCCGGCGAGCGCCCGCCCGCCGGGCAGGCGCCGGGCCCGCCGCGGGACCTCCCCGACCGGCGCGGCCGCGAGGGTGAGCGGTCCGGCCTCCATGCCCCTACCGCGCCGCCGGCCCGAAGCGCGGATCGATCAGTGCCTGGACCGCGGCGCCGACATCGGTGCCGGCCGGGATCACCCCGGCATCGAGGAGCGCGGTGCCGGCATCCAGGATCGTCTCGGCCTGGAGCTTGCCGATCGCCGGCTGCGACAGGTCGGTGCGCTCGAGCTGGCGCGCCACCACCGGCTCGGGGAGCTTCGTCGCCGCGACGAGGATGCGCCTCAGCTCCTGCGGGTCGGCGAGCGCGATGTTCCGCGCCTCCTCGTAGGCCGCCAGCACCTTGCGCGTCAGCTCGGGGTTCTGCGTGGCGAAGTCCTCGCGGACGTTGAGCACGCCCCAGGTGTTGGCGGCGGGGTCGCGGTGGAACAGCACGTCGCCGTTCTCGATCTCGGCCGCCGCCATGATCGGGTCGAGGCCCGCCCAGGCATCGACGTCGCCGCGGTCGAGCGCCGTGCGCCCGTCGGGGTGCTGGAGCAGGACGAGCTTCACGTCGCGCTCGGTCAGGCCGGCGCCGCGCAGCGCCCGGATC
Source organism: Methylobacterium terrae (assembly GCF_003173755.1). Lineage (NCBI taxonomy): Bacteria > Pseudomonadati > Pseudomonadota > Alphaproteobacteria > Hyphomicrobiales > Methylobacteriaceae > Methylobacterium > Methylobacterium terrae. The sequence continues at coordinate 3,640,465 of NZ_CP029553.1, forward strand.
AGGAAGATGTGCGGGTCGGTGCCGCGGGTGACGGCGACGCGGCGGCCCTTCAGGTCCCCCACGGCCGCGATGCCGGTATTCGGCCGGGTCACCAGCGCGGTCCATTCCGGCCGCGAGAAGGCGTAGACCGCCTTGATCGGGTTGCCGTTGATGCGCGCGAGCAGGGCCGCGGCGCCGGCGGTCGAGCCGATGTCGATCGAGCCGGCGTTGAGGAACTCGAGCGCCTTGTTGGAGCCGAGCGACTGCACCCAGCGCACCGTCACGCCGTCCCCGGCGAGCGCCTTCTCGAGCAGGCCCTTCTCCTTGAGGACGAGGCTGACCGGGTTGTAGGTCGCCCAGTCGAGGCGAACCTCCCTGGCCGGTTCCTTCCTTGCCGGCTCCTTGACTTGCGCGAGGGCCGGCGTGCCGGCGGCGGCGAGGCCGACGGCCCCGAGGGCGGCGCCGATCAGCGCGCGGCGGTGGATGCGCATCGTCTCTCCCTGGCTGGCCGGCGCCGCGAACGCGGGCGGCCGAACGGGAAGCTAGGGCGCACCGTTCGGAGTGTCAAACGATCCGGCCGGTGAAGCGGATTAGCCTTTCGCAGCGAACGGACGCGGCGGGCCGCGCGGAAGCGTTGGCTTTCGGCGGGCCGGGATGCGAAACAGGGGCGACGCGACGGGACCCGGCCGCGCTCCCCTCAACGCCCCGACCCCGGCTGCCATGCCCGACACCACCGCCATCGACCCGTCCGACACCGACGCCGCCCTGCGCGCGCTCCTCGCCGGCATCGACCAGTCGCTCAGCGAGCCGACGCGCCTGCGCGAGCGCCTGGTGCCGGAATTGCGCCGCATCATCGAGGCGGGCCGCGCCGAGGCGGAGCGGCGTCTGCTCACCGATCGCGACGGCCATGCCTGCGCCGGGCTGATCTGCGCCCAGATGGATGCGGTGATCCGGGCGATCTACGACGCGGTGGTCAAGCGGCTCTACCGGGCCGACAACCCGACGGCGGCCGAGCAGATCGCCGTGGTGGCGACCGGCGGCTACGGCCGCGGCCTGCTGGCGCCTGGCTCGGACATCGATCTCCTGTTCCTCCTGCCCTACAAGCAGACCGCCTGGAGCGAGAGCGTCGTCGAGGCGATGCTCTACGTGCTGTGGGACCTCAAGCTGAAGGTCGGCCACGCCACCCGCTCGGTCGCCGACTGCCTGCGCGAGGGCCGGGGCGACATGACGATCCGCACGGCCCTCCTCGAATCGCGCTTCCTGTTCGGCGACCGCGCCCTGTTCGAGGAGCTCGAGACCCGTTTCGACCGCGAGGTGGTGCAGGGCACGGCGGCCGAGTTCGTCGAGGCGAAGCTCAAGGAGCGCGACGCCCGGGTCCAGAAGAGCGGCGCCTCGCGCTACCTCGTCGAGCCCAACGTCAAGGACGGCAAGGGGGGGCTTCGCGACCTCAACACCCTGTTCTGGATCGCCAAGTACACCTTCCGGGTGAAGCGGGCCGAGGACCTCGTCGAGGCCGGGCTGTTCACCCCCGACGAGTTGCGGCTGTTCGAGCGCTGCGACGAGTTCCTGTGGCGGGTGCGCTGCCACATGCACTTCGTCACCGGGCGCTCGGAGGAGCGGCTGTCCTTCGGGCTGCAGCCGCGCATCGCCGAGCGCCTGGATTACGGCGCCCGCGGCGGCCTCGCGGCGGTCGAGCGGTTCATGAAGTCGTACTTCCTGATCGCCAAGGACGTCGGCGACCTCACCGCCATCGTCTGCGCCGAGATGGAGGCGCGCCATGCCAAGCGCCCGCCGGTGCTCGACCGCTGGCTGCGCCGCTTCAAGCAGCACTTCCGCGCCCCCGACCTCGAGGCGGACGATTTCCGCATCCATACCGGCCGGCTCGACGTTCGCGACGACGCCGCCTTCGAGCGCGATCCCGTCAACCTGATCCGGCTGTTCTGGCTCTCCGACCGGCACGACCTCGCGATCCACCCCGATGCGAGCCGGCTCGCGACGCGCTCTCTCGCCCTGATCGGCCCGATGGTGCGGGTCGACCCGGAGGCCAACCGCCTGTTCCTGGAACTGCTGACCTCCCAGAACGCCCCCGAGACGGTGCTGCGGCACATGAACGAGACCGGGGTGCTCGGGCGCTTCGTGCCGGATTTCGGCCGCATCGTCGCGATGATGCAGTTCAACATGTACCACCACTTCACGGTGGACGAGCACCTGATCCGCTCGCTCGGGGTGCTGGGCAAGATCGAGGCCGGGGAGCTCGAGGACGAGCATCCGCTCGCCCACCGCATCGTCGGCACGATCCAGAACCGCCGCGCCCTCTACGTGGCGATGTTCCTGCACGACATCGCCAAGGGCCGGAAGGACGACCACTCGATCGCCGGGGCCGCCGTCGCCCGCAAGCTCGGCCCGCGCTTCGGGCTCGACGCCGCCGAGACGAATACCGTCGCCTGGCTCATCGAGCACCACCTCCTGATGTCGATGACGGCCCAGAGCCGCGACCTCTCGGATCCGAAGACCATCGAGACCTTCGCGGGCGTGGTGCAGAGCCTGGAGCGGCTGAAGCTGCTCCTGATCCTCACCATCGCCGACATCAAGGCGGTGGGGCCCGGGACCTGGACCGCCTGGAAGGCGACGCTCCTGCGCACCCTCTACTACGAGACCGAGATGGTGCTCTCGGGCGGGCGCTCGGAGGTCCCGCGCACCGATCGCGTCCGGCTGATCCAGATGCGCCTGCGCGAGCAGCTCGCCGACTGGGCGGCGGAGGAGTTCGACGCCTACGCGGCCCGGCACTACCCGCATTACTGGCTCAAGGTCGATGCCGGGCGCCAGCTCAAGAACGCCCGCTTCATCCGCGCGGCGGCGGAGGCCGGCCACACCGTCGCCACCACCTTCGAGACCGACCTCTCGCGCGGGGTCACCGAGCTCTGCGTCTACTCGCCCGACCACCCGCGGCTGCTCGCGATCCTCACCGGCGCCTGCGCGGCCTCGGGCGGCAACATCGTCGACGCGCAGATCTTCACCACCGCCGACGGCTTCGTCCTCGACACCATCACCCTGTCGCGGGCCTTCGAGCGCGACGAGGACGAATTGCGCCGGGCCGGCCGCATCGCCACGGCGATCGAGCGGGCGCTCAAGGGCGAGATCCGCATCGCCGACCTCGTGGCCGACAAGCATCCGGCGAAGGACCGGCCGCGCACCTTCCAGGTCGCGCCGGACCTGTCGATCGACAACGCGCTGTCGGCCCGCGAGACGGTGCTGGAGATCTCCGGCCTCGACCGGCCGGGCCTCTTGTTCGACCTGACCTCCGCGCTCGGCCGGCTCAACCTCAACATCACCTCGGCCCACGTCGCGACCTTCGGCGAGCGGGCGGTCGACGTGTTCTACGTCACCGACCTCACCGGCACCAAGGTGACCCAGCCCGACCGGCAGGCGACGATCCGCCGGGCCGTGATGGCGGTGTTCGAGGCCGACCTGCCCCGCGGCGGCCCGGGCCGGCGCGGGCAGAAGGACGCCCGGCCGGAGGCCGCGCCGGCCGCCGGCGAAGCTTGATTTCGCCGGCCGTCCACCTGATATCGGGGTCATTCCCAGACCCATTTCCGGAATGACAATGACGCCGAACGACACGGAGAACGCCGCGCGGGCCTACGAGCCCGCGGCTGCCGAGGGCGCCCCCGCCTCCGCGCCGGAGGCCGCGCCGAACGGCGACGCGCTCGCCGCCCTCGAGGCCGAGAAGCTCGACCTCAAGGACAAGCTGCTGCGCACGCTGGCCGACATGGAGAACCTGCGCCGGCGCACCGAGCGCGAGGTGGCCGACGCCCGCACCTACGCGGTGACGAACTTCGCCCGCGACATGCTCAACGCCGCCGACAACGTCCGCCGCGCGCTGGAGAGCGTGCCGGCCGACGCCCGGGCGAGCGCCGAGGGCCCGCTCAAGGCGCTGGTCGACGGGATCGAGCTGACCGAGCGCGACCTCATCAAGACCCTCGAGCGCCACGGCGTGAAGAAGGTGGAGCCCCAGGGCCAGCGCTTCGACCCCAACCTGCACCAGGCGATGTTCGAGGTGCCCAACCCCGACGTGACCTCCGGCACCGTGGTGCAGGTGGTCCAGACCGGCTACGTCATCGGCGACCGCGTCCTGCGCCCGGCCCTGGTCGGCGTGGCGAAGGGCGGTCCCAAGGCCGAGGCGAAGCCCGCGGAGGCGTAGGGCGCCGGCGCGCCGGCCCCCCCAGAATCATGCCGTGACATGAAACGGCGCGGGTCCCCCCCTCTCCCACACGGGAGAGGGGGGGACCCGCGCCTGATCTCTGACAGGTTTTCCCCCGGACTGCCCTGTCCCCCGCCCCGCGGCGAGCGGCCCCTACTCCGCCGCCGCCAGCGCCGGCCGCCGGTCGGCCACTCCGTCGAGCGCCGCCGGACGCGGGCCGCCGGTGGCCCAGTCGAGCAGTTCCACCGTGTGGACGATCGGGATCTCGGTGCCCTTCCCGATCTGGGTGGCGCAGCCGATATTGCCGGTGGCGATCACGTCGGGCCGCACGCGCTCGATGTTGGCGACCTTGCGGGCGCGCAGGTGCGCGGCGAGTTCCGGCTGCAGGATGTTGTAGGTGCCGGCCGAGCCGCAGCAGATGTGGCCCTCGGGCACGTCCTTCACGGTGAAGCCGGCGCGGGCGAGCAGCGCCTTCGGCTCGGTGCGCAATCCCTGCCCGTGCTGCATCGAGCAGGCGGAGTGGTAGGCGACGACGAGGTCGGTCTCGACCACCGGCTCGGACAGGCCGAGGCTCGTGACGTACTCCGTGACGTCGCGGGCGAGGCCCGCCACCCGGGCGGCCTTCGCCGCGTAGGCCGGGTCGTCGCGGAACATGAAGCCGTAATCCTTGATCGTGGTGCCGCAGCCCGAGGCCGTGACCACGATGGCGTCCAGCCCCTCGCCGTCCATCTCGGCAATCCAGGCGTCGATGGTGCGCCGGGCGAGCGCGTGCGACGAGTCCTCGTGGCCCATGTGATGGGTGAGCGCGCCGCAGCAGCCCTCGCCCCTGGCCTGCACCACCTCGACGCCGTGGCGGGTGAGCAGCCGGATCGCCGCCTCGTTGAAGTCCGGCCGCAGCACGCTCTGGGCGCAGCCGCGCAGGAGCGCCACCCGGCCCCGGCGCGGGCCGGCGGCCGGGAAGCGGCCGGGCCTGTCATGGGCCGAGCGGGTCGGGAGCGCGCCGGGCGCCAGGTCGAGCATCGCGGCGAGCCGGTTGCCGACCTTCGGCATCCTCGCGGCGATCCCCCGGAACGGCCGCCCGAGGGTGGCGCCGAGAAGCGCGAGCCGGAAGCGGTTCGGGTAGGGCAGCACCCGGGCGAGCACCGCCCGCAGGAGCCGGTCCTCCGCCGGGCGCGAATAGGTCTTCTCGATATGGGCGCGGGCGTGGTCGACGAGGTGCATGTAATGCACCCCCGACGGGCAGGTGGTCATGCAGGACAGGCACGACAGGCAGCGGTCGACGTGCTTGACCACCTCGGGGCTCGCGGGCTTGCCCCCCTCCAGCATGTCCTTGATCAGGTAGATGCGCCCGCGCGGCGAATCGAGCTCGTCGCCGAGCAGCAGGTAGGTCGGGCAGGTGGCGGTGCAGAAGCCGCAATGCACGCAGGTGCGCAGGATCTTCTCCGAGGCCGCCATGGCCGGGTCGGCGAGCTGCGCGGGGGTGAAGCTGGTCTGCACGGCGGTTCCTCGGACGGTTCCTTGGGGGACGGTTCCCCGGGGGCGGTTCTTCAGCGCCTTCGCCCGCCGTTTCTAGACCATTTTCAAGGTAGCGGGAGCGGGTTTCGCGGCCGCCCCCCGCGCACGGTGCCGCATGGAGATCCCTCGATCGGGCCCGCCTCACGCGCTCCCGATCGCGACGCCGGCGATGAGCACCAGCACCCCGCCGAGCACCACCTGGAGGGCGGCGCGCCAGAACGGCGTCTCCATGTAGCGCGTGCGGATCCCCGAGATCACGAGCAGCTCCACCGCCACCACCAGGGCGGCGAGCACGGTCGCGACCGAAAAGGCGTTCGTCCAGGAATCCGGCACCAGGTAGGGCAGCGTGTGGCCGAGGCCCCCGACCGCCGTCATGATCCCGCAGACGAGGCCGCGCAGCCACGGCGAGCCGCGCCCGGTGATGCTGCCGTCGTCGGACAGGGCCTCGGTGAAGCCCATGCTGATCCCGGCGCCGATCGAGGCGGCGAGGCCGACCAGGAACGTCTGCCAGTTGTTGTGGGTGGCGAAGGCGGCGGCGAAGAGCGGCGCCAGCGTCGAGACCGAGCCGTCGATGAGCCCGGCGAGCCCCGGCTGCACGTAGCGCAGCACGAACAGGCGGTGCGCCGCGCGGGCCTCCTCGTCGGCGGCGGCGCCCGTCTCCTGCGCGGCGGCGAGCGCCCCGGCCCGGCGGCCGTGGCCGCGCTCGATCTCGGCGAGCCGCGTGAAGAGCTGGCGCACGCCGAGATCGCGGGACAGCTCCGCCGCCCGCTCGTAGAAGCCGGCGGCCTGCGCCTCCATCGCCTCCGCCTCCCGCCGCATCCGGCCGGCGTCCAGCCCCTGCCACCAGACCGCCCGGCGGCGGGGAAAGCCCCGCACATCCTCGCGCCGCAGGGGCGGCAGGTGCTCGCCGAAGCGCTGCCGGTAGGCGGCGTAGAGGTCGTCCCGGTGCCCCCGCTCCTCGTCGGCCATCGCCTCGAACAGCCCGGCGGAGCCCGGCAGATCGGCCCGCAGGCTCTCGGCGAAGCTGCGATAGATGCGGGAATCCTCCTCCTCGCTGGCGATGGCGAGCGCCAGCACCTCGCGCTCGGTGAGATCGGTCAGGGCCATCATGCGCGCGCTCCTGTTTGGAATGGCTCCAATCTATTGATTGGAGCCATTCCAAACAAGGTCCGTCGGGCGGTGGGACGCACCCGATCGATCGTCACGCCACCCCCTCGACGAACCGGCGCGCGCCCGGCATTCTCTCGAAGCTGGGCATTAGGTATTTGGTCCCATATCGGCGACGCTCTTTGACATCGTGAATGGTGCCAGATACTTATCTGGCAGAGGCTCCCCCGCCTACGCGGGGATCGACCCGAGACGGGACAGGCACAGACCCGGTCGGGCCGGGCTCCCCCGCCTACGCGGGGATCGACCCCGATCCCGCGGGTAGGGCGGGAAGGCGGCCCCGGCTCCCCCGCCTACGCGGGGATCGACCCCCGACCTCGACCAGCTGGGACCTCGTCTCGAAGGCTCCCCCGCCTACGCGGGGATCGACCGTAGACCCAACGCCGGTGCCCCTCGGCCTCGAGGGCTCCCCCGCCTACGCGGGGATCGACCGTCGGGCCCGGGGAGAGGGCCGAAGCCGAAGGAGGCTCCCCCGCCTACGCGGGGATCGACCCCCGAAGCCGCACGAGGGACACTAATGACTGAAGGCTCCCCCGCCTACGCGGGGATCGACCCGTGTAGCTGTCGTCCTTCGCCGCCTTGGCGACGGCTCCCCCGCCTACGCGGGGATCGACCCTCGGCGGCTATCGCGTGCTGCTGACCTGGATCGGCTCCCCCGCCTACGCGGGGATCGACCCTCGCTGGCCTCGGGCGCTTCGAAGTCGAAGTAGGCTCCCCCGCCTACGCGGGGATCGACCCGTGTCGGCCCTGACGACGCTCGGCGCCACCCGGGCTCCCCCGCCTACGCGGGGATCGACCCCCCTCGTCGAAGCTGACCGACCGGCAAGTCGCGGCTCCCCCGCCTACGCGGGGATCGACCCGATCCTAAGGCCGAACCTTGGGCCGACGAGCCGGCTCCCCCGCCTACGCGGGGATCGACCCGTGCGGTCAAGTTGCGTGCGTAGACGCGATCCGGCTCCCCCGCCTACGCGGGGATCGACCCTGGCCGACCTCTTCGAGCGTGCCCGTGCCGTCGGCTCCCCCGCCTACGCGGGGATCGACCCCTCGCGACGCTCACGGCCTTCGGGGCGACCCGGGCTCCCCCGCCTACGCGGGGATCGACCCCAGGTCTCGGCGATCGCGTCGGTCCCGACCGCGGCTCCCCCGCCTACGCGGGGATCGACCTTCAGACGCCGGCATCACGCCCCCGTCTCGTCCTCGCAAGCGACGGCTCCCCCGCCTACGCGGGGATCGACCGGCTTCGGGTTCTCTAGCGGCGAGCACATGGTCGGCTCCCCCGCCTACGCGGGGATCGACCCCAGCATCCAGTTTCCAGAGCGCTTGAGTTTCCGGCTCCCCCGCCTACGCGGGGATCGACCTTTTCTTATTCATCCGTATGGCGGGGCGTCGAAGGCTCCCCCGCCTACGCGGGGATCGACCCCCTCCGACCACGCCGATGATGCCGCCAAGCCAGGCTCCCCCGCCTACGCGGGGATCGACCCCACGCATCCAGGCCGGCGACGCCGGAGCGGAAGGCTCCCCCGCCTTTGCGGGGATCGACCCTGCCTGCCGCGGGCCGACGGCTACGGCCCGTTGGCTCCCCCGCCTACGCGGGGATCGACCCCGATAGGTGTCCTGGTCCTCGATCAGCGTGTCGGCTCCCCCGCCTACGCGGGGATCGACCTGCGTGGCTCGGCCAGACGCTCGACATGCTTAAGGCTCCCCCGCCTACGCGGGGATCGACCCCCGCCGCGCACTTCCAGTTGATGGAGTTCGCGGGCTCCCCCGCCTACGCGGGGATCGACCCTCGGACAGGGGTGCGACCTGAGCTGCGGAGTGGGCTCCCCCGCCTACGCGGGGATCGACCCGCCGTGTTCTTCGCGGTGTCCACCTGGATCTAGGCTCCCCCGCCTACGCGGGGATCGACCCCCGGTTTGCCGCCGCGATCGCTTCGACGAAGGGGCTCCCCCCGCCTACGCGGGGATCGACCCCGGGGAAATTTGACGGCCAGGGTTAATCCGTGGGCTCCCCCGCCTACGCGGGGATCCCTGCCGAAACCGACCCCCGTCGCAACGCGGGTGTGGTGCCGCACGCGGCCGACGGTTGCCTCGCGGTCCCGAACGGAGCATGACGGCGCCCGGATTCGCGGGGGGGCGCCCGCGTCGCGTCCCGCCGCGTGCCCCCCTTCCCTTGGCGTCCCCTTCCCGAGCGTTTCGTCCGCATGAGCGTCGTCACCCGCATCGCCCGCAGCCGGGCGGCCCAGGAGAGCCTCGGCTTCCTCGGCGCGAGCTACCTGAAGCTGGTGCGCCGCACGAATCGCTTCAGCCTCGACCCGCCCGATGCCTACGACTGGCTGACGCCGCTGCGGCCGTTCATCGCCGCGATGTGGCACGGCCAGCACCTGATGGTGCCGTTCGTGCGCCGGCCCCAGGACCGGGTCGCCACGATGGTGTCGCGCTCGGTCGACGGGGGCGTGAACACCGCGGTGCTCGAGCGGATGGGCGTGCGGGTGATGCGCGGTTCCGGCGCCCGGCGCTCCAGCGACGTCTGGGCCAAGGGCGGCGTGCAGGCCCTGCGCGGCTGCCTCAAGGCGCTCGAGGGCGACGAATCGGTGGCGTTCAGCGCCGACGTGCCGAAGGTGTCGCGGCGCTGCGGCGAGGGCATCGTGCTGCTGGCGCGGATGTCCGGCCGGCCGGTGGTGCCGACCGCCGTGGTGACGAGCCGCTACATCCAGTTCGACAGCTGGGACCGGGCGAGCCTCGGCCTTCCCTTCGGCCGCGGCGTGATGGCCTTCGGCGAGCCGATCGCGGTCCCCCGCGACCTCGATGCGGCGGGGATCGAGGCGGTGCGCCAGCGCATCGAGGCCGACCTCAACGCGGTGCATGCCCGGGCCTTCGCGCAGGTCGGCCGGATCGACCCGGTCCACACCCGGAAAGGGGCTCCGGCCCGATGAGGCGCGACGGGGTCCCGGCGCTCCTGCGCGCCTACCATTACGGGCTGATCGCCGGCGAGCCGGCGCTCGCCGGGCTCCTCGCCTGGCGGCGGCGGCGCGGCAAGGAGGACCCGGTGCGCCTGCCCGAGCGCACCGGGCGGCCCGGCAAGCCGCGCCCCGCCGGCCCCCTCGTCTGGGCCCACGGCGCCAGCATCGGCGAGGCCCTGTCGCTCCTCGGCCTCGTCGAGCGGCTGACCCGGCGCGGCTTCACGGTGCTCGTCACCTCGGGCACCCGCACCTCGGCCGAGCTGCTCGCCCGGCGGCTGCCCCGCGGTGCGCTCCACCAGTTCGCGCCCCTCGACGCGCCGCGCTACGTCGCGCGCTTCCTCGACCATTGGCGGCCGGACCTCGCGCTCGTCGCCGAATCCGAGATCTGGCCCAACACCATCCTGGCCCTGCACGCGCGCGAGGTGCCGCTGATCCTGGTCAACGGGCGGATGTCCGAGCGCTCGGCGAAGGCCTGGTCGCGCACCCCGGGGATCGCCCGCGCGCTCCTCTCGCGCATCGCGCTCTGCCTCGCCCAGAGCCGCGAGGAGGCGGAGCGCTTCGCGCGGCTGGGCGCCCCCCGGGTGGAGGCCGGCGGCAACCTGAAATTCGATGCCGGCCCGCCGCCGGCCGATCCCGAGCCGCTGCGCCAGCTCGCCGGCGTCGTCGCCGGCCGCCCGGTCTGGCTCGCGGCCTCGACCCATCCGGGCGAGGAGGCCGCGGCGATCGCCGCCCACCGGGCGCTGGCGCGGCGGCATCCCGGCCTCCTCACGGTCGTGGTCCCGCGCCACCCCGAGCGCGGCCCGACCGTCGCCGCCGATGCCGCCGCGGCGGGCCTGCGGGTCGGGCGCCGGGCGGCGGGCGGCCAGCCGCACGACAAGGTCGACCTCTACGTCGCCGACACGGTGGGCGAGCTCGGCCTGTTCTACCGCCTGTGCCCGCTGGCCTTCGTCGGCGGCTCCCTCGCCCGCCACGGCGGGCAGAACCCGATCGAGCCGGCCCGGCTCGACACGGCGATCCTGTCCGGGCCGCACGTGCGCAACTTCGCCTCGGTCTACGCCGCGCTGGAGCGCGCCGGCGGCGCCCGCACCGTGCGGGACGGGCAGGAGCTGACGGCCGCGGTCGGCGAGCTCCTGGCCGATCCCGCCGGCCGCCAGCGGATGGCCCGGGCCGCGGCGGCCGCGATCGAGGAGGCCGGCGGCGCCACCGACCGGGCGATGGCGGCCCTCGAGCCCTTCATCTGCCAGCTGATGATCGCCGGACGGTTCGCCTCGTGAGGCGGGCGCCGGGCTTCTGGTGGCGCGACGCGCCGACGCCCGCCGCCCGGCTGCTCGCGCCGGTGGCTACGGTCTACGGCGCGCTCGCCGCCCGCCGGATGTCCGCGCAGGGCGCGGCCGCGCCCTGCCCGGTCGTCTGCATCGGCAACTTCACCCTCGGCGGCGCCGGCAAGACCCCGACCGCGCTCGCCGTGGCGGCTCAGTTGCGCGACCTCGGCCGGCGCCCGGCCTTCCTGAGCCGGGGCTATGGCGGGCGGCTGCCCGGCCCGGTGCGGGTCGATCCCGCCTTGCACCGTGCGGACGAGGTCGGCGACGAGCCGCTGCTCCTCGCCCGCGCCGCCCCGGCGATCGTCGCCCGCGACCGCGTCGCCGGCGCCCGCGCCTGCGTGGCGGCCGGCGCCGACGTGGTGGTGATGGATGACGGGCTGCAGAACCCGAGCCTCGCCAAGGCCCTCGTGCTCGCGGTGTTCGACGGCGCGGTCGGGCTCGGCAACGGTCGGGCGTTTCCGGCGGGCCCGCTGCGGGCGCCGGCCGCGGCGCAGTGGCCGCGCATCGACGCCGCCCTGGCGATCGGCGACGGCGCGCCCGGGGAGCGGGTGCTGGCGCAGGCCCGCGCGCTCGGGTTGCCGGCCCTGCGCGGCCGGCTCGCGCCCGATCCGGAGGCGGCTGCGACCCTCGGCGGTCGTCCGGTGCTGGCTTTCGCGGGGATCGGGCGGCCGGAGAAGTTCTTCTCGACCCTGCGCGACCTCGGGGCCGACCTGCGCGAGACCCGCGCCTTCCCGGACCACCACGCCTTCACGGCGGCGGAGGCGGAGTCCCTCGCGGTCGAGGCGGCGCGCCGGGGCCTTCTCCTGGTGACCACCGAGAAGGACCGGGTGCGGCTTCCCGCGGCGATGCCGGTCGCGACGCTGCCGGTGGTGCTGGCGCTCGACGAGCCGGAGGGTCTCGCCGGCCTGCTACGCGGTCTGTGACGCCCCGCGCAGGCGCGCCATCACGGCGTCGGTATCGGCATAGGCCTCCTGGCGCTCGACGCTCCAGTAGCGCAGGGCGTCGAGGGGGATCTCGACCCCGGTCACCGCGCAGCGCACGAACCGGCCGGGCCGCACCACCCGCAGGTTGCTGTCGCCGTACTCGACGACGGCCTCGCCGGACCCGCCGCGCTCGAACCGTCCCAGCATCGCTTCACCCCTCTCGACCGCTATCCCCAGGGGTGTAGGGCGCCCATGGCGCCTTGTCGACGGGCTCGACGGCGGGCGCGCGCGCGGCCATGATCCGGGCTTGCCCGACGACCATGATCCGGGCTCACCCGACGACCGGGGGCGAGGAAGGCCGAGGATGGAGCCGATCGACACCCTGTTCCCCACCGAGACCCTGCTCTCCGCGGCCCGGGCGGTCCAGGCGCGGGCGCACGCGCCCTATTCGCGCTTCCGCGTCGGCGCCGCGCTCCGCGACGAGACCGGGGCGGTGCATGCCGGCTGCAACGTCGAGAACGCCGCCTATCCGGTCGGTACCTGCGCCGAGGCCGGGGCGATCGCCGCGATGGTGGCGGCCGGCGGCCGGCGCATCGCCGCGATCCTGGTGCTGGGCGACGGCGAGGCCCTGGTCACGCCCTGCGGCGCCTGCCGCCAGCGCATCCGCGAATTCGCCGGGCCCGACACGCCGATCCACGTCGCCGGGCCGGGGGGCGTGCGCCGCACCTTCACCCTCGACGCCCTGCTGCCCGCCTCGTTCGGGCCGGACAACCTCGCGTGAGCGCACCGCACGATCCCCGCGTCACGCAAGCCGCCGCGTTCCTGCGGGCGCGCGGCTTCGACGGCCCCTACACCCTCGCCCTCGTCACCGGGACCGGGCTCGGGCCCCTGGCCGATCGGATCGAGGATCCGGTCGCCCTGCCCTACGGCGAGATCCCGCACTTCCCGGCCTCCGGCGTCTCGGGCCATGCCGGGCGGCTCGTCGCCGGGCTGTTCGGCGGCCGGCGGGTGCTGCTGTTCCAGGGCCGCGCCCACCCCTACGAGCACGGCGACGCCGCCGTGATGCGGGTGCCGGTCGGCGTGGTGGCGGCCTTGGGCGCCCCGCCCCTCCTCCTCACCAACGCCGCCGGCTCGCTCCTGTCCGAGGCCGGCCCGGGCAGCCTCGCGCTCGTCACCGACCACATCAACCTCTCGGGTTTGAACCCGCTCGTCGGCGAGCCGTCCGACGCCCGCTTCGTGCCGATGGTCGATGCCTACGATCCGGCCTTGCGGGCGGCGCTGAGGGACGCGGCGGCGGTGAGCGGCGTGCCGCTGCACGCCGGAACCTACGCCTGGTTCTCGGGCCCGAGCTTCGAGACACCGGCCGAGATCCGCATGGCGAAGATCCTGGGCGCCGACCTCGTCGGCATGTCGACGGTGCCGGAGGTGATCCTGGCGCGGTTCTTCGGCCTCCGGGTCGCGGCGCTCTCGCTCGTGACGAACTACGCCGCCGGCTTCCAGACCGGTGCGCCGCATCACGCCGAGACCAAGCGGGTGGCGGCGCAGGCGGCCGACGACGTCGGGCGCCTCGTCGCCGCCCTCCTCGCCGGCGACCTCTGATCCTCCTCCCCGGGACCACCCCATGACGCTGCTGCCGCAGGAACTGATCCGCCTCAAGCGCGACGGCCACGCGCTGCCGCCCGAGGCGATCGAGGCCTTCATCGCCGGCCTGACCGAAGGCCGGGTCACCGAGGGCCAGGCGGCGGCCTTCGCGATGGCGGTGTTCTTCCGCGGCCTGTCGCTGCCCGAGCGCGTCGCGCTGACCCGGGCGATGACCCGCTCGGGCACGGTGCTGACCTGGGACCTGCCCGGGCCCGTCCTCGACAAGCACTCGACCGGCGGCGTCGGCGACACGGTGAGCCTAGCCCTCGCCCCGATGGTCGCGGCCTGCGGCGGCTACGTGCCGATGATCTCCGGCCGCGGCCTCGGCCATACCGGCGGCACGCTGGACAAGCTCGACAGCATCCCGGGCTACGCCACGGCGCCGGACGTCGACCTGTTCCGGCGCGTCACCCGCGAGGTCGGCTGCGCGGTGATCGGCCAGACCCCGGACCTCGCCCCGGCCGACCGGCGGCTCTACGCGATCCGGGACGTCACCGGCACGGTCGAATCCCTCGACCTGATCACCGCCTCGATCCTGGCAAAGAAGCTCGCCGCCGGCTTGCAGGGCCTCGTCATGGACGTGAAGGCGGGGTCGGGCGCCTTCATGGCGTCCGCCGAGGAGGCGCGGGGCCTCGCCGAGAGCCTGGTCACGGTCGCGAACGGGGCCGGCCTGCCGACCCGGGCGCTCCTCACCGACATGGACCAGCCGCTGGCCTCGGCCGCCGGCAACGCCGTCGAGGTGGCCTACGCCCTCGACTACCTCTCGGAGCGCCGGCGCGAGCCGCGCTTCCACGCCGTCACCCTGGCGCTCGGCGCCGAGATGCTGGTGCTGGGGGGCCTGAGCGCCGACACGCGGGACGCGACCGCCCGCCTCGAAGAGGCCCTGGCCTCCGGCCGCGCCGCCGACATCTTCGCCCGCATGGTCACGGCGCTCGGCGGGCCGGCCGACCTGATCGAGCATCCCGAGCGCCACCTACCCCGCGCCCCCGTGATCCGCCCGATCCCCGCGCCCACGGCGGGCCGGGTCGTCGCCATCGCGACGCGGTATGTCGGCGTCGCGGTGATCGGGCTCGGCGGCGGGCGCACCCGGCCGCAGGACGGGATCGACCACGCCGTCGGTCTCACGGCGCTGGCCGGGCTCGGAGACGAGGTCGGGCCGGACCGGCCGCTGGCGATCGTGCATGCCCGCAGCGAGGCTGAGGCCGCGCGGGCGGAGGCCGCGATCCTCGCGGCCTATCGTATCGGGGCGGAGGCGCCTGCGGCGCGCGAGCCGATCCTGGAGCGGGTTGGATAGGCCCGCGTCGTCGGTTCGTCGGTCGGCTCAGGCCGCGAGCGCGTCGACGTTCCCCTTGAAGCGCCGCCACCGCCGAGCCCGCTCGGCCGGAGAGACCTTCCGAGCTCGAAGCTGGTAGACCCATTCGGGACGGAATGTCAGGTCGCCGACGCTCAGTTCAACCGTCACCGTAAGACCCGTCGGGTCGAGCTGGTCTGGATCCGCGTGAATGTCCCACCCATAAGCCTTGAGCAGTTCGTGGGCGACCGACTGAGCCGGCGAATGCAGTCGTACCACGAACGGGGGACACGGCCTGCGGCGTTGCCGCCGCGTTGTATGCATGCGTCAGCAGACGATAGAGCTCGAGGGGGCCGACCGCGTCGAACTGCGCCGTCACTAGAACGAGGACGAAGTCCTGGACGGTACGGTCGTGTGCCCAGAGCAAGCCTTCCGGATCGAGCCCCAACCCACGCAGGGCGGACAGATACTCGGCGCCGGCTTTTAAATGTCCAGTCGGTAGCGTCTGGCCAGCCACACGATTACTCCATCCGGCCCGATCGCCGCCGTTACCATGTCCCGTGCGACCCTCATCGGCATGGGCTTCGGATTGTACCCCCTCCGTTCGCTTCCAGAGAAGCACGGTCTGGAACGAGGGAGCCACCGGATCCCGTATTAGGGCGCCGAAGTCGATACCGGCCTGTCGCGCAAGATGCACCAAATCGTGCGTGTAGAGATCGGGCGGCTCCTCCCGAGCAGGAAAACGATTGAAGCGCAGATGTGACATCACAGCCGCCTTCAGTGCGCACTCGACGGCGAAACCAGCTGCGCTCCACGCTTCGAGCGGGTGCGAACGGTTCAATAATGTGCGCGAGGCTGCCTGGTTGCGGCGAGCGACGCCGCACCATGCCTCGACCGTCTCGGGCTGTTGTCCGAGGACGAACTCGTCAGGCATGAGGCCTGCTCGACAGCATCACGATCCTATTCGTGCATCACGTGTCGCTAGAGCATTGTCCGACGAAGTGGATACCGGTTCGCCGCAGACAATGCGGCAGACTCAGAAACCTAAAGCACTCATCCCGCACCATGCGAGCGGCGAAGTGCCGGTATCCAAACGACCCGACCGATACGCCCCTACCCCTCGATCTCGATGCGCGCCTCGACCCCGAGCAGCCGCCCGAGCCCGCGCAGCCGGTTCGACAGCCGATCGCTCGCCAGATCCTTCAGATCCTGCGGCAGGGTGAGGACGATCGCGCCGTCGCGCATCGCGAGCGGCGTGCGCGGCAGGATCCCCTCCATCGCCACCGAGACCGGAAAGGCGACGCGCAGCACGGCGCCCAGGAGCCGCGCCTGCTCGAACAGCCGCGGGCCGGCGAGCTGGCGCAGCAGCGGGCTCGCCTTCTCGGGGGCGACGCCCTCGTGGCGGAAGAACACCGCGACGGCGAGGTAGGCCCGGCCCGGATGGTCGATCCCGACGAAGGAGGCGTGGGCGATGACGTTGAGGCTCTGCTCGCCGCGGTAATCCGGATGGGTGCGCCAGCCGACATCGGCCAGCAAGCAGGCGGCGTGGCGCAGCCGGCGCTCGTCGGCGGTCTCAGGCGTCGACAGGCTCGCCATGAAGGCGTCGGTCCAGGCCTGCAATTCGGGGCCGTGGCCGGGGCTGCGGCAGCGCAGGCGGTTGAGCTCGCTCGCCGCGAGCAGCAGCGGGTCTCGCGCGCGGGCGGCGGCGTCGAGCTTCTCGAACAGCAGGCCCTCGCGCACGCCGGTGGCCGAGATCGCGATCTCGCGCGGACGCCCCGAGCGGATCACCTCCTCCAGCACCACGGCGCCGTAGGCGAGCAGCGGCCTGCGCGCCTCGGACACGGTCTCGACGGCGGCGAGCGTCGCGGCGTCGGATTGCTCGACGACCTGGAGGAAGGACAGCTCGTCGTTCGGCTCGATGGTGTAGCCGTGCATCACGTGCAGGCGGTAGTCCCGCGCCGCCTGGTGCAGGCGGGCGAGCGCCCGCCAGGTGCCGCCGACGGCGTAGAAGGTGCGGCCTCTCAAGGTATCGAGCTGCGGGCCGGCCTTCCTGAGGGCTTCCGCCGCGAGCTTGCGCGCCTTCTTGAGCGAGCCGCCGCTGAGGTCCTGGAGCGCGAGGCCGCCGAGCGGCATGGTCACGCCGCTGCCGATCGCCGAGCCGCGCACGTCGACGAGTTCGAGGCTGCCGCCGCCGAGATCGCCGACGACGCCGTCCGGCGCGTGGAACCCCGAGATGACGCCGTAGGCCGACAGTTCCGCCTCGCGCCGGCCCGACAACAGTTCGATCGGGTGGCCGCAGGCGGCCTGTGCCGCCTCGAGGAAGGCCGGGCCGTTCTCGGCGTCGCGGGCGGCGGCGGTGGCCAGCACGAAGACCTGGCCGACCCGCATCGTCTCGCACAGGACCCGGAACCGGGCGAGCGCCTGGAGGGCACGGCGCACCGCCTCCTCGTTGAGGCGGCCGGTGGAGAGCACGTTGCGGCCGAGGCCGCACAGGACCTTCTCGTTGTAGAGCGGCGTCGGCGCCCGGCTGATGCCCGAATAGGCGACCAGCCGGACGGAGTTCGAGCCGATATCGATGATCGCGACGGGGGCGCCGGGCTCGATCCGGGCGAGCGCGGCTTCGTTCAGGGCGGTCTGATCCAGGCCCATCCAGGTCCTCATGACGGGAGCGCCGCCGGACGGATGGCCCCGGGGACCGACCCCCGACCGCCGCGTCAGGCGCGCTGGGCGCGCCGGCTGAGCGCGCGCGGACTTGATTTCTTCGATGCCTTCCCGCGCCCCGACAGGCTCGGGTTGGTCATGAAATACTTGTGCGCGTTGAAGGGTTCCTCGCCCTCGGCGGGCTCGATCCGCTCGCTCGCGCCCGACGCCAGTACACGCCAGCTCTGCTGGTTGTCGAGGAGATTCGCCATCATGATCTGGTCGAGCACCTGCTGGTGCACCGTCGGGTTGAGGATCGGCAGCATCGCCTCGACCCTGCGGTCGAGGTTGCGGCTCATCAGGTCCGCCGACGAGATGTAGACCCTGGCCTTGGGGTGCGGCAGCCCGGCACCGTTGCCGAAGGCGTAGACCCGGCCGTGCTCGAGGAAGCGCCCGACGATCGACTTGACGCGGATGTTCTCCGACAGGCCCGGCACCCCGGGGCGCAGGCAGCAGATGCCCCGCACCACGCAGTCGATCGGCACCCCGGCCTCGCTCGCGTCGTAGAGCGCGTCGATGATCTGGGTGTCGACGAGCGAGTTGCACTTGATCCAGATCGCCGCCGGACGGCCGGCCTTCGCGTGCGCGATCTCCTCGGCGATGTGCTCGAGCAGCCGCGCCTTGAGGGTCAGCGGCGAGACCGCCATCCGCTCGAGTTCCGCCGGCTCGGCGTAGCCGGTGATGAAGTTGAAGATCCGCGAGACGTCGCGGCCGATCACCGGGTCGGCGGTGAAGAACGACAGGTCGGTGTAGATCCGGGCGGTGATCGGGTGGTAGTTGCCGGTGCCGACGTGGCAGTAGCTCACCAGGCGGTCGCCCTCGCGGCGCACCACCATCGAGAGCTTGGCGTGGGTCTTCAGCTCGATGAAGCCGAACACCACCTGGGCGCCGGCCTTCTCGAGGTTGCGGGCCCAGCGGATGTTGGCCTCCTCGTCGAAGCGCGCCTTGAGCTCGACGAGGGCCGTCACCGACTTGCCGGCCTCCGCGGCTTCCGCGAGAGCCGCGACGATGGGTGAGTTCGACGAGGTGCGGTAGAGCGTCTGCTTGATCGCCACGACGTTCGGGTCGCGGGCGGCCTGCGACAGGAACTGCACCACCGAGTCGAACGACTCGTAGGGGTGGTGGACGATGAAGTCCTTCTGGCGGATCGCCGCGAAGCAGTCGCCGCCGCTCTCGCGGATGCGCTCGGGGAAGCGCGGGTTGTAGGGCTTGAACTTCAGGTCCGGCCGGTCGATCCCGACGATCTGGGACAGCTCGTTGAGGGCGAGCATCCCCTCGACGAGGAACACCGCATCGACCGCGATCTCGAGCTCGTCGGCGACGAAGGTGCGCAGGTCCTCCGGCATGTTGGCGTCGACCTCGAGCCGGATCACCACGCCGCGGCGGCGCTGCTTCAGCGCCGTCTCGAAGTGGCGCACCAGGTCCTCGGCCTCCTCCTCGATCTCGAGGTCGGAATCGCGCACCACCCGGAAGCCGCCCTGGCCCTTGACGAGGTAGCCCGGGAAGAGCCGGCTCGTGAACAGCACGATCACCTGCTCGATGGCGATGAAGCGCGCGGTGCCGCTGCCGCCCGGATCGGGCAGGCGCACGAAGCGGTCGATGATCGAGGGCAGGCGGATCAGCGCCCGCAGCACCCGGGCGTCGCGCGGCCGCACGAGGGTCAGCGCGATGGTCGAGCCGAGGTTGGGGATGAACGGGAACGGGTGCGCCGGGTCGATGGCGAGCGGCGTCAGCACCGGGAAGATGTGCTGGAGGAAGTAATCCTCGAGCCAGGCCGCCTCCTCGGCCGTGAGGTCCATCGCCTCCACGAGGTCGATGGCGTTCTGGTGCAGGGCCTCGCGCAGCTCGCGCCAGCGCCGCTGCTGGTCGCGGGCGAGGCCCGACACCTCGGCGTCGATGCGGGCGAGCTGCTCGGCCGGCGACAGGCCGTCGGCGGACGGCGCGGTGAGGCCGGCCCGGACCTGGTCGTGCAGGCCGGCGACCCGCACCATGAAGAACTCGTCGAGGTTGTTGGCCGAGATCGACAGGAAGCGCAGCTGCTCGAGCAGCGGGTGGCCGGTATTCGAGGCCTCCTCCAGCACCCGGCGGTTGAACTGCAGCCAGGACAATTCGCGGTTCACGAACCGGCCGGGCTCGTGGCGCAGGGCCCGGCCCGCCGCCACGGCGTCGGCCTTCGCCCGGCGGGCGGCGTCCTGGGCGGCGTCGGCCTCGTCGGCGGCGCGCACGGCCGCGGGGGCGGCGAGCCCCTCGACCGCATCGTGACGGGCACCCTCGGCGGTCGCAGGCGTCGCCTCGGTCTCGTCGAGGACCGGGATGGCACTGGCTCCGGCAGCGGTGTCCGACACGTTTGCTCCTCCTTGGATCGACGCCGGGTCAGTGGCTTCCAGCCCTCCCCGGTGACAGGACAGTTTGACATTTGCGTGAAGGCCGGCGGCGCGGGCCGCGATTCACCCCACGAATCGATCGGACGACATATCGATAGGAAGACTTACCCCTCGCCCTCCGGTTCCTCGCCCGCCTCGTCGCTGCCCTCGTCCTCGCCACCCTCGAGGGCCGCCAGGGTCGCGAGCGCCAGCGGCCGGGTGATGCGCCGGCGCCGGCTCAGGCCCTCGCGGTCGAGGAGCGCCACCACGTCGCGGGCCCGCGCCAGCGACCGGTCGAGGCGCAGGGCCAGGGCGTCGACCACGCTGGTATCGACGACGAGCTGGCGGTCGAGGAAGAGCTTCACCAGCACCACCTTGAGCAGGGCCTCGTCCGGGGGGGCGAGGCTCGCGCCCGGCGCGAGGCGAAGCCGCGAGCGCAGGTCCGGCGTGGCAAGGCCCCAGGCCTCGACCGGGCCGGATCCCGTCACCACCACGCTCAGGCCCCGCTCGCGGACGAGGTTGAGGAGGTGGAACAGGGCCTTCTCGTCGCGGCCCGGCTCCCGGTCGGCATCCTCGATCACCAGGGCGTCGGCTCGCGCCAGCTCCGGCACCGCCTCCGCCGTCACCGCGGCGACCGGCACGGTGAGCGCGCCGGAGCGCTCGGCGAAGATCGCCGCGAGGTGGCTCTTGCCGCTGCCCGGCGGGCCGGTGAGCACCAGCACCCGGTCCGGCCATTCGGGCCAGGCCTCGATGCGGGCGTAAGCCCCCTCGTTGGTCGGGCTGACCAGGAAGTCCTCGAGCCCGAAGCGGGGGGCGACGGGCAGGTCGAGGGCGAGCTGGCGCGGCTGGTCGGGCATGCGGGGTTCGTGGGCGCTCTTCGACGGGTTCAGGGCTTCGATATGGCGGGCGGCGCCGCGTTGGCCACCGCCGGCTTGGCATCCACAGGCTTGGCGACCACAGGCTTGGCGACCACGGGCTCGGCCACCACCACCGTCGCGTCGGCGCCGAGGATCGGCGTGCCGTCGTGGTAGAGGCGGCTCTCCAGGTAGCGCTTCACCGCGAAGCGGGCGACGACCCCGAGCGCCGCCGCCACCGGCACCGCCAGGAGCAGCCCGAGGAAGCCGAACAGCGAGCCGAAGGCGAGGAGCGCGAACATCAGCCAGACCGGGTGCAGCCGCACCGCGTCGCCGACGAGCTTGGGCTGGAGCACGTTGCCTTCGAGGAACTGCCCGACCAGGAAAACCCCGACCGTCAGCAGCACCGAGACCCAGTCGGGCCAGAACTGCACCAGCGCGACCCCGGTGGAGAGCAGGAAGCCGGTGAGCGAGCCGACATACGGGATGAAGGTGAGGAAGCCCGCCATCAGGCCGATCAGCACGCCGAAATTCAGCCCGACCAGCCACAGGCCGACCGCGTAGAAGGTGCCGAGGATCAGGCAGACCAGGCTCTGGCCGCGGATGAAGGCGGTGATGGCGCCGTCGATGTCGCGGGCCAGCATCCGGGCGGTGTCGCGGTGGCGCGGCGGCACCCAGCGGTCGAGGGTCGCGATCATCCGGTCCCAGTCGACCAGCAGGTAGAACGCCACCACGGGCGTCACCACGAGCAGCGAGACGATGCCGACGATCGCCTGGCTGCCCGACCACAGCGAACGCAGGAAGGCGAGGATCCAGGCCACCGCCTGCCCCATCAGGTTGCTGACGGAGGATTGCAGGTCCTGCAGCGCGCTCGCGCCGCCGACCCGCTCGATCAGGGGACCGGCCCGCTCGGCGATGATCGCCTGGAGCTTCGCGATCATCGCCGGCAGCGAGGCGACGAGCGCCGCGACCTGGTTGGCCGCGAGCGGCACCACCAGGATCAGGGCCAGGATCAGCCCGCAGACGAAGACCGCCAGGATGATCAGCGTCGCGGTGAGCCGCCCGAGCCCGAGCCGCTCGAGCCGGTCGGCGACGGGATCGAGGGCGTAGGCGAGCGCGGCACCCGCCACGAAGGGCAGCAGCACGTCGCGCAGCTGGTAGAGCAGGAAGACCAGCACGGCGAGGACGGCCAGGGTGAGGGCGGCCCGGCGTTGGATCGGCATCGCGGTTCGAGCCCGTCGCACGCGCGAATCCGTCGCGCCCCGGCCGACCCGAGATGGAAGGGCCGCGCCGCAGGGTCAAGCGCCGGACCGGGTCCGCATCGACCGGAGGCCCTGGATCGCCGCCGAGGCGACCGACAGACCGGCGAGCGCCGGCATCGCGAGCGCCTCCGCCGCTGGAGCCTCGATCCCGAGCGCACGGCCGCCGAGGAGCCAGGCCAGGAAGGCGATCTGGCCCGCGGTGTTGAGCTTGCCGACGAGGAGCGGCGGGGTGTCCAGCGGGCGGCCGGCGAGCCGGGCGATACCGGCGCCCACCACCATCAGGGAGTCGCGGGCGACCAGCACGACCGGGAACCAGGCCGGCACGAGCCCGGCGAGGGTCAGGCCCACCAGCACGCCGAGCATCAGGGCCTTGTCGGCCAGGGGATCGAGGATCGCGCCGAGGCGGCTCGTCAGGCCGTAGCGGCGGGCGAGGAAGCCGTCGATGCCGTCCGAGATCCCCGCCAGCGCGAAGAGCAGGAAGGCGGTCCCCCAGGCCTCCCGCACGATGGCCCAGACGACGACCGGCACCACGGCGAGGCGCGCGGCGGTGATCAGGTTCGGCAGCGATCGGAGGAGGGTCGGCGACGGCGTCATGGCTCCCCCCGGCTGCCCCGACTCGCGATCACGCACAAGAGCGGCTAAGAGCGGTCGCAACACGTGACGGATCGAGGCGAAGGGTCGAGGGATGACGACGGGCGAGCGCCAGAACGGGATGACCTACGCGGAAGCCGGCGTCGACATCGATGCCGGCAATGCCATGGTCGAGGCGATCAAGCCCCTGGTGCGGGCGACCCGCCGGCCGGGAGCGGACGCGGAGATCGGCGGCTTCGGCGGCCTGTTCGACCTCAAGGCGGCGGGCTTCAAGGACCCGATCCTGGTCGCGGCCAACGACGGGGTCGGCACCAAGGTCAAGATCGCGATCGAGACCGGGCGCCACGCCACGATCGGCATCGACCTCGTGGCGATGTGCGTCAACGACATCATCGTCCAGGGCGCCGAGCCGCTGTTCTTCCTCGACTACTACGCCACGGCCAAGCTCGTGCCCGGCGTCGGGGCCGACATCGTCAGGGGCATCGCCGAGGGCTGCCGCCAGGCCGGCTGCGCGCTGATCGGCGGCGAGACCGCCGAGATGCCGGGCCTCTACGACGGCGCGGATTACGACCTCGCGGGCTTCGCGGTGGGAGCCGCCGAGCGCGGCGCGCTCTTGCCGGTCGCCGTCATCGCGCCCGGCGACGTGGTGCTCGGCCTGCCCTCGTCGGGCGTGCACTCGAACGGGTTCTCGCTGGTGCGCCGGATCGTGGCGGCGTCGGGCCTCGGCTACGACGCGCCCGCGCCGTTCGCGGAAGGGCTGAGCCTCGGCGAGGCGCTGCTGGAGCCGACCCGGATCTACGTCAAGCCGCTGCTGGCGGCGCTCAAGGAGACCGGTCCCGGCGCCATCAAGGCGCTCGCCCACATCACCGGCGGCGGCTTCCCCGACAACCTGCCCCGCGTCCTGCCGGACGGGGTCGGCATCGCCCTGAACCTCGACGCGATAGACGTGCCGCCGGTGTTCGGCTGGCTCGCCCGCCAGGGCAACGTCGCCGAGTCCGAGATGCTGCGCACCTTCAACTGCGGCATCGGCATGGTGGTGGTGGTGGATCCGGCCCGGGCCGAGGCGGTGAGCGCGGCTTTGTCCGCCGCCGGCGAGGCGCCTGTCCGCCTCGGGCAGATCACCGCGCGCGGTGAAAGCCCGGTCACCTATGCGGGGCGCCTCGCCCTATGAGCGCCCGCGCCAAGGTCGCGATCCTGATCTCCGGTCGCGGCTCCAACATGGTGTCGCTGCTGGAGGCGGCGCAGGCGCCGGACTACCCGGCCGAGATCGTGCTCGTCGCCTCGAACCGGCCCGACGCGCCCGGCCTCGCCCGCGCCGCGGCGGCGGGCCTCGCCACCGAGGCGGTCGACCACCGCGCGTTCTCCGACCGGGCCGCCTTCGAGCGGGCGCTCGACGAAGGCTTGCGCCGCCACGGCGTCGAGTTCCTGGTGCTCGCCGGCTTCATGCGGGTGCTGACGCCCTGGTTCGTCGAGGCCTGGGCCGGGCGGATGCTCAACATCCACCCCTCCCTGCTGCCGCTGTTTCGCGGCACCCACACCCACGCCCAGGCTCTGGCGGCGGGTGTGCGGGTGCATGGCTGCACGGTGCACTTCGTGGTGCCGGAACTCGACGCCGGCCCGATCGTCGCCCAGGCCGCCGTGCCGGTGCTGCCGGAGGACGACGAGGATGCCTTGAGCGCCCGGGTGCTGGTGCAGGAGCACCGGCTCTATCCTGCGGCGCTCGCCCTGGTGGCGAGCGGCCGGGCCCGCCTCGACGGGGGCCGGGTGGTGTTCGCGGCGGGCAGCGGCGGCGGCGCCGAGGGCGCGCTGGTGGTGCCGGCCCTGGCCTGACGGCGGCGGGCCGAGGCGACGGCCGGTGCGGATCATTCCCGGGCCGGCACGAGGTCTTCTTCCACGTCGGACAGCCCCGCGGGGTTGCGGAGCCGCCCGCCGGGCGAGGCCGAGCGTCGGAGGCCACGGTGCCGCAGCCCCTGCGGCATTGCACCGGCCCACGCGATCTGGCACCGCCATGGCGGCATTCCGCCAGCCCGGACCGTCCGGTCCGCACGGGGCTCTCCTCTCATGATGTCCAGAGCGTCACGCCTTCTCGGCTGGCTGATCCTGGCCGCCATCACGGCGGCGACCATCGCCCCGATCGGCTACCGGCCGGTCAGCGCCATGCCGGTCTCGATCGAGCGGTTCTCCGCCTTCGCGGCGCTCGCCTTCCTGCTGTGCCTCGGCTATCCGCGCCACCGCTGGCAGGTTCTCCTGCTGACGGCCGCCGCGGCCGGCGCCCTCGAGGCGCTGCAGCTGCTCGAGCCGACCCGGCACGGCCGCGTCGCCGATTTCCTGGTGAAGGTGGTCGGCTGCGGGTGCGGCGCGGCGGCCTCGCTCGCCGCCGGCCTGGTCTGGCCCCGCCTCGTCGCCCGCGGCGAGGCGTGATCGGCGTCAGTTGATGCTGTAGGCCCGCTCGATGACGACGCCGCAGCTCTCGGCGAGGCTGAAGGCCATCTCGCGGGTCAGTCCGAAGATCAGCGGCGTCTCGCCGCGATAGAGCGTGTAGCGGCCGTCGGGCCGCACCGTGATGCGCACCGCCTCCTGCATGGCTGCCTCCTCCGGTGGCCGTCCCGTTCATCGCGGGACGGCTCGCGGCCGGGGAGCTTAGGGCGATTCGCAG
Source organism: Methylobacterium terrae (assembly GCF_003173755.1). Classification (NCBI taxonomy): domain Bacteria; kingdom Pseudomonadati; phylum Pseudomonadota; class Alphaproteobacteria; order Hyphomicrobiales; family Methylobacteriaceae; genus Methylobacterium; species Methylobacterium terrae. Next base: position 3,665,889 of record NZ_CP029553.1, read on the forward strand.
GCCGCGCGAAGGGGCCGGCTCAGGCGACGCGCCGCTTCGTCCGGCGCCGGCGCTTCGCCTTCGGCCTGACGCCGGCCTTGCTCAGCTCGGTGAGCGCCGCGCGCTGCTGGCGCCGCACTGCGTTCGCGGCGTGACCCATCCAGAATCCGGCGGCCCGGTTGGCGGCGGAGAGCCACAGGCTATACGGGGACCCCTTCATGGCGATCGTCACCTCCTGACGGCTTGCACGCCGCTCCGTCAACGGCGCGGGCCCGGGACGGGTTGCGCGGGCTCACGGCTCCTCCGCCCGCTGCCCTCCCCGGGGTCCCCCTTGCACCCCTCCCCGCGGCACCTCCGCCCCGATCGACTGGCGCCACTCGGCGAGGAAGCGGGCGCGCTTGGCCCGGTCCTGCACCGCGAGGAGGACCGGCCCGACGGTGATCGGCCGGAAGATGCCGGCGGCCGACAGGCTCGGCGGCCCGTCGACCCCGGCCGGCAGGGGCCCGGTGCGGTCGAAGAAGAAGCCCTCGTCGCGGGACACCCGCTGCCCGCGCTCCGACAGGAGGTAGTCGAGGAACGCGAAGGCGTCCCCCGCCGCCCGGGCGACGACCGGCACCAGGGCGGCGCGGCTGAGCACCAGGGTGTAGTCCTGCGGCACCACCACGCCGAGGCGGGCGCCGCGCCGCATCGCGCCGTACACGTAGGAGCCGAGCAGGTTGTAGCCGATGGCGATGCGCCCCGCCTCGAGGTCGGCGATCAGGTCGGCGGTGCAGCAGCGCACCTGGAGGTTGGCCCGCCCGAACGCCTCGACGAGGCGGCCGTAGGTGGCCGCCGCGCGCGCGTCGTAGACCGCGAACAGGTAGCCGATGCCCGACAGGGTGATGTCGTAGGAGCCGATCCGCCCGGCATAGGCCTCGGGCTTGCGCCGCAAGAGGTCGACGAGCTCGACGCGACTGCGCGGCAGGTCCTCACGGGGCACGAGGTCCGGCCGGTAGGCGATCACCGCCGGCTCGGTGGTGAAGCCGAACACCTCGTTGCGCCAGGCCGCCCAGTCGGGCTGGCGGCCGGTCTCGATCGAGCGGTGGGGCCGGGCGCAGCCGTCGTTGGCGAGCTTGATCAGGTGATCGACCGAGGACGAGATCACCAGGTCGGCCTCGTAGCCGCCCGCCACCCGCCCGGCGGCACAGGCCGCCGCCACCTCGCTGAACAGGTCGGCGGTGATGTACTCGTGGTAGACCACCGTCACGTCCGGGTAGAGAAGCTGGTAGTCGCGGATCAGCGGCGCCATCGCGTCGGCATCGGCGGCGGAGCGGATGGTCAGCACGGTGCGCTCGTGCTCGCTCGCCGGGAAGCGGCTCACCTGCTCGGCGGCGGCCGGGCCTGCGACGAGGGCGAGGGTGACGAGCGCGGGAGCCAGGAGGGCGGCGATGCGGCGGATCACGGCCGCGCCTCCTCGTCCGGCAGGGACAGGATCACGCAGAACCCCCTCTCCGAATGGGTCTCGAAGCGAAGCTCGCCGCCATGGGCCGCCGCGACCTCGGCGGCGATCGACAGGCCGAGGCCCGAGCCGATGCCGCCGCCGGTGGCGGCCTGGAACGGCTCGCGGACCCGGGCCCATTCGGAGGCCGGGATGCCCGGCCCGTCATCCTCCACCGCCAGCACCACCCGGCCGCGCTCGCGCCCGAGCCGGACCGTGAGGCGGCGCGCCGCACCGTGCTTGAAGGCGTTGTGGATCAGGTTCGCCAGGGCCTCGCGCAGCGCGATGGCGTCGCCCGGGATCGTCACGGCCTCCTCCGGCCCCTCGTAGCCGATGTCCACCGCCCGGTCGCCGGCCTGCTCGGCGGCGTCGATCAGGGTGCGGCGGGCGAGCCCCGCCACGTCCACGGGCTTGAGCGGCGCGGACCGGGCGCGGTGGATCACCATGGCGTGGTTGAGGAGCTGGTTGGTGAGGTGCCCGAGCTCGGCGGTGCGCTGGCGCAGCCGGGCGAGCTGGTCGCGGCGGCGCCCCTCGTCGGTCTCGCTCGACAGGAGGTCGAGCTGGGCGGCGAGGGCGGTGAGCGGCGTGCGGATCTGGTGCGCGGCATCCGCGATGAAGCGCTTCATCACGGCGACGTGGCCCGACAGCCGGCCCATGAAATGGTCGATCGAGGTGACGAGGAGGTGGATCTCCCGCGGCGCGGCGAGGCCGAGCGGCTGGAGGTCGTTGGGCCCGCGGGCTGCCAGCACGCCCTCGATGGCGCGGAGCGGCCGCAGGGCGGCGCGCACCGCCACCGCGACGGCGCCGAGCGCCAGCGCGCTCATCGCCAGCACCATCAGGCTCGCCTTGACCGTGAGCGCCCGGGCGAGCGCGCCCCGCGCCTCGCGGGTCTGGGCCACCACCACGGCGGCGAAGCCCGAACGCGCGGCGTCCGGCACGTAGCGCCCGGCCACCACCGCCCGCACCGCCTGGCCGCGATGCTCCGCGTCGAGGAGGATCGGCCCGGCGGACAACCGCGCGCGGTCGACCGGCACCGCGAGGTCGGCGTCCCCGGTGAGCAGGCGGTCGGCCGGATCGACCACCTTGTAGAAGATCCGGTCGCGGGGGCTGAGCCCCAAGGTCTCGAAGGCCGAGAACGGCGGATCGACCGAGACCTCGCGCCCGTCGCTGGCGATGGTCTCGGCGATCTGGAGCGCCGCCCCGACGAGGAGCCGGTCGTAGGCCTCGTCCGCCGCGAGCCGCGCCGAGGCCCAGGCGGCGACGAGGAGGAGCCCCGCCCCGACGGCCAGGACCGCCGCCAGCACCGCGACGAGGCGGGCGAAGAGCGAGGAGGCGAGCAGCGAGGGCGCGCGGGTGATCATGGTTGCGGGATCACGATTCCTGGCAGACGACCTGGTAGCCGAGGCCCCGCAGGGTGCGGATCTCGGCCCTCGCGCCCGCGGCGACGAGCTTGCGGCGCAGGCGCGCCACGATCTGCTCGACGGCGTTCTCGCTCGATTCCTCCTCGAAGGCGAAGACCCGCTCCAGGAGCTCGCCCTTGGCGAAGATGCGGCCGGGCCGCGCCGCCAGGATCTCGATCAGGGTCCATTCCCGCCGGGTGAGGTCCAGGGGCTCGCCGGCCACGCTGGCGCTGCGGGCCTCGCGGTCGAGGCGCAGGTTGCCGAGGCTGAGCGCGTTGTCGGCATGCCCGCTGTTGCGCCGCAGGAGCGCGCGCACCCGCGCCTCCAGCTCGCGGAAGTCGAACGGCTTCACCAGGTAGTCGTCGGCGCCGAGATCGAGCGCGCCGACCCGGTCGTCGACCTCCGAGCGAGCGGTCAGCACCAGCACCGGCACGGGTCCCCTCCGGGCGCGCAGGCGCTTGAGGATCGCGAAACCGTCGAGCCCCGGCAGGTTCACGTCGAGGATCACGAGGTCGTAGGCCTGGACCTCCAGCACCGCGTCCCCCGCCGCGCCGTCGACCTCCCAGTCGACCGCATGGCCGAGCCCGCGCAGGCGTGCGGCGATGGCCTCGCCGACGTCCCGCGTGTCCTCGACGAGCAGGATGCGCACGAAAGTTCCTCCCCGTTCACCGCGTGGCAATATCTGTCAGGTTGGCGACAGGTTCGAAGGCTACCCCAACGTCCAACGGCGGGCCAAGCACCCTCAGACGGGGCATCCGGTCCGCGAGCGACGAAACGGGGAGGACAACGCCATGAACGCACGCCCGACCATCATTCCTGAGCCGCTGCTCCAGGTCCAGGGTGTCACGCTCCAGTACAAGACGACCGATCACCTCGTGACCGCGACCTACCGGGTCGATTTCGAGGTGATGCCGGGCGACCGCTACATCCTGCTCGGGCCGTCGGGCTGCGGCAAGTCCACCCTGCTCAAGGCGATCGGCGGCTACATGACCCCGGTCGAGGGCGAGATCAAGCTCAAGGGCCGCAAGGTCACCGAGCCCGGCCCTGACCGGATGATGGTGTTCCAGGAGTTCGACCAGCTCCTGCCCTGGAAGACCGTCAGGCAGAACGTCGCCTTCGCGCTGACCGCGAGCGGCCGCGCCACCGGCGCGGAAGCCGACGACCGGGCGATGTCCTACATCGAGAAGGTCGGCCTCGCGAAGTTCGCCGATTCCTTCCCCCACATGCTGTCGGGCGGCATGAAGCAGCGCGTCGCCATCGCCCGCGGCATGGCGATGGAACCCGACATCCTGCTGATGGACGAGCCCTTCGCGGCCCTCGACGCGCTCACCCGCCGCAAGATGCAGGACGAGCTCCTGCGCCTGTGGGAGGACACCCGCTTCACGGTGCTGTTCGTCACCCACTCGATCGAGGAGGCGATCAAGGTCGGCACCCGCATCCTGCTGCTCTCGCCCCATCCGGGCCAGGTCAAGGCGGAGCTCAACAGCCTGCCGGCCTCCGAGCTCGGCACCGCGGCGCAGGGCGCCCTCGAGACCCGCATCAACGACATGCTGTTCGCTTAGACAGCCAAGATCCTTGGGAGACACGCCGTGACCGCCACCCTCGCCCCCCTCTCGACACCCCTGGCCCCGCGGCCCGAGATCGTCCGCGAGACCTCCGCCGCCGGTGCGATCAGCGTCGAGCAGCGCCTGTCCTTCGCCGAGCTCGCCTACCGCCAGAGCTGGCTGCGCAAGGCGGTCGTGCTCGCCGCCCTCGCGGTGGTCTGGGAGATCTACGGCCGCTGGCTCGACAACCCGCTGCTGTTCCCGACCTTCTCGGCGACCGTCGAGGCCTTCGTCTCGTCCGTCCTCAGCGGCGAGATCCCCGCCAAGGCGCTGGTCTCGCTCCAGACGCTCGCCATCGGCTACGGCATCGGCATCGTGCTCGCCGCGCTGCTCACCACCCTCGCCATCGGCTCGCGGATCGGCACCGACCTGCTCGAGACGCTGACCGCGATGTTCAACCCGCTGCCGGCGATCGCGCTCCTGCCGCTGGCGCTGATCTGGTTCGGCCTCGGCCAGGGCAGCGTGGTGTTCGTCCTCGTCCACTCGGTGCTGTGGGCGATCGCGCTCAACACCCATGCGGGCTTCCGCTCGGTCTCGAACACCCTCAAGATGGTCGGCCTGAACTACGGCCTGCGCAACCTGAGCCTGGTGCGGGCGATCCTGATCCCGGCGGCCTTCCCCAGCATCCTCACCGGCCTCAAGGTCGGCTGGGCCTTCGCCTGGCGCACGCTGATCGCCGCCGAACTGGTCTTCGGCGTCTCCTCCGGCTCGGGCGGCCTCGGCTGGTACATCTTCGAGAACCGCAACGCCCTCGAGACCACCAACGTCTTCGCCGGCCTGTTCACCGTCATCATGATCGGCCTCTTCGTCGAGAACGTGATCTTCGCCAACATCGAGAAGAAGACGATCCGCCGCTGGGGCATGCAGCACTAACAAGAAAACGAGCGCCACGCCCCCTGGACCGCGGACGGTCCGGGGGGCATGAACGACGAAAACCGGGAGGATCCCCATGTTCGCACGCAAGCTCCTCGGCCTCGCGGCCGGCGCCGCCCTGGCGCTCTCGCTGAACCTCGGCGCCGCCCGCGCCGAGGTGTCCGAAATCCGCATCTCCAAGGGCTACGGCGCCCTCTACCTGCCGCTCTTCGTGATGCAGGAGAAGAAGTTCCTCGAGGCGCAGGCCGCCAAGGCGGGCCTCGGCGACGTCAAGGTGAGCTGGCTCACGCTGGATGGCGGCAACGTCATCAACGACGCGATGATCGCCGGCTCCCTCGACATCGCCGGCACCGGCGCCCCCGGCTTCCTCGCCCTGTGGTCGAAGGGCCGCGGCAGCGCCAAGACCGAGGTGACCGGGATCTCGGGCCTGGCCTCGACGGCGCTCGACCTCAACGTCAACAAGCCCGAGATCAAGTCGCTCGCCGACTTCACCCCGAAGGACAAGATCGCGATCCCGGGCATCAAGACCTCGCTCGCCGCGGTGGTGCTGCAGATGGCGGTGGCCAAGCAGTTCGGGCCGGAGAACTACACCAAGCTCGATTCGAGCACCGTCGGCCTGCCCCATCCGGAGGCGGTCGCCGCCCTGCTCTCGGGCAAGACCGAGATCGTCGCCCACTTCGCCTCGCCGCCCTTCACCGGGGTCGAGCGGGCCGATCCGAAGGTGCGCACGATCCTCAAGGCCTCGCAGATCTTCGGCGACATCACCCTCAACGTCGTGTTCGCGCTCAAGCGCTTCACCGAGGCGAACCCGAAGGCGACGCAGGCTTTCCTGGCCGCCCTCGACCAGTCGAACGACTTCATCAAGACCAACAAGGCCGAGACCGCCGAGATCTTCGCCCGCGCCTCCAAGGTGAAGGTGAGCCCGGAGGACGTCGTCCAGATCATCGAGGACCCGGACAGCCGGTACTCTGCGACGCCGCACGGCATCATGGAGTTCGTGAATTTCATGAGCCGGGCCGGCATCATGAAGAACAAGCCGGCCGGCTGGCAGGAGTTGTTCATCCCGGCCCTGCGCGACCGCGCCGGCAGCTGATCGGCCCCACGCTTCGGCCCCGCTGCCCGACCCCGCCGCGCCCCGCGCGGCGGGTTTTTTTACGTCCCGTCGAGCAGGCCCTCGCCCGAGGGCGTCCATGCCGACGCGTCCGACGACGTCCCGCTCATCCCTCGATCTGTTCGGCGGTGCCCGGCACCGGCACGCCGGCGTCGCGGCCCTGCGGCGCCGGCTCGAGGCGCGGAGCCTCCGACGGCGTCGCGACTCAACCCCGAAGTGCAGGCTTGCGGGTCGTGCACGTTGGTGACCAGGCCGTAACCCTGATCGACTCACCGATGGACCACGGTCCCCGGCGAAGCGTTATCCGGTTGACTGTGAGAGGAGAGGAAGCGTGGACGCCTGCAGCGGGACACCCGTCAGCTTGACCCTGGGCCGACGCAGGATCGAAGGCGTCCTGCGGGCCGTGGGCGAAGCCGTCGACATGCCCGGGGCGCCGGGGGCACCGGCGCGCCGGCTGCGCAACCTGATCCTCGATTTCGGGCCGGCCTGCGCCCCGGTCGAGGTGTGGCTGGACGAGCCCGAGCCGTTCGGGCCCCCGATCGGCCCCGCCTGCCCTAGCCCTTCATCAGGCTCCTGAGGAGTTCCAGGATGTCGTCGCCGCGGCAGGGCCGGGCGATGAAGCGGGCGTGAGGCGGCATCCGCTCCGGATCGGGCTTGCTGCGGCCGGAGACGACGACGATCGGCAGGTCGGGCCGCATCTGCGCCGCCGAACGGGCGAGGTCGAAGCCGTCGGTCTTGCCGGAGAGCTCCACGTCGGTGATCAGCGCGACGATGTCGGTCCTCCCGGTCAGGAGGCCCAGCGCCCGCTCGGCCGAGGCCGATTGCAGCGCCTCGAAGCCGGCCGCATCGAGCACGTCGCTGAGGTCCATGATCGTCAGCGCCTCGTCCTCGACCACCAGGATCACGGGCCGCTCGGCCTGGGCACGATCGTGCTCGGCACCGTCTCGGGCATTCACGCTGTCGTTGTCCACGTCGCCTGTCCTTGCCGGTCGGCCCGTCCGGGCGCCCGCCCGGGGGCGGCGCCGTCGGAGGGGCGGTCTCGTGTTGTCGGGCGGCCGATCCCGGCCGGCCGGCGCCCACGCGCCGGCCGTTGATCGAAACGACCGATACCCCGCACCGGTTGCAGCGCCGGCGCCCGCATCGGCAACGAATCCACCGCTCCGGCGATCTCGCGCTTGCGCGGCGGCCCGCGCCCCGCTAGAGGACGGCACCTGACCGGCACGGGCGCCCCGCCGCCCCGCAGGTCTGGCCCGGAGAGGTGGCCGAGTGGTTGAAGGCGCACGCCTGGAACGCGTGTATACGGGCAACCGTATCGAGGGTTCGAATCCCTCTCTCTCCGCCAGTTTCCTGCTGGCCTGAAAAACTTTCCCCCTACGTTCGTGATATCGGCAACGCGCTGGCGTCCGCGTGCGGCTGCCGGTTGCCCGTGTGAGGCGCCTCGCGCCGCCGGGCGGGCCGTGCGTCACGACATGACCGGCGCAGCCCCACCGCCCGGCAAGGCCGGGCTCGATCCCCCGACACACCCGCTCCGCGTCGTCTCGGCCGCAAAATTCCGCGCGGGCTGGCGCTCCCCACGGTTGCCCGGGATCGGGTTGCGGGTAGGTAGGACAAGCGGGCCGGCAGCAGCCCGGGGTCTCGACCGGTGCGTGGTCGGGGTCATCAAGACGAACGGAACGGGAGGACCACATGAGCGAGATCGCGGTCGTCGGGGCCGGGCTGATGGGGCACGGCATCGCCCTCGTGCTGGCGCTCGGCGGGCACCGGGTGCGGCTGACGGACAGCCGGCCGGAGACCCTGGAGCGGGTGCCGGGGCTGATCGCCTCCGCCCTCGACACCCTGCGGGAGGCCGGCGCCGTCTCCCCCGAATGGACGCCGGAGCGCGCGGCGCAGGCGATCCGCCTCGAGCCGGACCTCGCCGCGACCGTCGCCGGCGCGAGCCTCGTCATCGAGGCGATCACCGAGAACCCGGAGGCCAAGCGCGCGCTGTTTTCCGAGCTCGACCGCCTCTGCGATCCCGAGACCCGGATCGCCAGCAACACCAGCTACCTCGACGTCTTTCCGCTGATCCCGGAGAGCCGGCAGGCGCGCGCCCTGGTGATGCACTGGTACACCCCGCCCTACATCGTCGACCTCGTCGACGTGGTGCCGGGCCCGCAGACCGACCCGGCGGTGATCGAGGAGGCGCGCCAGCTCGTCCTCGGCCTCGGGCAGGTGCCGATCGTCCTCAAGCGCTTCATCCCGGGCTACGTCGCCAACCGGATCCAGTCGGCGATCTCGGCCGAGGTCTATCACCTCCTCGACGAGGGCGTGGCCTCGGCCCGCGAGATCGACGACGCCATCATCCACGGCCTGGCGCTCCGCATCCCGATCCTCGGCCACCTCGCCAAGGCGGACTTCACCGGCATCGAGCTGCTGCGCCACGCGCTGGCGAACGCGAGCTACAGCCCGCCCCCCGCCCGCACCCGCTCGGAGGCGATCGACGACCTCGTGGCGCAGGGGCGCACCGGCGTGATGGCCGGCAAGGGCTTCTTCGACTGGGGCGGGCGCGACCCGGCCGAGCTGTTCCGCGACCGCGACCGGCGCCTGCTGGCGCTCAAGCGCGCGATGAAGGAGGTCGGCCGGATGGAGGGCGCCTGAGCCTGTCGACCGGGGCCGCCGCGGCGCTATAACCGAAACCCCAAGCGCGCGAGGCGAGGCGGCGGCCCATGTTCGAGTTCCCGGTCCTGTTCGGCGACATCGGTGGCACCAACGCGCGCTTCGCCGTGCAGGAGAAGCCGGGGGCCGAGCCGGTCGTGCTCGCCCACGAGAAGACCGCCGCCTATCCCGATCCGAGCGCGGCGATCCGCGATGCCCTCGCGCGGAGCGAGGTCGTCCCGCCCCGCTCCGCCATCCTGGCGGTGGCCGCCCGGGTCGACGGGCCGGCGGTGCACCTCACCAACGCCCATTGGGTCATCGAGGGCGAGCGGATCGGCCGCGATTTCGGCCTCGCGAGCTGCCGGGTCGTGAACGACTACGTGCCGGTGGCCGCCGGCGCCGCCGCCCTCGACCCGGCCGGGCGCGACCGCACGATCCTCGAGCAGATCGGCCCGATCCTCTGCCCCGACGGCGGCGCGCGCCTGGTTCTGGGCCCCGGCACCGGCTTCGGCGCCGCCGGCCTCGTCCCCTACGGCCGCCAGCTCGCCATCGTCTCGACCGAGGCCGGGCACATCGATTTCGGGCCGAGCGACGCGGAGGAGGCCGAGTTCTGGCCCCGTCTCGCCCGGATCGAGGGCCGCATCACCGTCGAGTCGCTGCTGTCGGGCCCCGGCCTGACCCGCCTCCATGCCGGCCTCGGCGGCGGCGAGGCCGATCCGAAGGACATCACCGAGCGCGGGATGTCGGGCGAGGATCCGGCGGCGCAGCGCACCCTGCGGGTGTTCGCAAAGCTGCTCGGGCGGCTCTGCGGCGACCTCGCGCTCACCTTCCTGGCGACCGGCGGGGTCTATATCGGCGGCGGCATCGCGCCCCGGATCCTCGACGTGCTGAACGAGGGCACCTTCCGCCGGGCCTTCGAGCACAAGCCGCCCTTCTCCGACCGGATGAGCAAGATCCCGACCTGCGTCATCACCATCGCCGATCCGGCGCTGGCCGGCCTCTCGGCGCTCGCCTGCCAGCCGGACCGGTTCGCGTATGACGGGCAGCACTGGACGGCGTGAGGGTCCGTCGATCGCCGACGCGGGTTGGCGTCCGCGACGGGTCCGGCATCCTTCGCGTCGTTCGACCGGCTTCATCGGGCGACGGGAGCGTCGGTCCCTCAATACCCCTTCCACAATCCCGGCGTCGCCAGCTCGACCAGGTGTCCGTCGGGATCGCGAAAGTAGAGGCTGACGCCGCCCCGCGGCCAGGTGGTCCGCCCCTCGATCGCGGTTCCCTGTGCGGTCAGGTGCTCCTCCCACGCCGCCAGCGCTCCGGCCGGGATCGACAGGGCGAGGTGCAGCGGGCCGGAGCCGTCATGGGGCGGGATGGTGCCGCCGGGCGTCGCGATCGGATGCAGCGAGCCGCCGCGGGGGAACAGCAGCAGCACGCCGCGCCCGGCGACGTCGTAGGCCCGCATCCGGTGGTCCTCGTGGATGCAGGGCAGGCCCATCGTCCCGCCCCAGAACGCGGCCGCCCGCGCGAGGTCGTCGACGTAGAGGACCGTCTCGAGGATCCCGGCGATCTCCGGCATGGCGCTGCCTCCCTGCCGCTGAAACGCGCGGACGGCGCGCTGGTTACGCGGCGGCCGGGTTGACCGCGTCCTCGGCGAGCTCCGAGAGCACCTCGTCGGTGTTCTCCTCCTCGACCAGGGTCTCCTTGATCAGGTCCTCGGCCTCGGCGAAGCCCAGCTGGCGCGCCCAGGCCAGCAGGGTGCCGTAGCGGGTGATCTCGTAGTGCTCCACCGCCTGCGCGGCGGCGATCAGGCCGGCATCCAGCGCCTCGCCGCCGGCGAACTCGCGCATCACCTCCTCGCCCTCGGCGATGATCCCCTGGATCGCCTGGCAGGTGACGCCCTCGGGCTTCTCGCCGACGGCCCGGAAGACCTGGTCGAGCCGCTTGACCTGCTCGCGGGTCTCCTCGACGTGGACGCTGAGCGCGCCCCGCAGCTCCTCCGACCGGGCCGCCTGCACCATCTTCGGCAGCGCCTTCAGGATCGCGTTCTCGGCGAAGTAGGTATCCTTGAGCTGGTGCAGGAAGAGCGCCCGGAGGTTCTTGTCGCCGGTATTCTTGTCGTCAGCCATTAAGATGCTCCCGTGGGGTACCGAGGTGCCCCCGGCAACTCGCAGCCGCCCGGCTTCGTTCCGGCCTGCGCCTTCCGGCGATCACGGCTCGGCGACCGGGTCTGGTCGAGCAGGACCCTCGTCGCCATTGTCAGGGGGTGGGGGCGTGGATCCGCGCGGGAGATCACCCCGATGACGACATTGTTCGACGAACGGGAGCGGGCGGCCGAGGCGTTGTTCGCCCTCGACGAGGAGTTGCGCTTCCTGGCGATCGCCCGGCGCAACAAGATGCTCGGCGAGTGGATGTGCGCGCGTCTGAACCTCGGCGGCGGCGAGGCCGAGGCCTACAAGCGCCGGCTGGTCGAGGCCGGCGCGATGCCGCCGCCGGTCGGCCGCTCGCCGGACGACGCGCTGGCCGAGCGGCTTCGCGCCGAGCTCGCGCAGCGAGGCGCGGCGGCCGACGACCTGCCCGGGCTGATCGCCCGCTACGGCGCCGAGGCGGCCCGGACCGTGCGCGAGCAGGCGCGCTCCGGATAGGACGAACTCCAAACCCCACCCGCAGCCTCGGGACGAGGCCGTGGGTGGGATGGCAGGAGGGGTCGACGCCTTCTCAGAAGAAGGTCGGCCGCGCGCTGGCGGTGTGCTCCTTGAGCACGGCGCCGGTGGTGGTATCGACCTCCTTCATCAGCACGTCGTAGCCCCACAGGTCGGCGAGGTGCTGAAGCACCCGCATCGCGTCGTCCTTGTTGAGCAGGACGCGGTTCAGCACCTTGTGGTGCAGGATCAGCTTGCGGTCGCCTTCCAGATCGACGTCGACCACCTCGATGTCGGGATCGAGCCAGGCGACGTCGTATTGCCGCGCGAAGGCGCGGCGCAGGCGCCGGTAGCCGCGTTCGTCGTGGATCGCCTCGACGCGCAAGTCCGGCTTGTCCGGGTCGTCGGTGACGTGGAACAGCCGCAGCTGACGCATCAGCTTGGGGCTGAGGAACTGGGCGATGAAGCTCTCGTCGCGGTAATTGGCCCAGACGTCGCGCAAGACCTCCATCGCGTCGCCGCTGCCGGCGATGTCGGGGAACCACGCCCGGTCCTCCTCGGTCGGCTCGGTGCAGATGCGGGCGATGTCCGTCATCATGGCAAAGCCGATGGCGTAGGGGTTGTGGCCGCCGTAATGCCGGTCGTCGTAAGTGGGCTGGCGGATCACGTTGGTGTGCGACTGCAGGAATTCGAGGTAGGCCGCCTCGTCGATCTGCCCGGTCTCCGACAGCCGGGTCATGATCCGGTAGTGGTTGTAGGTGGCGCAGCCCTCGTTCATCACCTTGGTCTGGCGCTGCGGGTAGAAGTACTGCGCCACGTGGCGGACGATGCGCAGGATCTCGCGCTGCCACGGCTGGAGCCGCGGCGCCGCCTTCTCCAGGAAGTAGAGGATGTTCTCCTGCGGCAGTTCCAGCAGCGCCCGGCGCCGCTCGGCGCCCGGGTCGGGCCGGCCCGACTGGGCCTTGGCCGGGAGGGTGCGCCAGAGGTCGTTGTACATCCTCTCCTGGTGCTCCTGGCGCTCGCGCTCGCGGCGCTGCTCGGAGGAGAGGTCGGGGCGCTTCTTGCGGGGGTAGCGGTGGACGCCCTGGTTCATCAGCGCGTGGGCGGCGTCCAGCACCGATTCGACGGCGTTGTGGCCGTAGCGCTCCTCGCACCGGGTGATGAAGGTCTTGGCGAATTCCAGGTAGTCGAGGATGCCCTCCGCGTCGGTCCACTGCCGGAAGAGGTAGTTGTTCTTGAAGAAGTGGTTGTGGCCGAAGGCGGCGTGGGCGATGACGAGGGTCTGCATCGTCGCCGTGTTCTCCTCCATGATGTAGGAGATGCACGGGTCGGAGTTGATGACGATCTCGTAGGCCAGCCCCATCAGACCGCGGCGATAGCCGGCCTCGTGCTGGGCGAAGTGCTTGCCGAACGACCAGTGCTTGTAGAACAGCGGCATGCCGATCGACGCGTAGGCGTCCAGCATCTGCTCGGCGGTGATGATCTCGATCTGGTTGGGGTACCAGCTCAGGCCCAGCTCCGGCCCGGCGATCGCCTCGCAGGCGTCGTGGATGCGCCGGATGGTGTCGAAATCCCAGTCGTTGCCGGTGAAGAGCGGGCCCTTCCTGGCGAACACGGCCGGGCCGGCGGGCCGCGCGTCGAAGGTGGTGGAACTCATCGGGCGTCGAACCTCCCGGTGTTTCGTGCATCCCCCGGCGGGACGCGGGCCCTCGGTTCAGTCGCGCGGCCCGCGCGCGGGCCGCGTCCTCGTCACGGCGACGCCGCTTCCTGGCCGGCCTTGCGGGCGAACAGCTCGCGGAAGACCGGGTAGATGTCGCGGCGGTGGTTGACCTTGCGCATCGCCAGCACCGAGTTGGTCTTGGAGACCGGCTCGTAGGTGCGCCAGAGCGTGGTGCGGTGCTCGACGAAGCCGGCCCGCGGCCCGCCCTCGTCGCCGACCTCGAGATAGGCGAAGTACTGGCAGGCCGGCAGGATCGCGGAGCGCAGGAGGTCCTGGGAGGTGGCCCCGTCGCTCGACACGTTGTCGCCGTCCGAGGCCTGCGCCGCGTAGATGTTCCAGTCCTCGGGATTGTAGCGCTCGGCGATGATCCGCTTCATCTCGACCAGTGCAGACGACACGAGGGTGCCGCCGGTCTCGCGCGAGCCGAAGAAGGTCTCCTCGTCGACCTCCTTGGCGTGGTCGGTGTGGCGGATGAAGACGATCTCGACGTGCTTGTAGCGCCGGGTCAGGAAGATGTGCAGCAGGATGTAGAACCTCTTGGCGAGGTCCTTCATGTGCTCGGTCATCGAGCCCGAGACGTCCATCAGGCAGAACATCACCGCCTGGGCCACGGGCCGCGGATAGGGCTCGAAGCGCCGGTAGCGCAGGTCGATCGGGTCGACGTAGGGGATGCGCTGCGAGCGGGTGCGCAGGCGCGCGAGCTCCGCCTTCAGCTCGTCGAGGATCGCGGCATCGGGATCGCTCTCCTCCAGCGCCCGGATCTCCTCCTCCAGCGCCTCCAGCTCGAAGGCCTTCGGCCGCTTGAGGGCGATGCGCCGCGACAGCGAGTTGCGCAGCGTCCGCCCGAGGGCGAGATTCGCCGGCGAGCCGGTCACCGTGTAGCCGGCCCGGCGCAGGGCCTCGGTGGCGACGACCGCGAGGCGGCGCTTGGCGAGGTCGGGCAGTTCCAGGTCCTCGAGGAAGAGTTCCAGGAATTCCTCGCGGGTGAGGACGAAGCGGAACGTGTCCTCGCCGTCCTGGCCGCCGTCGCCGGCGTCGCCGCTGCCCCCCCCTCCCCCGCCGCCGCCCGGCGGGCGCTCGATCAGGTCGCCCTCGATGTAGGTCTTGTTGCCCGGCAGGATGTGGTCCTGGATCCCGGTCGAGGGGTTGCGGGTGAATTTCGGCTCGCGCACGCCGTCGACCGGAACGGTGACGTTGCCGTCCTTGCCGAGGTCCTTGATGTCCTTGTCCCGGGCCGCCTCGCGCACGGCGCGCTGGGCCACGTCCCGGACGCGGCGCAGGAAGCGCTGCCGGTTCGCCAGGCTCTTGCCGCCGGGATTGAGGCGTCGATCGATGATGTGCATCCGCTTCGCGCTCTCCGATCACGCCATCTTAACCTGCCGGGCCCGTCCCCCGCCATCGCTCCGAGGGGGGAGGCCCGTGGGACAAGCGCCCGCGGGCCTCGATGGTTCAGCCCGCCCGGGGTCAGCCCGCCTGCTTGACGCGCATGTACCACTCGACGAGGCGGCGGACCTGGCGCTCGGTGTAGCCGCGGTCCTTCATCCGCTCGACGAACTCGCCGTGCTTCTTCTCGGTCTCGCTGTCCTTCTTCGAGCCGAAGGAGATGACCGGCAGGAGTTCCTCCACCTGGCTGAACATCCGCCGCTCGATCACCTCCCGGATCTTCTCGTAGGAGGTCCAGGACGGGTTGCGCCCGCCGTGCTGGGCCCGCGAGCGCAGGGCGAACTTCACCACCTCGTTGCGGAAATCCTTCGGGTTGGCGATGCCCGCCGGCTTCTCGATCTTGGTGAGCTCCTGGTTCAGGAGCTCGCGGTTGAGGAGCTGCCCGGTCTCCGGGTCCTTGAAGTCCTGGTCCTCGATCCAGGCGTCCGCGTAGTCGATGTAGCGGTCGAACAGGTTCTGGCCGTAATCGTGGTAGGATTCGAGGTAGGCCTTCTGGATCTCGTGGCCGATGAACTCGGCGTAGCGCGGCGCCAGCTCGCCCTTGATGAATTCGAGGTAGCGCTTCTCGGTCTCGGGCGGCAGCTGCTCGCGGCGCAGCGACTGCTCGAGGACGTACATCAGGTGGACCGGGTCGGCCGAGACCTCGGTGGTGTCGTGGTTGAAGGTGGCGGCCATCACCTTGAAGGCGAAGCGGGTCGAGATCCCGTCCATGCCCTCGTCGACGCCGGCGGTGTCCTTGTATTCCTGCATCGAGCGGGCGCGGGGATCGACCTCGCGCAAGGACTCGCCGTCATAGACCCGCATCTTGGAGAAGACGTTCGAATTCGCGTGCTCGCGCAGGCGCGAGAGCACCGAGAACCGGGCCAGCATCTCGAGCGTGCCGGGGGCGCAGCGCGCCGCGGCGAGCTCGGACCCTGAGACCAGCTTCTCGTAGATCCGCTGCTCCTCGGTGACGCGCAGGCAGTACGGCACCTTGATGACGTAGATTCGGTCGATGAAGGCTTCGTTGTTCTTGTTGGTCTTGAAGCTCTGCCACTCGGCCTCGTTCGAGTGGGCGAGGATGATGCCGGTGAAGGGGATCGCGCCGATGTTCTCGGTGCCGACGTAGTTGCCCTCCTGCGTCGCGGTGAGCAGGGGGTGGAGCATCTTGATCGGCGCCTTGAACATCTCGACGAATTCGAGGATGCCCTGGTTCGCCCGGTTGAGGCCGCCCGAGTAGGAATAGGCGTCGGGATCGGCCTGGCTCAGGGTCTCGAGCTTGCGGATGTCGACCTTGCCGACGAGGGACGAGATGTCCTGGTTGTTCTCGTCGCCCGGCTCGGTCTTGGCGATTCCGATCTGGCGCAGGCGCGACGGGTTGACCTTGACGACCTTGAACTTCGAGATGTCGCCGCCGAACTCGTCGAGGCGCTTCAGGCACCACGGGCTCATCAGGCCGGTCAGGCGCCGCCGCGGCACGCCGTAGCGCTCCTCGATCATCGGCCCCATCGTCTCGGGGTCGAACAGCACCAGCGGGCTCTCGAAGACCGGGCTCATCTCGTTGCCGGCCTTGAGCACGTAGATCGGGTGCACCTCCATCAGAGCCTTCAGCCGCTCGGCGAGGGACGACTTGCCGCCGCCCACCGGCCCGAGCAGGTAGAGGATCTGCTTGCGCTCCTCCAGTCCTTGCGCGGCGTGGCGGAAGAACGAGACGATCCGCTCAATCGTCTCCTCCATGCCGTAGAACTCGGAGAAGGCGGGGTAGGTGCGGATGGTCCGGTTCATGAAGATCCGGCCCAGGCGCTGATCCCGCGCCGTATCGATGAACTCGGGCTGCCCGATCGCGTCGAGAATGCGCTCCGGCGCACTCGCGTACATCAAGGGATTGTCACGGCAGGCGTCGAGATACTCGGAGAGCGTCAGCTCCGAATCCCTCCGGGACTCGTAGCTGCGCGCGAAAGTTTGAAAGAGGTCGCTCGCTGACGGCATTGGCATTCCGGACCCTCACGACATCGCCAGGATCATCCTGTCCCGCCTCGGATGCAATCGATATCCCCATGTTTGTCGCAGCGCGGCGACGTTGGGAGGGATGCGGAGACGGGCAGGAGCCTGTATGCAGGCCGGCTGCGGGCAAGGCGCGTGCCGCAGCGGCCGGGAAAGTCGCAAGTTCGCCAAGGCGAAAGCCGGTGCGCGACCGGCCCTGTGCCGTAAAGGACACGCCTGTTCCGGTTCTTCCACACCCCTCGAAGCGCCGTCGGGCACTCCGCGAGACGTGAGGGAAACGCCGGCCGCCGGGTCGCCGTTCCCGCTTCGTTTCGGCAGCCCGGGGACGGCCCCTGCGCGAGGGGCAAGGGCCCGGAGGCCGCCAGCGAGCGCCGGCAGGCGCAAGGAAGCCGCCGGCGCGGCGGGCGATCAGAGGTCGGTGGTGTCCTTCTTGGCGCCGTCCTTCGAGTCCTTGGGGCCTTCCTTGGTCCCGGCGGGCCCGACCGTGAGCTTGATGGTCTGGGTGCTGACGTTGCCGTCAGTGCCCTTGATCTCCACCGTCACCTCGTCGTTGCCGGTGAAGCCGGCCTTGCTCTCGTAGAACAGGGCCTGGACGTTGGCCTCGGCGTTCGGGCAGCGGTAGGTGGCCGGCGTCTTCACCTTGCCGGCGCGCTGGATCAGGGCGCCGTTCTTCGGCGGGCTCGTCACCTTCAGCTCGGGCTGCGGCCCGAGCGAGCAGTCCTTCTTCATGTTCGGCACCATCACGAGCCGGACCTGCTTGCCGGAGGCGACGGCGTGCTCGCGGACCTTGGGCGCCTGGGCGAGGACGGGGCCTGCGGCCAGCACGGGCCCGGCGGCCATCAGGACGGCGAGCGCCAGGGTCGGGCGGAAGGGGCTGGTCATGTGGCTCTCAAGCTCTCCGAGGGGATGCCGGCCGCATGTGGGGAGCGGGCCCTTCGCCGTCGAGGGCCCGAGGCCCGGGTTCCGTCGAGGAAGCCCGTTTCAGTGCAGGACCAGCATCACGAACAGGTTGAACAGCCCGAGCAGGGCCACGCCGCCGAGCCAGAGCCAGTAGCCCCGCCCCTCGACCGGGTAGTCGCCGATCATTCCGCCCCCTCCTCCGCCCCGTCGCCCTCGGCGGCCTGCAGCACCGCCAGGGTGGCGCCGGTCACCCGGGCGATCTGGGCCGGCGTGAACTCGCCCGCAAGGGCCGAGGCGAGGCCGCGCTCGATCCGCGCCCGCTCGCCGGCATCCCCGATCGGGTCGGCCGGGATGTCGGTCTCGCGCAGGCGGCAGGCGTCCCGGATCGTGTCGGCGGCCCGGCGCAGCACCTCGCGCTGGTCGGGCGTCATGTCCCAGAGCGGATGGCGCAGCCGCGCGATCACGCGCCTCGCGTCGCGGTAGTCGCGGTCGACCACCGGGATCGCCTCGATCTGGCTCACCAGGAGCACGAGCTCGAGCACGTCGGCCGTCGCCTCCGGGCAGGTGCGCACGACGCGCATCAGCCGCGCGATCAGCTCGGTGGTCGGGGAAGCGTGGCGGCGGGGCTCGGCCATGTGCCCGTAACGCGGACCTCGGCGGATGGTTCTGCGACCTTACCGCTATGTCGGCTCCGGCGCGTCCGATCCGGCCGTCCGTGCCGGGCGCAGGCCGGCCAGCATCCGCCGGCACGCCCGCAACTCGTCCAGCGCCGCGGTCAGGCTCGCCCGGTCGGCCCGCGCGAGCGGCGGCGGGGCGGCCTCGGGCTCCGGTTCGGGGTCGGTCTCGACGAAGGCCGGGGCGGTCTGCTCGCCGCGGCCGACCGCCTGGACGAAGCGCATGCCGCGCTCGCGCAGCACCCGCTGGGCGCCCCGGATCGTGTAGCCCTGGCCGTAGAGGAGGCGGCGGATGCCGCGCAGGAGGTCGACGTCGTCGGGGCGGTAGTAGCGCCGGTTGCCGCCGCGCTTGAGCGGGCGCACCTGGGTGAAGCGGGTCTCCCAGAACCGCAGCACGTGCTGGGGTAGGTCGAGATCCTCGGCGACCTCGCTGATGGTGCGGAAGGCGCCGGGCTCCTTCTCGGGCAGGACGGCGCGGGCGGGAGCGCCGGGACCGTCGGGCCGGAGGGCGTCCTCCCGCTCCTCGCCCGGGGTCCCGTCCTGAGTCGCCGCCGCCCCGGTCATGGGCCGGCTCAGCCGTCGTCTTCGTCCGGAGCGGCGTCGCCGTTGATCCGGGCCTTGAGCACGTTCGAGGGCTTGAACACCATCACGCGGCGCGGCTCGATCGCCACCTCGACGCCGGTCTTCGGGTTGCGGCCGACCCGCTTGCCCTTGTCGCGCACCACGAAGGAGCCGAACGAGGACAGCTTCACGGTCTCGCCGGAGGAGAGGCAGCCGCAGATCTCCGACAGCACGGTCTCCACCAGGGCGGCGGATTCCGTCCGCGACAGGCCGACCCGCTGGTAGACGGCCTCGCTCAGATCGGCCCGCGTGACCGTCTTGCCTGCCATCGTGCTGCTCCCCCGGCGGCTGATTCGCGAAAATAACGTATGTCTATGATCGCGCACGCTAATCTGCGATGCGGCCTGGGTCAACCGGGCGTCGGGCGGGTTCCCCGGAACTTCTCGGCCTCTACCAGCGGATCAGCGCGCTGCCCCAGGTGAAGCCGCCGCCGATCGCCTCGATCATCACGAGGTCGCCCCGCTTGATCCGGCCGTCGCGGCAGGCCGCGTCCAGGGCCAGCGGGATCGAGGCCGCCGAGGTGTTGCCGTGGCGGTCGACCGTGAGCACCACCTTCTCGCGGGCGATGCCGAGCTTGTCGGCCGAGGCCTCGATGATGCGCCGGTTGGCCTGGTGCGGCACGAACCAGTCGAGGTCGTCGGCGGTGGTGCCGGTGGCCTCGAAGGCCTGCGCGATCACGTCGGTGACCGAGCCGACGGCGAAGCGGAACACCTCCTTGCCGACCATGCGCAGCTTGCCGGTCGTTCCGGTCGAGCCCGGTCCGCCGTCGACGTAGAGCTTCTCCCGGTGGCGGCCGTCGGCCCGGAGCTGGCTCGTCAGCACGCCGCGGTCGCTCGCAAGGCCCTCGCCGGGTTGGGCCTCCAGCACCAGGGCGCCGGCGCCGTCGCCGAACAGCACGCAGGTGGTGCGGTCCTCCCAGTCGAGCAACCGCGAAAAGGTCTCGGCCCCGACGACGAGGGCGCGGGTCGCCGCCCCCGTGGTCAGGAACTTGTCGGCGGTGGCGACCGCGTAGACGAAGCCGGCGCAGACCGCCTGGAGGTCGAAGGCGGCGCCCGCGTGGATGCCGAGCCCGGCCTGGATCTGGGTCGCGGTCGACGGGAAGGTGTGGTCCGGGGTCGAGGTCGCGCAGATCACGAGGTCGATCGTCGAGGGATCGACGTCGGCGTCGCGCAGGGCGGCTTGCGCCGCCCTGATGCCGAGCACCGAGGTGGTCTCGTCGGGTTCGGCGATGTGGCGCTGGCGGATGCCGGTGCGCTGGATGATCCAGTCGTCCGAGGTCTCGACGCGGGCGGCGAGGTCGTCGTTGGTGACGGTCGTCCGCGGCAGGTAGGAGCCGCAGCCCCGCACCACCGAGCGAAGGCGGGTCATGATGCGTTCTCCTATGCCGAGGCCTGCGCCGGCGTCGCGTCGAGGCGCTCCCGGATCGTCCGCATCAGGTCGTGGCGGGCCATGTCGTAGGCGAGGTCGACGGCGGCGGCGAAGCCCTCGGCGTCGGCGGCGCCGTGGCTCTTGATGACGATGCCCTCGAGGCCGAGGAAGACGCCGCCATTGGCCCGGCTCGGGTTCATCTTCTCGCGCAGGGCCTCGAAGGCGCCGCGGGCGAACAGGTAGCCGATCTTCGCCATCAGGGTGCGGCCCATCGCACCCTTGAGGTAGGCGGCGATCTGCTTGGCCGTCCCCTCGGCGGTCTTGAGCGCGATGTTGCCGGTGAAGCCTTCCGTCACCACCACGTCGACGGTGCCGCGGCCGAGATCGGTGCCCTCGACGAAGCCGTGATAGGCGAGCCCCGGCAGGTCGGATTCGCGCAGCACGCGCGCCGCCTCCTTGACCGCCTCGTTGCCCTTCATCTCCTCGGTGCCGACATTGAGGAGCCCGACCGTCGGCCGGTCGAGGTCGAACACGATGCGGGCCATCGCGGCGCCCATCACCGCCATGTCGACGAGGTGGTTGGCGTCGGTGCCGATGGTGGCGCCGACGTCGAGCACGACGCTCTCGCCGCGCACCGTCGGCCACAGGCAGGCGATGGCGGGCCGCTCGATGTGCGACATCGTCTTGAGGCAGATCTTCGACATCGCCATCAGGGCGCCGGTATTGCCGGCCGAGACCGCGGCGTCGGCCTCGCCGTCGCGCACCGCCTGGATCGCCTTCCACATCGACGACTTGCCGCGGCCGGAGCGCACCGCCTGGCTCGGCTTCTCGTCCATGGCGACCGCCACGGTGGTGTGGCGGATCTCGACCGCGCCCTTCAAGCGCGGCTCGGCCGCGACCAGGGGAGTGAGCACCGCCTCGTCGCCGAACATCAGGAACGTCGTCTCGGGGTGGCGCTCGCGGGCGAGCCCCGCACCGGGCACGACCGTCGAGGGGCCGTGGTCGCCGCCCATCGCGTCGAGCGAGATGCGCACTCTCTGGGACATGGGGGTGTCGAACAGCCTCTCGGGGACGCGGGATCTGGGAAGGGGTCCGCGGCGCGGCGGAAAATAGCGACCCGGGCCCAAGCCGCAAACGAATTCTGAAGCCTTTCGTGCGGCGGCCGCCGTCAGCCGTCAGCCGTCAGCCGTCGTTGCCGGCGGCGCCCTGGCCCTTCAGGGTCTGGAGTGCGGCGAGGGGCTTCTCCTCGGCGTCCTCCGCCGGCGGCTCGAAGGCGACGCCGGGCTTTCGCGGATAGGGATCGAGGCCGAGGGCCAGGAACTCGGCGGCGAGGCTGCCGAGGTCGATGCGGCCGTTGACGATCGGGTCGGGGATGTCGGCATCCTCGGCCGGCGTGCCCGCGAAGGCGTCCTGGGCGGCGAAGTCGACGTCGACCTCCTCCGAGACGGTGCCGTCGAACGGCTCGAGGGTCACGACGCAGGTCTGGGTGACCGCGGCCTCGACGGTGCCGGTCACCTGGAGCCGATGCAGCGAGCCGGAGAGGCGGAAAGTGCCGGTGAGCCGCGCGATTCCGGCCAAGCCGAAATCGCGGGCGAGGTCCGCGCGCTCCGCCTCGGTCGCCTCGACGGTGACGGGCTGGCCGGCCTTCAGCGTGCGCTCGACCAGGATCGGGCGGGAGAACGGGCCGACGCTGTCGGGGGTCATGAGGGCTCCTTTCCGGATGCTTCGAGACGATCGGGCGCGGCAGCCCCGAGGGGCGCGCAGGCGCGCGATCGGGCCCGGTTCCTTCGAGATGCGTCGCGCCCCGCCCGGCTGCAAGGGGTATCGGCGCAGGAGACCAGGCGCAGGAGACCCGGCGCAGGAGACGCGGTGAGAGCCGCCTTGCGGGATGGTCAGGCCGGCGGCACCGGATCGCCCGCGAAGGCGGCGGGATCGGGCAGGAGCGGGCCGGCCGCCATCAGGGCGTCGAGGTCGGTCCCGGCGAGGCCGGCGTCGGCCGCCGCCACGTAGGCCGCGAGACCCCGCGCCGCCCGCGCGTCATCGCGGGCCAGCACGTTGCGGGCGAGCGTCGCCGCCAGCCCGTCGAGGTCGCCGGCATCGAGGGCGGCGTCGTAGGCGGCGGCCCGGCCGTAGAAGGCCTGCGCCAGCTTCTTCATCCGCTTCGAGACGCCCATGTCGCCGACGCCGAGCTCGCGCAGGGACGAATCGAGCTGCTCGAACACCGAGTTCACCAGGTCCTGGGCGACGTCCGCCGCCGGGGCCGGGAGCCGGCGCAAGTGGCGCAGCACCAGCACCACGTGCAGGCACAGCGCCTCGAACCGTCCCTCGACCGTGTCGGGCACGCCGAGGTCGAGGTAGAGCGCCGGCACCCGGGCTCCGGCATTGGTGCGGACGTGCAGCGCCTCGATGGCGCGGGTGCGGGCGTTGTCGCGGCGGAAGGGGTTTCGAATCATCTCGGGTGTCTCGATCGTCCGCGCCACGTCCCGCGCGACCTGTTGCCTGCTCGGACGGGCGGTCGCCGCGTCTCGTGACGTCGCGCCGGCGGCCCGTCCCTCCGTGGCGGAACCTTGGCCGTGCCTTGCCAACGCCACAACCCCGGGGTACGGCAACGGTCGCTTCTCGCGCAAGGCCGCCATCCGGTCGGCCGTCATACCATCCCGCACACGTCTCCCGAGGTCTCGATGCCGCGCCGCTTCACACCGTCGCTCCTCCGCCTCGCCGCGGCCGGCCTGATCGGTCTGTCGGCCGCGGGCTGCGTGATCGGCGAAGAGTTCCGGCACGGCTACATCATCGACGATGCCGCCGTCGCCCAGGTGCGGCCCGGCGCCAGCGCCGAGCAGGTGCTGCAGCTCCTCGGCACGCCGACCACCGTCTCCACGGTCGGCAACAAGTCCTGGTACTACATCAGCCAGAACACCCAGCGCACCGTGATGTTCCTGGGCGAGCGCCCGAAGGACCAGCGCGTCCTGGCGGTGTACTTCAACGCCGGCTTCAAGGTCGAGCGCGTGGCGCTCTACGGCGAGCAGGACGGACGGGTGTTCGACTTCATCTCCCGCACCACGCCGACCAGCGGCGGCGAGCAGGCCTTCCTCGGTCAGCTGATGCGCGGCCTGACCAAGTTCGAGCCGTTCCGCAACGCCCGGTAACCCGGCGTCTCCCCCCTCTCCTCCACCGGGAGAGGGGTCGCTCTCGCGCCGCGTCCCCGCCGGGGCCGGCGCTCGCTCACTCGGCCGCCGCGCGCTCCTCGTCCTCGCCCAGGAAGCCGCCGGATTGCCGCGCCCAGAGGCGGGCGTAGAGGCCCCCCGCCTTGACCAGGTCGGCGTGCCGGCCCTCCTCGACGATGCGGCCGCGATCGAGCACCACCAGCCGGTCGAGGGCCGCGATGGTCGAGAGGCGGTGGGCGATGGCGAGCACGGTCTTGCCCTGCATCAACCGGTCCAGCGAGCTCTGGATCGCCGCCTCGACCTCGGAATCGAGGGCCGAGGTCGCCTCGTCGAGGATCAGCACGGGGGCATCCTTCAGGATCACCCGGGCGATGGCGATGCGCTGGCGCTGGCCGCCCGACAGCTTGACGCCGCGCTCGCCGACCTGCGCGTCGTAGCCGCCGCGGCCCCTGTGGTCGGTGAGTTCGCGGATGAAGGCGTCGGCGTGGGCCGCGCGCGCCGCCGCGACGATCTCGGCCTCGCTCGCGTCCTCCCGGCCATACGCGATGTTGTCGCGGATCGAGCGGTGGAGGAGCGAGGTGTCCTGCGTCACCACGGCGATCTGCCGGCGCAGGGAGGCCTGCGTCACCTCGGCGATGTCCTGCCCGTCGATCAGGATGCGGCCGCCCTCGAGGTCGTGCAGGCGCAGGAGCAGCGAGGTCAGCGTGGTCTTGCCCGCCCCGCTCGGGCCGACGAGGCCGACCTTCTCGCCCGGGGCGATCCGCAGGGTCATGTCCTCGATGATCCCGGCCTCGGCCTTGCCGTAGTGGAAGGCGATGCCCTCGAACCGCACCTCGCCGCCCGTCACCGCGAGGTCGCGGGCGCCCGGGCGGTCGGTGAGCGCGTGGGGCAGGGCGATGGTCTGCATGCTCTCCTGGACGACGCCGATATTCTCGAACAGCCCGCGCACGGTCTGCATCACCCAGCCCGACATCGCGATCAGCCGCAGCACCAGGGCGAGGCCCGCCGCCCCCTCCCCGGTGGTCATCTGCCCGCGCGACCACAGGCCCAGCACCACGCCCGCCGTCGCCACGATGAGGATGCTGTTGAGGAGCGAGAGCGTCCCGGTGACCGCGGTGATGAGCCGGAACGAGTGCAGGTAGGCGTCGGTGTGGTCGGTCGTGGCGGCCTGGACCGCCGAGCGCTCCTCGCGGTCGCGGGCGAACAGCTTCACCGTCAGGATGTTGGTGTAGCTGTCGACGATGCGCCCGATGAGGGCCGAGCGGGTATCGGCGACCTTGAGCGAGCGCGCCCGCGCCCGCGGAACGAAGTAGGCGGTGAGCCCCGCATAGGCCAGGATCCACACCAGCACCGGCAGCATCAGCCACGGGCTGATCGAGCCGAACAGGCTCACCGCGGTGACCGCGAAGATCGCGACGTAGAGCAGCGTGTCGATCACCACGATGGCGAGTTCGCGCACCGCCACCCCGACCTGCGTCACCCGGTTGGCGAGGCGCCCGGCGAAATCGGCCTGGAAGTACGACAGGGCGTGGCCGAGGGTGTAGAGGTGGGTGCGCCAGCGGATCAGGCTCGTCGTCTGCGGCACCACGAACTGGTTCGACAGGAGCTCGTGCAGCCAGGCGAGGATCGGCCGCACCACCAGGATCAGGCCGGCGGCGAGCATCAGGCCGGTGCCGTGGTCGCGCCACAGGTTCTCCGGGCCGGAGCGGGCCAGGATGTCGACGAACCAGCCCATCAGGAGGTAGAGCGAGGCCTCGACGCTGCCCGCGGCGAGCGCCACCACGAACAGCACCGCCAGCGGCCCGCGGACGGGCCGCAGGTAGAACCAGGCGAAGCCCGCGACCGTGCCGGGCGGGCGCCTGGCCTCCTCGAAGGGGGCGAAGGGATCGATGCGGCGCTCGAGCCAGTCGAGGAACATGCGGGCTCCGGAGGTGACGGGTCTCTCAGCCGGGTCTCTCAGCTATGCGGCGCGGGTCGTCCGCCAACCGGGGGGCGATGCCGCAGGCCGCCGAGCGGGCTTTGCCGGGAGGCGCGATGTTCTCTATCCGGGCTCATGCTGCGCCTCGCCCTCTACCAGCCCGACATCCCCCAGAACACCGGCACGATGCTGCGCCTCGCCGCCTGCCTCGGCGTCGCCGTCGAGATCATCGAGCCGGCGGGGTTCGACGTCTCCGACCGGCACCTGCGCCGCTCCGGCCTCGACTACCTCGACCACGTCGCGATTACCCGCCACCGCTCCTACGCGGCCTTCGACGCCTGGCGCCGGGAGGCTGGGATCCGGCTGGTGCTCGCCACGACGCGCGGCTCGGTGCCCTACACCGCGCACGATTTCCGGGACGGAGACTGCCTGATGGTCGGGCGCGAATCCGCCGGGGTGCCCGACGCGGTCCATGCGGACGCCGATGCCCGGGTGGCGATCCCGATGCGGGCGGGCCTGCGCTCGCTCAACGTCGCGGTGGCGGCCGGGATGATGCTGGGCGAGGGTCTGCGCCAGACCGGTGCGATCTGAGACCTTGGCCTGGCGCCGACGCTGTGGGATGACACCACCCATGACCGACGCCGCTCCCGACATCGCCGCGCTCAAAGTCGAGGCGACCACCTGGTTCTCCACCCTGCGCGACCGCATCTGCGCCGCCCTCGAGCGGATCGAGGACGAGGCGACGGGGCCGTTCGCCCCCGAGGCCGGCGGGCCGGGCCGGTTCGAGCGCACGCCCTGGGAGCGCAAGGACCATTCCGGCGCGCCGGGCGGCGGCGGCACCATGGCGATGCTGCGCGGGCGGGTGTTCGAGAAGTGCGGCGTCCACGTCTCGGCGGTGCACGGCGAGTTCGCCCCCGAGTTCCGCGGCCAGATCCCCGGCGCGGCGGAGGATCCGCGCTTCTTCGCGACGGGCATCTCGCTGATCGCCCATCCGTGGAACCCGCACGTGCCGACCGTGCACATGAACACCCGCTTCGTCGTGACGACGAAGACCTGGTTCGGCGGCGGGGCCGACCTGACGCCCGTCCTCGACCGGCGCCGGACGCAAGCCGACCCCGACACGGTCGCCTTCCACGCCGCGTTCGAGGCCGCATGCAGCCGGCACCCGGCGGCCGACTACGCCCGCTACAAGGCTTGGTGCGACGAGTACTTCCACTTGAAGCACCGCGACGAGCCACGCGGCATCGGCGGCATCTTCTACGACTACCACTGGACCGGCGACCCGCAGGCCGACCTCGCCTACACAAGGGAGGTCGGCGGCGCGTTCCTGGAGGTCTATCCGGCGATCGTGCGGCGCAACCTCGCCACCCCCTGGACCGAGGCCGACCGCCACGAGCAGCAGGTCCGCCGCGGCCGCTACGTCGAGTTCAACCTGCTCTACGACCGCGGCACGATCTTCGGCCTGAAGACCGGCGGCAACGTCGCGTCGATCCTCTCCTCGATGCCGCCGACGGTGCGCTGGCCCTGAGGTTCGTCTCACCCCGAGGCTGTCGCACTCCCATATGAATGGCCTTGGGGCATGAAGGCGATCCGTTTCACGATACCGGCGCTCAAAGCCTTCGCGAGGTTGCCGGACAAGGCTCGAGCACAGATGCAGGTGAAGCTGGAGCGTTACGCCGAGACGGGAACGGGAGACGTCAAGGCTCTGGTCGGAGTGCCCGGGCTACGCATCCGGTCGGGGTCTTTTCGCGCCGTCTTCATCGAGACGGCCGACGCCATTGATGTGTTCAAGGTCGGCGATCGGCGCGACATCTACGAATGAGGTCAAGCGAATGAGCGTTCAGTCGATCGTCACTGAGGGAGGCGAGGAACTCGTCATCCTGTCGCGCCGTGCCTACGACGCCCTCTTGGCCCGCTCCGGTGACGAGGATGCGGAGGATCGCATGACCGCGCGCCTCACCAAGGAACACTTAGCCGCACGAGCGGGCGGCACCGTCACCTTCGCACCCGATTGGTTGACCGCTGCGATTCTCGCCGGCGAGTCTCCCCTGGCGGCGGCGCGCCGCCATGCCGGACTGGACGTCGCCGATCTCGCGGCGAAGGCAGATGTCGATCTAGAGGTACTGGCTGCGATGGAGCAGGGCCGCCGCGCTGTCTCTCCAACGGTGATCGAGGCCATCGCGCGGGCCTGCGGTGTCGACGTGGCCCTGTTTCTGGATCAGGACCGCGCCCCCGCTCCGGACGAGCCTTCTACCTCTCTTCCCGGGAAACCGCGCCGCCGGTCCGCCCTGCGCCGGTGAGACCCCTCCCCGACCTCGTCGCCGTCGTCCTGTGGATGGCCGGTGCCCTGCTGTCGTTCTCGGCGACGGCGATCGCCGTGCGCGAGCTGGCGCCGGCGCTCGGGCTGTTCGACATCCTGGCGGCCCGGGCGGGGGCCGGGGTGGCGATCGTCGGCCTCGTCGCGCTCGCCCGCCGCCGGCCGCTGCCGGCCCGACGGTTGAAGCTGCACCTCGCCCGCAACCTCGTCCATTGGGGCGGCAACTACGCCTGGTCGCTCGGCGTCACGCTGCTGCCGCTCGCCGTCGTCTTCGCCCTCGAATTCACCACGCCGGCCTGGGTCACGCTGCTGGCCGTCCTGATCCTGCGCGAGCGGCTGACGGCGAGCCGGGTCGCGGCCGTGGCCCTCGGCTTCCTCGGCGTGCTCGTGGTGCTGCGTCCGGGCGTCGCCGCCCTGCAGCCGGCGAGCCTAGTGGTGCTGCTCTCCGCCGTGATGTTCGCGCTGACGGCGGTCGCCACCAAGGCGCTGACCCGGACCGAGAGCGTGCTGTCGATCCTGTTCTGGATGAACCTGATCCAGCTGCCCCTCAACCTCGTCGCCGGCCGGCTGTTTCCGGCGGTGCCGGTCCACGCCTTCGAGGGGCGCCACGGCCTGGCGCTGGCGGCGGTGTGCATCGCCGGCCTCACCTCGCACTGGTGCCTGACCAGCGCCTACCGGCGCGGCGACGCCATCCTGGTCATGCCGCTCGACTTCCTGCGCATCCCGCTGATCGCGGTGCTCGGCTGGCGCCTCTACGGCGAGCCCCTCGACCCGTGGCTGTTCCTCGGCGCCGGGCTGATCGTCGGCGGCATCGTCTGGAACCTCGCGGCGGAGGCGCGGCGACAGGCCCCCGCTCCCGTGCCGAAGGGGGCTTGACCCAAGCGCGCCGCGGCGCGTTGATCGGCGCCATGCTGCTGTCCTTCTTCACCGAGCTGCGCGCCGCCAAGGTCCCGGTCTCGCTGCGCGAGTACCTGACCCTGCTCCAGGCCCTCGACCGCGACCTCGCCGACCAGCGGGTGGAGGATTTCTACTACCTCGCCCGCACCGCCCTGGTGAAGGACGAGCGCAACCTCGACAAGTTCGACCGGGTGTTCGGCCGCGTCTTCAAGGGCGTCGTCAGCCTGAGCGACGCGGTCGAGCCGCAGGCCATCCCCGAGGAGTGGCTGCGCAAGCTCGCCGAGAAGCACCTCACCGAGGAGGAGCGGGCGCAGCTCCAGGCCCTCGGCTGGGACAAGCTGTTCGAGACCCTGAAGCAGCGGCTGGCCGAGCAGAAGGGGCGCCACCAGGGCGGCTCGAAGTGGATCGGCACCGGGGGCACCTCGCCCTTCGGCGCCTACGGCGCCAACCCGGAAGGCATCCGCATCGGACAGGACGGCAACCGCAACTTCCGGGCGGTGAAGGTCTGGGACCAGCGCACCTTCAAGGACCTCGACGATTCGGCGGAGCTCGGCGCCCGCACCATCCGGCTGGCGCTCCGGCGCCTGCGCCGCTTCGCCCGCACCGGGGCGGCCGAGGAACTCGACCTCGACGGGACGATCCGCGAGACCGCGCGCCACGGCATGCTCGACCTGCGCCTGCGGCCGGAGCGCCGCAACGCCGTCAAGGTGCTGCTGTTCCTCGACGTCGGCGGCTCGATGGACTGGCACGTGGAACTGGCCGAGCAGCTGTTCTCCGCCGCCCGCTCGGAGTTCAAGCATTTCGAGCACTTCTACTTCCACAACTGCCTGTACGAGAAGGTCTGGAAGGAGAACCGCCGGCGCCACACGGAAGGAACGCCGCTCCTCGACGTGATCCGCACCTACCCGTCCGACTACCGGGTGGTGTTCGTCGGCGATGCCGCGATGTCGCCCTACGAGATCGCGATGGCGGGCGGCTCGGTCGAGCACTGGAACGAGGAGGCCGGCCAGGTCTGGCTGAACCGGGTGCTCGCCCACTTCCCGAAGGTGGCCTGGCTCAACCCGGTTCCGCAGGCGCAGTGGGGCTACTCGCAGTCGAACGCGATGATCCGGCAGATCTTCTCCGACCGGATGTACCCGCTGACCCTCGAGGGCATCGACCAGGCGACGCGGGCGCTGCTGCGCTGAAGGGCTCAGCCCGGGCCGGCCTTGCCGGTCCCGTCCCCGCCCCTCCCCTGCACGATCACCCCGTACCAGCCGAGGCCCCGGTAGGTCTCGTAGCCCGGGGTGCGGTGATAGGCGACGAGGCCCTCGGCGTCCCGGGTCGGGAGCACGCCGCTCGCCGCATCGCCGAGGTCGAGCGGCAGCCGCTCGCTCAGCAGGCCGACGCCGTCGCTCGCGGCGATCACCCTCCGCGCCGCGTCGACGAGCAGCACCCGCGTGCGGGTGCGGTCCTCGGGGGCGACCCGCACGCCCTGGACGATCGCCCGCGCCTGCGGCTCCCAGTCGAAATGGATCGCCAGCACGCCCAGCGGCCGGCCGCAGGCCTCGCCGTCGCGGCGCACGCTCGCGCAGTAGGTCGCCACCTGGGCGCCGCCGAGACGCGGCTCCGACCGGATGTCGGCGGCGGTGTAGTCGTCGCCCGAGGCGAGCCCGGCGGCTTGCCGGAACCACGGCTCCTGCGCCACGCTCTGCCCCCGCAGGCCGGGGAAGCGGCCGGGCCGGCCCGTGGCGATGACGCGGCCGTCGAGGTCGCACAGCCAGAGGTCGAGATAGACCGTGTAGGCCGACAGGATGACGCCGAGGCGCTTCTCGGCGAAGGCCGCTGCCGCCGGGGCCGGATCGGCGGCGCAGGCCACGACCGCCGCGTCCGTCGCCCACCAGCGCACGTCGCAGGTCCGCTCGTAGAGATTGCGGTCGATCAGCTCCACCGCGTTGAGGGCGAGGTCGACCAGGCGCTCGCCCTGGGCCCGGGTCACCAGCCGGGCGACCTGCGCCTGCAACCCGACGATGCGCCCGTCGACGTCGGCCTCCAGCTCGCGGGCGAGGCCGGCGATCGCCTCGCCGACGGCGCCGACCTCGTTGGCGACCACCGTGAAGCCGCGCCCGTGCTCGCCGACCCGGCCGCTCTCGATGCGGGCGTTGAGGGCCAGCATCTTCACCTGGCTGGTGATCCGGCGGATGCGCTGCGTCTTGTCGTGGGCCGCCTGGCGCAGGGTCGTCGCCGCGGCGGCGATGTCCGACAGGGCGCACCCGTCGCCTGCGCGATCGGTGCCTGCCGTTCGAGCCTGGTGGATCACGCTGCGCCTCCCCGGTCCGGCCGGGTCCGGACGCGGGTCATTATCCGAGGCGGCGTCTTAAGGAATCGCGTCCTGCGACGGTCTAGGCCGTATGCCCGTCGAGTGTCCCGTCGTCCGTCGACTTGCCTGTTCGGCCTCGCCGCCCGTCAGATCTTGCCGGCGCGACCGGCGTGAGGCCCGTCATCGCTCGCGGGCCAAGTCGAGGTGCCGCTTCTCCCTACGGAGCCTGCCGCGCGGGGCTCGGCCGCCGGGCCGTCCGCACCCCCCGCCTCACCCCTGGCGGGCCGGGGTGGTGACGGTCAGGCCGTCGAGCTCGGGCTTGAGCCGGATCTGGCACGACAGGCGGGAGGTCGGCCGCACGTCCGAGGCGAAATCCAGCATGTCCTGCTCCATCGGCTCGGCCGGGCCGACGGCCTCCGCCCACTCCTCGCCGACATAGACGTGGCAGGTCGCGCAGGCGCAGGCGCCGCCGCATTCCGCGTCGATGCCCGGCACGTTGTTGCGGATCGCGGTCTCCATCACGGTCGAGCCGGCCTCGCCCTTGACGGTGCGGGGCGTGCCGGCGGCATCGACGTAGGTGATCTGGACCATCTGGGACTCCGGAAGCCTCGAGCGCGGCCGCGGATCGGACGAGGGCGCGGCGGGGCCTGATTGGCGGCTGCCGCCCCGGAATGCAAGCGCGCCGTGCGTCGCGCGGCACTCGCGCCGCGGGATGCGGCCCGGGATACGGGCTCAGAGCAGGGCCAGCGTCTCGCGCACCGCCCGCGCCAGGGCGGGCGCGAGGTCGCGGATCGCCGGCGCGTCGCCGGCCCGCAGGGCGCTCTCGAGCCGCCCGGCGAGCGCCGCGACGCGCATGGCGCCCACGCCGAGGGCCGAGCCCTTCAGGGTGTGGGCGAGGTCGGCCCGGCCCGCCCCGTCGCGGTCCGGATCGGCGATCCCCGGGAGCAGCCGGTCGCACTGGCCGGAGAACAGCGCCAGCACCTCCCGGGCGAGGTCGTCGTCGCCGAAGGTCTGCTGCGCCAGGTGGGCGCGGTCGAGGAGCGTCTCCATCGGCGTCTCGCGGCTCTCGTGGTCCCGTCGTCGGGACGCCA
Source organism: Methylobacterium terrae (assembly GCF_003173755.1). Lineage (NCBI taxonomy): Bacteria > Pseudomonadati > Pseudomonadota > Alphaproteobacteria > Hyphomicrobiales > Methylobacteriaceae > Methylobacterium > Methylobacterium terrae. The sequence goes on from NZ_CP029553.1 coordinate 3,697,998, forward strand.
GATCCCGCAAGGAACCGCCCGACGCAAGCGCCGGGCCCCGGGACGGGACGGTTCCCCGGTTGCTGGTGGAGCCCTGTCCACAGCCGGATCGAGCCCCGTTCGGTGCCCGGCCGGAGCGGTCAAAACCGTGGTGCCGCCGCGAGATAGCGCAGTCGCGCGCCGCCCGCCGGACACATGGTAACCATTCCCTTAAGCTTTTTGGGAGGGTTCGCCCCGTCCGGGTATCCGGCTGGTACTCCTTGCGTCTAAGGTTCTCGTGGTAAACCGCTGAGGATCGCGTCGGCTGGCGGCACGGCGCGGGTTTCGCGGAATTTCGGGGATGATTGCGGCGCGGCGGTCCTCACGGACCGCCCGGCGGCGTTCACGGCGTAACGAGGCGTTCGATGGCGACGGAAAAGAAGCTCAAGGACCCGGCGGAAGCGGCGCTGTCGGCGATTGAGCAGGCCCTGAACCTGGATCACCCGGTCCGGGGCGAGACGGCCCGATCCCCCGATGCGCCTTTGCCCGATCCCCAGGCGGACGGCAGCCGCGTCGAGCCGCGCCTGCCGGACGTGCACGATTCCGACCCGCTCGCCGCGGCCGCCGCCCGCGAGCCCGGCTTCGACGGCAGCGCCCTGCCCGGTCCCCGCGACGGCCGCCGCGAGGGCGGCCTCCTGCCCCCCGACCGCTCCCTCGTCGCGAACGACGACCGCCGCAGCGTCGGGACCCTGCAGCAGACCCTGCGGGTCGAGCCCTCGCGCGGGCCCTACGCGCTGGCGGCGCTCGCCGCCCTCGTCTGGCTCGGCGGCTTCGCGGTCCTGGCCTGGAGCCAGTCCGGCGGCGACCTGCGCGGCTTCACCGCCGGCCTCACCGGCCTGCAGGGCGCGGTCGGCGCCGCCGCGGTGCTCGCCCCCGTGATGCTGTTCTTCATCGCCGCGATGCTGGCGGTGCGCGCCCAGGAGATGCGCCTCGTCGCCCGCGCCGTCGGCGAGGTGGCGATCCGCCTCGCCGAGCCCGAGGGCTTCTCCACCGACGCGGTCCTGACCATGTCGCAGGCGGTCCGCCGCGAGGTCGCGGCGGTCGGCGACGGCGTCGAGCGGGCGCTCGCCCGCGCGGGCGAGCTCGAGACCCTGGTGCGCGGCGAGATCTCGACCCTCGAGCGCGCCTACTCGGACAACGAGATCCGCATCCGCACCCTCGTCGACGAGCTGGTGGCGCAGCGCGAATCGATCGTCGCCAATGCCGAGCGGGTGCGCGGCGCGATCCAGGGCTCGCACCAGAACCTGACCCAGGAGCTCGACACCGCGGCCGAGCGCATCGTCACGGCGGTGGACGGCGCCGGCGAGCGGGTCACCGCGGCGCTCGGCGCTCGCGGCGACGCGATCACGGCGGCGATCGGCGATCGCGGCGAGGCGGTCACCGCCGCGCTCGCCGCCACCGGCGACCGGGTGGTCGAGGCCGTGGCCGGGCGCGGCGACGACCTCGTCCAGCGCCTCGTCGCGACGAGCGAGGGCGTGAAGACCGACCTCGGCAGCGTCGGCGATTCCCTGAGCCGGGCGCTCGAGACCCGGGCGGTCGAGGTCACGGAGGCGTTCGAGCGCACCGGCGGCCTCCTCACCCGGACGCTCGCCGAGAATGCCGGCGAGGTCGCCCGCACGCTGGCCGAGACCGGCGCCGGCGTGATCGAGGCCCTCAACCGCGAGGGCGCCCAGGTCCGCGAGACCTTCGAGCGTTCGGCGCACGGACTGGAGGAGCGCTTCCTCGCCCGCGGTACCGACCTCACCGAGCGCTTCGCCGAGACCGGCGCCGGCATCACCGAGCGCTTCGCCGCCTCCGGCAGCGCCATCGCGGCCCACATCGCCGAGCGCGGGATCGCGCTGCGCGAGGAGATCGAGCAGGCCGGCACCGGCGTCGCCGCCGCGATCGAGACCCGGGCGGCGGAGGCCGAGGCCGGCCTGTCCCGCGCCAGCGAGGGCGTCATCACGGCCTTCGGCGAGAAGGCGTCCCGGGTGCGCGACGACCTCTCGACCCTGGTCGAGGACGCGGCCCAGGCGCTCGGCGTGCGCGGCGCCGACCTCACCTCGCGCCTGGAGGAGACGATCGGGCGCGTCGAGGAGGTGCTGGTCGGCCACGGCGGCAGCCTCGAGCGCAATCTCGACCGGACCGGCGAGCGCGTGGCGGCCCTGGTCGCCGAGCGCACCGGCGAGGCCGAGGGCCGGATCGGCCAAGCCCTCGACGGGCTGGCGGCGGCCTTCGCGACGAAGAGCCTCGGCCTGATCGACGGTCTCGACCAGCGCACCCGCGAGACGCAGGCCGCCCTCGCGGTGGCCGCCGAGGCGCTCCAGGGCAGCTTCGAGGCCCGCACCGCCGGCGCCGGCGAGGCCCTGCGCCGCGCCGCCGACGACATCGGCGCCGACCTCGACGCCCGCGCCGCCGCGCTCGCCGAGCATTTCCGCAAGGCCGCCGAGGCCGCCACCGGCCAGGTCGGCGACCACACCGATGCGGCCGCCGCCGCCTTCGCCCGCGCCGCCGACGAGGCCGGCCGCGCCGTCGCCTCGCGCGCCCAGTCCGTCGATGCGTCCCTGCGCGGGACCCTGGACGGTCTGTCCGAGCGCGCCGAGGCAGTGGCCGCCGCGATTTCCCGGGCCGCCGAGGAGGCGACCGGGCAGTTCGACGCCCGCACCCTCGCGGCGGCATCCGCCTTCGTGCAGGCGGCGGAAGAGGCCGGGCGCCTCGTCGCGGCTCGCACCGAGGCGACCGACGCGACCCTGCGCGGCGCCGTCGCCGGCCTGTCCGAGCGGGCCGAGACGGCCGCCGCCGCGATCACCCGGGCGGCCGAGGAGGCGACCGGGCACTTCGACGACCGGACGCTGGCGGCGGCCTCGGCCTTCGCGCAGGCCGCGGAGGAGGCCGGACGCCTCGTGGCGGCCCGCACCGAGGCCACCGACGCGACGCTGCGCGGCGCGGTCGATCACCTGACGCGCCAGGCCGAGGACGTGTCGGCGGCGCTGGCTCTCGCCGCCGAGAGCGCCGCCGGCGCCCTCGACGCCCGCACGACGGCCGCCGCCGCCGCCTTCGTGGCCGCGGCCCAGGAGGCCGGCCGCCTGATCGGCGAGCGCACCGAGACCGCCGACGCGAGCTTGCGCACCGCGCTCGCCGACCTCGCCGAGCGGGCCGAGGCGGCGGCCGCCGCCCTCACCGCCTCGGCCGACACGGTCGGGGACGCGCTCCAGGCCCGCTCGACGGAGGCGGCCGAGATCATGCGCCGCTCCGCCGAGCAGGCGACGGGGGCGCTCGGCACCCGCACGGTCGAGGTGGCGCACATCTTCCGGCGCACGCTGGAGACGACCGGGGCCGAGCTCGACGCCCGCAGCCAGGCCGCGGCCGAGCTGTTCCGGCAGGCCACGACCGCGACGGCGGGCGAGCTGGAGGCGCGGGCCGAGGAAGCGGCCTGCGTGCTGCGCCGCGCCGCCGAGACGGCGACGGGGGCGGTGAGCCTGCGCACGGCGGAGAGCGTCGAGGCGTTCCGCCAGGGGGCGGACGAGGCGTCGGGCGCGCTGCAGGCGCGTCTGGCCGAGGCCGCGTCGTCCTTCGCCCGGGTGGCGGAGGAGGCCGCGGGCGTGATCGGCGTGCGGGCCGGCGAGGCGGACGCGGCCTTGCACGGCGCGGTGGTGGGCCTGGCGGGCCGGGCCGAGGAGGCGGCGCTCGCGATCGGCCGTGCGGCCGAGACGGCGACGGGCGCGCTCGATGCGCGGACTCTCGCGGCGACGGCGGCCTTCGCGCAGGCGGCGGACGCGGCCGGACGGCTGGTCGGCGAGCGGGCGAGCGCGGCCGACGCGATGGTGCGCGACGCGGTCGAGGGCCTGGCGGAGCGGGCCGAGGCGGTGGCCGCCGCGATTGCCCGGGCGGCCGAGGAGGCGACCGGGCACTTCGACGACCGGACGCTGGCGGCGGCCTCGGCCTTCGCGCAGGCCGCGGAGGAGGCCGGACGCCTCGTGGCGGCCCGCACCGAGGCCACCGACGCGACGCTGCGCGGCGCGGTCGATCACCTGACGCGCCAGGCCGAGGACGTGTCGGCGGCGCTGGCTCTCGCCGCCGAGAGCGCCGCCGGCGCCCTCGACGCCCGCACGACGGCCGCCGCCGCCGCCTTCGTGGCCGCGGCCCAGGAGGCCGGCCGCCTGATCGGCGAGCGCACCGAGACCGCCGACGCGAGCTTGCGCACCGCGCTCGCCGGCCTCGCCGAGCGGGCCGAGGCGGCGGCCGCCGCCCTCACCGCCTCGGCCGACACGGTCGGGGACGCGCTCCAGGCCCGCTCGACGGAGGCGGCCGAGATCATGCGCCGCTCCGCCGAGCAGGCGACGGGGGCGCTCGGCACCCGCACGGTCGAGGTGGCGCACATCTTCCGGCGCACGCTGGAGACGACCGGGGCCGAGCTCGACGCCCGCAGCCAGGCCGCGGCCGAGCTGTTCCGGCAGGCCACGACCGCGACGGCGGGCGAGCTGGAGGCGCGGGCCGAGGAAGCGGCCTGCGTGCTGCGCCGCGCCGCCGAGACGGCGACGGGGGCGGTGAGCCTGCGCACGGCGGAGAGCGTCGAGGCGTTCCGCCAGGGGGCGGACGAGGCGTCGGGCGCGCTGCAGGCGCGCCTGGCCGAGGCCGCGTCGTCCTTCGCCCGGGTGGCGGAGGAAGCCGCGGGCGTGATCGGCGTGCGGGCCGGCGAGGCGGACGCGGCCCTGCACGGCGCGGTGGTGGGCCTGGCGGGCCGGGCCGAGGAGGCGGCGCTCGCGATCGGCCGTGCGGCCGAGACGGCGACCGGGCAGTTCGACGCGCGGACCCTCGCGGCGGCTGCGGCCTTCGTCCAGGCGGCGGAAGAGGCCGGGCGCCTCGTGGCGGCCCGCACCGAGGCGACCGACGCGACGCTGCGCGGCGCGGTCGATCACCTGACGCGCCAAGCCGAGGACGTGTCGGCGGCGCTCGCACTCGCCGCCGAGAGCGCCACCGGCGCCCTCGACACCCGCGTCGCCGAGGTCGGGGCCGCCTTCGACGGCCATGGCCGGGCGCTCACCGACCTGATCGGCCGGCACGCCGACGAGACCCAGACCCGCCTCGCCGCGGTCGGCCGCGACATCGTCGTGGCGGTGGCGAGCCAGGGCGCGCGGGTCAACGACGCCCTGGAGAAGACCGGCACGGCGCTCGCCGGCGCCGCCGAGACCGGCGGCCGCGCGATCGACGAGGCGGTGACGAGCCGCCTCGCGGCGCTGCAGGACGCGATCGCCCGCGGCGACATCCTCGCCGACCGCATCTCGCGCGACACCCACCACCTCACCGAGACGGTCTCGGGCCGCCTCGAGGAGATGGACCGCCTCATCACGGTCCAGGGCCGCGCCGTGGCCGAGACCATCGTCGAGCGCACCCGCGAGGCCCGGGAGGCCGTCGAGGCCCAGCTCGGCGCGCTCGAGGACCGCTCGGCCAAGCGCACCGCCGAGATCGGCGCCACCTTCAGCACCATGGTGGCCCATGTCGACCAGCATATCGGCGCCCGCGCCACGGCGCTGAACGAGGCCCTGATCGTGCGGGCCGGCGAGATGGCCCGGGTGATGGCCGAGGGCGGCCGCGAGGTTGCCCAGGCCCTCGACGGCCGCGCCGACGAGCTCGCCCGCGCCATCACCGCCCGCAGCCAGGCGATGAGCGACACCCTCACCGCCCGGGTCGGCGAGATCGGCGACGAGCTCGGCCGCCGCACCGAGGAACTGACCCGCAGCCTCGATTCCGGCGCCGCGCGCTTCGACGAGCGGGTGATCGCCCGCCTGGAGGGCCTGGCCCAGGCCCTCGACGAGCGCGGCCGCATCGTCGACGAGACCTTCGGGCTCAAGGCCGAGGAGGCGCTGCGCGTCATCGAGAGCCGCACCCGCGGCCTCGACGAGGAGCTCGGCGCCCGCACCCGCGAGCTCGTCACGTTCGTGGAGGCCCATAGCGGCGAGGCGAGCCGCGCGTTCGCCGAGAAGGCCGAGGCGATCCGCGCCGCCTTCGACGGGCGCACCGAGGCCCTGGCGCGCCTCGTCGACGAGCGCACCGCCGCCTTCGCCGAGGAGATCGACGAGCGCGGCCGGGCGATGTTCGGCACGCTCGCCGGCCGCATGACCGAGCTGGCGCGGCTGTTCGACCGCGGCGGCACGGCGCTCTCTGACCTGATCGGCAAGCGCGGCGACGCGGTGCTCGGCGCGCTCCGCGCCACGATCGAGGAGGCCGACCGGGTCCTCGCCGAGGGCTCGGGCCGCCTCGAGACCCTGGTGGGTGACCGCTCCACCGCGCTCGTGACGCTTCTCGACGACCGCGAGGCCGGGGTGGAGCGCCTGTTCGGCGAGCGGCTCAAGGCCCTCGGCGACCGGCTGGACGCCCAGGCCGCATCCCTGCGCGGCCTCCTCGACGGCCAGGCGGACGCGCTGCAGCACGGCCTCGACGCCCGAATCCGCGCCCTGCACGAGGTGCTGGAGCAGCGCGCCGCCGCGGTGCGCAGCCTTCTGGACGACCGGACCGGCGCGCTCGGTGCCGTGCTCGACGACCGGACGGGCACCCTCGGCGCCGTGCTGGACGACCGGGTCGGGACCCTGCGCGGCGTGCTGGCCGAGGGCGGCGACACCCTCGCGGCGACCCTGGAGGAGCGCGTCGGCCGCGCGGTCGGTTCCGTCGAGGAGCGCACCCGCGCCCTGTCGGGCCTGTTCGACGACCGCCTCGCCGCCCTCGACCACCTGGTCGAGAGCCGCGGCGCCGCCTTCGCGGAGGCCGTGGAGGCCCGCGCCCGGGCCATCGCCGGCCTCATCGACGCCCGCGCCGCGGACTTCGTCCGGGCCGCCGAGACCGGGAGCGAGGGCCTGTCCGGCCGCATCGACGCGGCGCTCCGCGACCTCGACGGCCTGATCGAGGCCCGGGCGAGGTCGCTCGAGACCAGCCTCGACCACCGCGGCGAGGCGATGGCGGGCCTGATCGCGGCCCGGGGCGAGGAGGCCGCCGGCCTGCTCGAATCCCGCGTCGCGACCCTCGGCGAGGCCGTGTCGCGCAGCGCGCAAGCCCTGTCCGGCCTCTTCTCCGAGAGCCAGGCCGGCCTCGGCGACGCCCTCGAGGGGCACCGCACGGCGCTTGCCCGGACCCTCACGGAGCGCGTCGAGGCCCTGGCGGCCCTGCTCGGCGAGCGCGAGGCGGCCATCGCCGGCACGATCGAGCAGGGCGGCGGCAACCTGGTGCGCTTGATCGACGGCCGCCAGCGGGCGCTCGCCGAGCTGACCGGCGCCGGCGACGTCCTGGCCCGGCGCGTGCAGGAGCGCATCGACGTGCTCGCCACGACGATCCGCAGCGGCGGCGACGCGCTCGCGGGCCTCCTCGACTCGCGCAACGCCGACCTCGCCGAGACCTTCGACGGGCGCGGCGCGGCGCTCGCCGCCCTCCTCGACGCCCGGGTGGCCGAGCTGTCCGGTGCCCTCGAGCGCAGCCGCGCCGCCCTCGACGCGGTGCTCGGCGGCCAGGTCGAGGCGCTCGGGGCGCGGCTCGATGCCGGCGGCGAGGCGGTGGCCGGCCGCCTGCGCGACAGCGTCCAGATCCTCGACGGTGCCGTCGAGGAGCGGGCGGCGGCGTTCGGCGCCCTGGTCGACGCCAAGACGGCGGAGCTCGCCGCCCTGATGGCGGCCCGCACCGACGCCCTGTCGGGCAGCGTCGACGAGCGCTCGGCCGCCTTCACGGCCCGCATCGACGGCCGGATGCGCGCCTTCGCGGCGCTCGTGGCGGCCCGCGGCGAGGCCCTGGCCGACGCCTTCGACGACCGCAGCGACGCCTACGCGGCCCTGGTCGACGCCCGCACGGCGGCGCTCACCGCCGCCCTCGACGAGCGGGTGGCGAGCCTGCACGGCGCCATGGACGAGCGCAGCACCGCGCTCGCGGCGGCGGTGGACGAGCGCAGCGCCCAGCTCAGCTCGGGCTTCGACCGTCGGGCGGCGGCCTTCGCGGCGCTGATCGACCAGCGCGGCACCACCCTCACCCGGGCGCTCGCCGAGACCGCCCGCGACCTGACCCAGGCGATCGACGGGCGCGGGGCCGAGCTGAATCGCGGCCTCGCCGAGCGGGTCGAGGCGCTGCGCCAGATCGTCGACGAGCGCGGCGGCGCCCTCGGGCAGAAGCTCGAGGCGACGACGGCCTCGCTGCAGCGGACCATCGACCAGCGCGGCAACGCCCTGGTGACGGCGCTGGCCGCGAGCGGCGAGACGGTCGAGGGGCTCGACCGCCAGGTGGCGCAGCTGCGCGGCCTGGTCGAGGGCCCCGGCAGCGAGCTCGTCGCGGCCCTGGCCCAGCGCAGCGAGGCGCTGGAGCGGGCGGTGACCGAGGGGATGGGCGGCGCCGTCGCGGCGCTCGGCGAGCGCGCCGAGGCCCTGGCGGCCCTGTCCTCCGAGGCCGCCGAGACCCTGCGCCGGGCGGCCGACCAGGGCGCGGCCCGGGCGGTCGAGGTCCTGGCCCAGGTCAACCAGCGCCTCGGCGGTGAGCTCGGCGGCCTGATCGGCCGCATCGAGGCCGCCTGCGGCGCGCTGCAGGACCTCATCGGCAAGTCCGGCGAGAACCTCTCGGCGATCGAGGGCGGGCTGTCCGGCCGGGTGCAGGACATCCAGGCGGCGCTCGCCGAGATCGCCGTCGAGACGGGCAAGGCCTCGGACCGGGTCGCCGAGCAGGTCGGCGCGCTCCAGGGCGCGGCGACCGGGGCCTTGCGCCAGGCCGCCGGCCTCGCCGCGACGCTTGACGCCCGCGGCAAGGCCTTGACCGAGACCGCGCGCCAGCACATCGGCGACCTCACGGCCGCCGCGGGCGCGCTGGAGGGCGCCGAGGGCCGGATCTCCGCCTCGCTCGGCGAGCGCCAGGCCGAGATCGACGCCCTGCTCGGCAGCATCGACGCCCGCTCGGCCGCCCTGTCGGCCGCGACCGAGGGCGTCGGCACCCGGGTCGAGGCGACGCTGAAGACCATCGAGGCCCGCACCCAAGCGCTGGGCCGCGAGATCGAGGCCAGCGCCCGCCAGGCCGGCAGCGCCGTGACGGAGGCGTTCGAGCGCCTGCGCTCCGGCACCGGCCAGGAGGGCGAGCGGGCGGCCGAGTCGGTCCGCCAGGCGGTGGCGGGCGCCTCGGGCGAGATGCGCGACGCCTTCGGCGACGCGGCCGAGCGCTTCCAGGGCACGGTGGAATCCATGCGCGGCATGGCGACCGAGATCCGCCGCACCCTGGAGGAGATCCGCGGCGACCTGCAGCGCGGCGTCGTCAGCATCCCGCAGGAGGCGCAGGACGCCACCGGCGAGATGCGCCGGGTGGTGCTCGAGCAGATCAAGGCCCTGAACGAGCTCTCGGCCCTGGTCCACCGCTCGCCCCGCGCGGTCGACGTGGCGCAGCCCCGCGCGGCGGAAGCCGGCCGGGCCGCCCCGGCGGTCCCGGCCCCCACGGCGCCGAAGCCGCAGGCCCCGGTCGCCCCGGCTCCGGCGGCCAGGCCCGAGGCTCAGGTTGCCAAGCCTGCGGCTCAGGTTGCCAAGCCTGCGGCTCAGGCCGCCAGGCCCCCGGCTCAGCCGGGCAAGTCCGCGCCCCTGACGGCTCCGGCCGCCGGCCCGGTGGCTCCGGCTCCCGCCCCGGCTCGCCCGGTGCAGGGACAGGCCCGTCCGGCAGCGGCGCAAGGCGGACACCGCCCGGCGGGCGAGGCACGGCGCGACGCGACCCCGCCCGCCGGCTCCGGCGGCTGGCTCTCCGACCTCCTCTCCCGCGCCTCGCAGGACGACGAGGACGAGGTGCCGGCGGCCGCCAAGGCCAAGGCCCCGCAGGGCGCGACCGGCCAAGGGACGGGTGGGCAGCAAGGGACGGGCGGGCAAGGCGGTGCCGCCGAGCCGGCCGGCGCCGCGGCGATCGACTCGCTCTCCAGCAACATCGCCCGGATGATCGAGCACGCGGCGGCCGTGGACCTGTGGGAGCGCTACCGGCGCGGCGAGACGGACCTGTTCACCCGCCGCCTCTACACGGCGGAGGGACAGCGGACCTTCGACGAGATCCGTCGCCGCTACCGCGCCGAGCCGGACTTCCGCCGCACGGTCGACCACTACGTGCGGGAGTTCGAGCGCCTGCTCGGCGAGGTGTCCCGCACCGACAAGGACCCGCGCCGGGCCAACGCCTACCTCACCTCCGAGAGCGGCAAGGTCTACACGATGCTGGCCCATGCCAGCGGGCGGTTCGAGGGGGCGTGAGCCCCCGACACTGGCCGGAGCGAAGGCCCCCTGACGGTTCCGCGGGATCGTCAGGGGGCCTTGTTCGTTGGAGCCGAGCGGTTCTGCTTCGGCAATCTCGGCGTGTGACGCAGGGTATCGCCGCGGCTGCGTCGCATTACGGGCATTTCATGTTCCGGGAGAGCAACGCCGAGGGAACGGACACGTTCTTCGATCATGCGATCAACGGGCCGAACGCCGCCGGCCGATCCGTCACCCCCGACGCGATCCTGCGGCCGCCACGGTCCTCCCCGTCGACCGAGGAGATGTCATGAGCGCCCCATCCCGCCTCCCCTCCCTGGCCCTGGCCGGGCTGCTGACCGTCGCGGCCTGGCCGGCCGCCGCCGCCGGCCTCGCCTGCCCGGGCAACGGCGCGGGCGCGCCGGACGGTCCGCTGTTCGAGGCCATCGTGCAGCCGGGCGCTGCGGCCGGCGCGAACGGCGCCCTGCGCGAGGCGGTGCAGCGACTGCGGGCCCGGGGCCTGTCGAACGGGGCGATCATCGACCACGCCGTCGCGTCCTACTGCCCGGTGATCGCGCGCGACGCGGGCCTGTCGCTCGATCAGAAGCAGGCGGCCCTGCGGGGCTTCGCGGCGCAGCTGACGACCCTGGTCTACGATCCCGCCCAGGACGCGACGCGGATCCTCCTCACCGTGCCGGTCTCGACCGCCCTGTCGGACCAGATCGATGCCGCGGCCGCCAAGGCGAAGGAGGGCCGCGACGCCTGGATCGTCCGGGCGCTGGAGGCCGGGATCGGCGGCCGCTGACACGAAGGTCGGCGGCGTCCGGGTGAGGCGCAGCCTGCCGGTCCCGCCGCGCCGGCGCGCCTCCCGGTCGTGTCGCTCCCCGGTCAGTTCGAGGTCGGCAGGTAGCCCTTGACGGCGATGCAGACCGTCATCGGCAAGGCGGGGGACTGGATCGGGACCGGAGCCGTCGCCGCTGCGGATTTCGGGTTGACCGTGACCGTCCCGCCCGTGACCACCGGCACCTGGAAGGTGGTCGCGGCGGTGGCCGAGAGCCCGGTCACCTCGGCGGTGAGGCCGCCCAGCTGTGCCGTCGCGGCGGAATTCGCCGGATCGATGTAGATCGGCGCGGTGGACTGCCCGATTCCCCCTTGGGACAGCAGATAGCCGTCCTTGACGCCCACGACTCCCGTCGCCTGCTTCGCCAGGAGCTTGGGCGTGACGGCGAGAGTGCCCGGCGTGGCCGGGAGGGTGACCGGTGCGGTCCCCGAGACCGGCGCGAACGTCGCGTCGTGGGAGTGGGAAACGAGCGGAACCTGGGTCGCATCCAGCGTGACGCTCGAGGCGCCGACCGCCTTGCCGATCGGCATTGCGGTCGATGCGCCGACCACGGCCTGCCCCTGGAGGTTGGGGAGCGCGAAATTCGTGCGGCCGTCCCCGCCATACGTCGTCGCGATGACCGAGAAGAGATCGCTGTTGCCCGCGATGTCGAGCGTCTGCCCGGCCGCCTGCATGAAGTTCGTCGGGCAGCGCGGGGACGCGAAAGTCCGGATCTCGCCCAGGAATGGCAAAGGCGGTTCGTCGGCGAGGCTCGGCAGGCACAGCCCGTGCAGGGCGGCGGCGGAGGTCAGGCCCAGGCAGAGAAACGATCGGAGGGAGTGTCTGATCGGCACCGTGATCGGTCTTTCGTGACGACGAATGCTGGAGGCGATGCAGCCGAACCGCCGGCGACGCACGTTCGGCTGCGATGGTCGCGACGGGGCGGGATCTATCCCTGCACCTGCTCGATGCTGACGGAGCATCCGCTCGAGCTGCTGAAGCTCACGTAGAGCTCGCTGTTGGACCCATCCAGGCGAAGCATGACGTTGCCGTCATCGTCGGAGCTGATCGAGCAGTAGAAGTTGTCCTTGCAATCGAACGTGGTGCCGTTCTGGGTCGCGAACTTGACCCACCAGTAATCGAACGGGCTGCCGGCGCCGGTCGTGTAGGTGATGGCCATCGGCCCGACCTTGTCGCCCGCGGCAACGTTGTAGAAGGATTGCTCCTCCTGCTTGTCCGGGTCGTTGCTGCGGCGATGGCGAATCGTCATTTGAGCGATGTCGACGCCCCAGTCGTTCTGTAGATAAACGGAGCCGCTGTGATCGGTCGTCATGGGACGTTTCCTCGCCTCGTGTGGTGCGCACAGCCAATCGGGTGCGTTGCCGTTGTTATATGGGCGCTTTATTACCAGATCATGTATGTTGTCAACGTCACGGACCGCGCTAGATTTTACGAAAAACATCCATTATTTCAATTTACGCGCATATTTTTCAATATTAAGGAAGATAGATTTTCGTAAACGTGGGGTTGGTTTGGATAGATCCCGGTATTTTCGAAGGAGTCCCGCCGATCGTCATTCGAGGTTGGTTGCGAATGACCGCGGGCCCTGTTCGGCGTTGCTCACGTCAGGGAGGCCGATCCCAGGCTCGAGGCGTGCGCAACTCGACGGAGACTTGCCAGTCAGGATCGCACAGGGCGGCGAAGGTACACGCCTGGGTTCATCGCCGGGCGGCGGCACCGATGCGGCAACGGAGAGGCGTCCGGGATGTCGGTACCCGTCCGGGGCGACCCCGCACGATCGGACGAGGTGCGGACCGGCGATTACGGGCGGTCCCGGCGGACGGATCGTCCGGATCGAGCCCCTGCCCCATCCGGTGCCGGACGGCCCGCGGCGATGCGGTCAGAGCAGCCCGAGCGACGCCAGTTCGCGGCGCATCGCCTCCGGCATCGCCGCGAGGTCGCCGGCGGCGTGGCGGGAGATGTCGCGGGGGGCGTCCGCGGCCGCGAGGTAGCGCCAGCCCTGGAACGGCCGGCACGGCCGGGGCTCGACCGGCGTGACCTCCGGATCGAGGACGAGGCGGCAGCGGCCGATGCCCTCGCCGTCGGTGAAGGGACGGATCGCCAGCACCGGCTGGCGGCAGGCGATCTGGCCGCGGATCACCCAGTAGAGCGAACCCGCGCCGACGATCTCGTCGCCGCGCTTGGGCACCATGCGGGTGATGTGGGCCTGCTCGTGCGGCCGGCCCTGGCGCGCGGCCTCCGCCCGGCGGGCGGCGATCCAGTCCTCGAGGTCGGCGATGGACTCGCAGCCGACGCAGAGCTTGAGGAGGTGCAGGGTCATCGCGGCCGGGAACGAGGGAGGCGGGGCGCGAGGCTCCCTGCGGAGCGATCATGGCGCCGCGAAGGCGGGCCCCGCGCGGCGTGGGGCCGGTCCTCAGGTGAAGCGGGCGAGCTTCTCGTCGAGGGCGAGATCGTCGATCTCCGCGAAGGCGTCCTCCAGCGCGACCGCATCGTCGGCCGCCGGGATCTCCTCACGGACCGGCAAGTCCCGGACTGGCAAGTCCCGCCCAGGCAAGTCCCGCCCAGGCAAGTCCCGCACGGGGATGAAGGCGAGGTCGTCGTCGGGCATCGCCGGCTCGACCAGCCGCAGCCGCGGGGCGGGCGCCGGCGCCTCGTCCGACTCTTGGCCCGTCGCCACGATCTGGTCGACGTCGCTCTGGTCGAGGGCGGTCTCCGGCACCTCGGCCCGGTGGGAGGCCGGCGCCGGCGGGTCGTCCTCGCTCGCCCAGATCTCGATCATCGCGGTCAGGCGCTGCTCGAGGTAGCGCAGGGTGTTGACGATGCGGCCGGTGCGCTGCGCGGTCAGGTCCTGGAACGAGCAGGCGGTGTAGATCTGGGTCGCGTTGTGGTCGAGGCGGTCGCAGACCCGGCTGTCGGCCCCGGTCTCGCGCAGGGTCCAGGCCACCTCCTGCACCTCCTCGGCGGCCTGGAGGATGTCGGAGGTGGCGCGCTCGGTCGTGCGCACGATGCCGTCGAGGGCCTCCGAGGCCGCGCCGAGCTGGCTCTGGTCCTGGTCGGGCGTGTGGATCGCCGCGATCTCGGACTTGGTGCGGCTGATCGCCTTGGCCATCTCGATCAGGTCGAAGCGCAGGCGTTCCATGCCCGGAGGGCCGCGCTCGCCGGTCACGACGTTCTCGAGGCGGCCGATCGCGGTGAGCAGGACGTCGGTATCGGCGTTGCGGTTGCGCCGGGCGTACTCGCCGAGGAACCAGCGCCCGCGCGCCGTCTCCAGCATCGCGCCCTCGATGACGTCGTACTCTTCCCGCGGCATGGGGAGCGAAGGGGTCCCGGCCATCTCACCTGCCCTGTCATCGCCGGCCGCAACGGACGGCTCGGCGGCGGCGCCCGCGAGGGCTCAACGTGGATAACGCTTGACATCCCGGCGTTAACGGCGGCTTACGCCAAGCCCGCCGAGGGACACCTGATTCGGGCCGGCATTGATTCGGGCCGGCATGTCGCCCGCAGGTCGCCCGCGCCCGAGGCTCGCCCACCGTCCGGTTCCCGTGTCGCCCCTCCCGCCCTCCCCCCGCGACGGCCTGCGCCTCGCCCTCCTGTACGCGGCGGTGTTCGCCGGCATCGGCGTGGCGATGCCGTTCCTGCCGCTCTGGCTCGCCGGCCTCGGCCTCGGGCCGGAGCTGATCGGCGTCCTGGTGGCACTGCCGATCCTGGTCCGGATCGTCGCGACCGCGCCCCTCGTCGGCCTGATCGACCGCGGCGTCCCGCCCCGCGCGCTGATGGTCGCCGGCAGCCTCGGCCTCGCCGCCACCTACGCCCTGATGCCGGCGGCGGCGTCCCTCGCCTGGCCCCTGCTCGCCGGGGTGATCGTCCTCAACGCCGTCGCCGGGGCGTCGCTCGTGCCCTGCCTCGACTACCAGAGCCTCGCGGCGGTGCGCCGCCGCCCGGACCTCGACTACGCCCGGATCCGGCTCGGCGGCTCCCTCGGCTTCCTGGCCGCGAGCCTTCTGGGCGGCTGGCTCCTCGGCCTCGTCGGCACGGGCAGCATCCCGGGCTTCCTCGCGGTCCTCGAACTCGCCTCGGCCTGCGGCGCCGCCCTGCTGCTGCGCCGGGAGGCGGCCGCCTCCCCGGCCGCCCGGGGGCGCGGCCGGGCGCGCCTGCCCGCCGCCCTGTGGCTCGCCATCGCGGCCGGTGCGGCGATCCAGGCGAGCCACGCCGCGGTCTACGCCTTCGGGTCGATCCACTGGGTCGGCCTCGGCCTGTCGCCGGGGGAGACCGGGATCGCCTGGGGCGTCGGCGTCGTCGCCGAGATCGGGTTCTTCGCGATGGCCGGGCGCATCGCCTGGTTGCGGGACGCGCCGTTCCGCCTGCTCGCGATCGGCGCCGCCGCCGCCCTCCTGCGCTGGGCCGGGCTCCTCGCCGCCGCCGGCCTGCCCGCCCTGGTTCTGCCGCTCCAGGCGCTGCACGGCCTGACCTTCGGGGCGACGCAGCTCGGCGCCATGGCGGCCCTGTCGCGCCTCGCCCCCGAGGGCGGGCGCGGCGCCGCGCAGGGCACCTACGCGGCCTGCGCCTCCCTCGCCTCCGCCTCCGCTACCCTGGCGAGCGGCGCCGCCTACCGGATCGGCGGCGGCCCCCTCGCCTTCGGGCTGATGCTGCCGGTGGCGGGCCTCGGCCTCGCGCTGACGCTCGCGGCGGCGAGGGCTTCGCGGAAGGGCACCCCGGCGTGATGCCGAGTTGCGGCGGGGGCGCCGTGGTTTGCGAATTGTTAGCAGGACGGGGTATAGGACCGGCCCGAGGGGATTGAGTGGCGAACGAGGGAGGCCGGCCCGTGCCGACCGCACCCATGACGAGCGCACCCATGACGACCCCGCCTGTGACGCGGGAGGCCGATCCGGCCCGCGCCGCGATCGAGCGCGTCGGCGACGGTCTCGCCGCGCGCCTCGCCGGACGCTGGACCGCCGATGAGGCCCCCGCCGTCGAGGCCGCGGCCGCCGAGATGCTGTCCTCCGGCGGGCCCCTCGTCATCGACCTCTCGGGGCTGTCGCGCCTCGACACGCTGGGCGCCTGGGTGCTGGAGCGCACCCGCGCCGCCCTCGGCCCCGGCACCGCCTATGCGGGCGCCGCGCCCGAGCACCTGATCCTGCTGCGCGAGGTCGCCTACCGGGAGGCCGCCCCGGCGGCGCGCCGGCGCCGCTTCCATCCCCTCGATCCGGTCGCAGGCCTGGGCGCGGGGATGCGCAGCCTCGGGCGCGAGGGCCTGGCCGGCCTCGCCTTCCTGGGCGAGGTGGTGGCGGGCTGCCTGCGGGTGCTCGCCCGGCCGCGCAGCTTCCGCGGGCCCGCGCTGATCAACCAGGTCGAGCAGATCGCGCTGCGCGGCGCGCCGATCATCATGCTGATCTCGTTCCTGGTCGGCTGCATCGTCACCCAGCAGGGCATCATCCAGCTCCAGCGGTTCGGCGCCCAGAGCTACGTCGTCAACATGATCGGCATCCTGTCCCTGCGCGAGCTCGGGGTGCTGCTCACCTCGATCATGGTGGCGGGGCGCTCCGGCTCGGCCTTCACGGCGGAGATCGGCTCGATGCGGATGCGCGAGGAGGTCGACGCGCTGCGCGTCATGGGCCTCGACCCGATCGAGATCCTGATCGTGCCGCGCATCCTCGCCCTGATGCTGGCCCTGCCGCTGCTGGCCTTCCTCGCCGACCTCGCGGCGCTCGCCGGCGGTGCGCTCACTTCGCTCGTCTACGGCGGGATGTCGCTCGAGGCCTTCGCGTTCCGGCTCCAGAACGCGATCGGCTTCCGCCACGTCGCGATCGGGTTGATCAAGGCGCCGTTCATGGCGCTGATCATCGGCATCATCGCCTCGGTCGAGGGTTTCATGGTCGAGGGCTCGGCCGAATCGCTCGGTCGCCACGTCACCGCCTCAGTCGTCAAGTCAATCTTCATGGTCATCGTCCTCGATGGGCTCTTCGCGGTGTTCTTCGCGGCCATCGACTTCTGAGCGAGGCGAAAGCGCTCCTTGCCCACCTTCAGCCCCACCCACCCGGCGAGCCCGGCGCCCGACGCGATCATCCGCGTGCGCGACCTCGTGGTCGCCTTCGGCGAGCGCACGGTGCTCAAGGGCCTCGACCTCGACATCCGCCGCGGCGAGATCCTGGGCTTCGTCGGGCCCTCGGGCCAGGGCAAGTCGGTGCTCACCCGCACCCTGCTCGGCCTGGTGCCGAAGCGTTCCGGCACGATCGAGGTGTTCGGCGAGGACGTCGACCGCCTGAGCCTCGCCCAGCGCCGGGTGATCGAGCGGCGCTGGGGCGTGCTGTTCCAGCAGGGCGCGCTGTTCTCGGCGCTCACCGTCAAGCAGAACATCCAGGTGCCGATGCGCGAGCACCTGAACCTCTCCGAGCGCCTGCTCGACGAGTTCGCCCGGCTCAAGATCGAGATGGTCGGTCTCAAGCCCGATGCCGCCGACAAGCTGCCCTCCGAGCTCTCCGGCGGCATGATCAAGCGCGCGGCCCTCGCGCGCGCTCTCGCCCTCGACCCCGAGGTGCTGTTCCTCGACGAGCCGACCTCCGGCCTCGACCCGATCGGCGCCGGCGAGTTCGACGAGCTGGTGGCCACGCTCCAGCGCACGCTCGGGCTCACTGTCTTCATGGTCACCCACGACCTCGACAGCCTCTACACCGCCTGCGACCGCATCGCGGCCCTCGGCGACGGCCAGATCATCGCCGAGGGGCCGATCGACGCCATGCTGGCCTCCGACCATCCGTGGCTGCGCTCCTACTTCCACGGCAAGCGCGCCCGCTCGATCGTGGTGCAGGATCCCGCTTCGCCAGAACCCGGTCTCCTTTCATCCCCCGGTCTCGTGGAGGGCGTCGCCTGATGTGCGCTCCCGCACCCGACGGCCCCGCCGCCTCGCTTAAGCTCGGCAGCTCAAGCCATGCCTGGAGGGCGCAGCCCTTCGCCCCGCACGAGCACGGACATCGGTAGAGGCATGGAAACCCGCGCCAACAACGTCCTGATCGGGGCCTTCACGCTGGCCGTGATCGCGCTTGCCTTCGGCTTCGCGTTCTGGCTGCGCGGCAGCTCCGCCAACCAGGCCCGGATGCCGGTGCGCATCGTGTTCTCGGGCGGCGTCGGCGGGCTCGCCAAGGGGGCGGTCGTCACCTTCAACGGCATCCGGGTCGGCGAGGCGACCGACGTGCGGCTGCTGCCGCAGGACCCGCGCCGCGTGACCGCGATCATCGAGGTCGCCCGCGGCACGCCGCTGCGCGCCGATACCCGCGCGCGCCTCGACATGACGATGCTGACCGGCGTCGCCTCGATCGCGCTGGTCGGCGGCAGCGCCGACGCCGCGCCGCTGGCGCCGACCAGCAACGATCCCGTTCCGACCATCTACGCCGACGCGTCCGACATCCAGGACCTGATGGCGGCGGCCCGCACCATCGCGCAGCGCGCCGACGACATGCTGCAGCGCCTCGACCGGGTGGTCGCCGGCAACGAGGGCGCGATCAACCGCACGCTCGCCAACGTCGAGCGCTTCTCCAAGACGCTGGGCGACAGCGCGCCGGCCCTCGACGCCCTGACCAAGGCGGTGGACGGGCGCAAGCTCGCGAGCCTGATCGACAACGCCGACAAGTTCTCGGCCGCGCTCGCCGCCGCCTCGCCGGACGTCCAGGCAGGGGTGAAGGACGCCCGCACCCTCGCGGGCAAGCTCAACGCTTCCGCCGACCGGCTCGACGCGGTGCTGAAGGGCGCCGAGGGCTTCCTCGGCTCGGCCGCGGGCGATGCCGGCAAGAGCACCTTCGCGGAGGTGCGCGACGCCGCGATCTCGATCCGCGAGGCGGGCCGGGCCTTCCGGACGATGTCGGAGAACCTCGACAAGCGCACCGCCACCCTGACCTCGAGCGTCAGCCGCCTGAGCGGCGCCGGCCGGCGCGAGGTCCAGACCCTCTCGACCGACGGCCAGCGCACCCTCAACAGCCTCAACAGCGCCGTGCGCAACATCGAGCGCGACCCGTCCCAGGTGATTTTCGGCGGCAAGCCGACGTTGCCCGAATACAACGGTCGCTGACCATGTTGCAGCGCAAGCCTGTCGCGGTTGCACCCGCGGCCCCGGCCGGGCGTTGTCCCGTCATGTCTGGTCAAGCTTCCGGGCCGGGGCTCCGGTTCGCCCGGGTCCTCCCCGTCCTCGGTCCCCTCGCCGCCATGCCGATCCCGGTTCCCGCTCCGCGCCGCGCCCGCCGGCCCCTCCTCATGGCCTCCGGCCTGGCGCTGCTCCTCGGCGCCTGCGGCGGAGCGGTGCCGACGACCTTCGACCTCACGGCACTCCCGGGCGCGGCCCGCAGCGGCGCGGCCCGACGCTCGATCGTGGTGGCGGAGCCGGTCGGGCTCCAGCCCTTCGAGGCCGACCGGATCATCGTGCGTGAGCCCGGCGGGGCCGTGTCCTATCTCGGCGGCGGCCAATGGGCCGACCGGCTGCCGCGGCTGGTCCAGGCTCGGGTGATCCAGAGCCTCGAGAACGCGAACCGGCTGAAATCCGTCAGCCGGCCCGGCGACAAGGTCGCGGCCGACACGGTGCTGATCACCGAGCTGCGCGCCTTCGACATCAATGCCGGCACCCGCGAGGCGGTGGTCGATCTCTCGGCC
Source organism: Methylobacterium terrae (assembly GCF_003173755.1). Classification (NCBI taxonomy): domain Bacteria; kingdom Pseudomonadati; phylum Pseudomonadota; class Alphaproteobacteria; order Hyphomicrobiales; family Methylobacteriaceae; genus Methylobacterium; species Methylobacterium terrae. The sequence continues at coordinate 3,717,681 of NZ_CP029553.1, forward strand.
AAGCTCGTCCAGGAGAGCAGCGGCACGGTCGTGGCGGCCAAGGTTTTCCAGGCCCGGGTGCCGGTGGCGGCGGTGAACGCCGCGGTGGCGGCGAACGGCCTCGACCGGGCGCTGTCGCTGGTGCTGGCCGACTTGGTGCGGTGGATCAACGCCGGGGGATAGAGGCCCGGCCGAGCACGGAGGAACGTGTCGCTCGCGCCGATGCCGTTCCGTCCGTCGTCCCGGAGTTCGCCGCAGGCGACAACGCGTGATCCATGACCGCTGACGCTCAAGCGAAGGATGGATCGCGTTCCGCGTCGCCTTGGAATGCGAGCGGTCCCCGTATCCCGGGCTTCACGCGCCCCGGGATGAAGACGGAGCGCTTCATATCAGAGCTGCAGACAGGGCCGAGATGGCACCGGAGCTCGGGCTCCGGACGCCCGAACCTCACTCCATCACCGCCGCCTTCATGATCACCACCATGAAGGCGCGCCCCGTGCCATCGCTGACGCAGCGCACGGTGTGGGGCCGGTCGCAGCGGTAGCGCAGGGTTTCGCCGGCCCGGGCCCGCTGCACCGCGCCGGCCACGTCGACCTCGAACTCGCCCTCGGTGACCGACAGGCACTCGACCGAGCCGCGCTGGTGGGCGTCGGAATCGAGCACGCCGCCGGGATCGGCCGACAGGTCGTACCATTGCAGCCACTCGACGGTCTTGATCCAGCCGATGATGGCGAGCCGCATCCGGCCGTCGTCGGAGACGAGGATCGGCGTGTCGGCCCGCGAGGACTTCTCGATAAACGGCTCCTCGTCGCCGGTGGCGAGCACCCGCTCGATCGAGACGTCGAGGGCCTGGCTCAGGCGCCAGATCGTCGCCAGCGTCGGGTTGGTCTCGTTGCGCTCGATCTGGCTGATGATCGACTTCGCGACGCCGGACTGCTCGGCGAGCTCTGAGAGCGAGAGGTTGTAGGCCTTGCGCAGGCGCTGGATGGTCTTGCCGAGTTGCCCCGACAGCACCTGTGCCCCGCTCACCAGGTCCTTGGTGCGCTCCCGCCCCCGCTCGACGCCCATCGCCCGTCCTTGAACCCCACTGGATCACCGCGCGGCGTTCCGCATTCCGAACGCCCGTACGCTCCATCAAACGCAATCGCGGGATGCGCGCAAGGGTTCATGCGGCCGCGCGGGTCGATTCCGGCGGGATGGCGCGTCAGCCCCACCAGGCGTGGAAGTGGTGCACCGGCCCGTTGCCGTGCCCGATCCGCAACCGCTCCGAGGCGGCGAGCGCGGCGCTCAGGTAGTCCTTCGCGGCCCGGGCCGCGTCCGGCAGGGAAAGGCCGCGGGCGAGCCCGGCGGCGAGCGCCGCCGACAGGGTGCAGCCGGTGCCGTGGGTGTTGCGGGTCTCGATCCGCGGGCCCGCGAGGCGCACGATGCTCTCGCCCGGCCCGATCAGGAGGTCGACGCTCTCCGGGCCGGCGGCGTGGCCGCCCTTCATCAGCACCGCCCGGGGCCCGAGCGCCAGGAGGCGTCGTCCCTGGTCGAGCATCGCGGCCTCGTCCGTCGCGATCCCCTCCCCCAGCAGCACCGCGGCTTCCGGCAGGTTCGGGGTCAGCACCGCGGCGTGGGGCAGGAGCCTGGCCCGCAGGGCCTCGACCGCGTCGTCGGCGAGGAGCCGGTCGCCGCTCGTCGCCACCATGACGGGGTCGAGCACCAGCGGCAGGCCGGCGGCGTGGCGGGCGAGGGTCTCGGCCACGGCCGCGATCACCGGGATGCGCGCGAGCATGCCGATCTTCATCGCCCGCACGTCGAGGTCCGTGAAGACGCTCTCGATCTGGCGGGCGACGAAGTCCGGCTCGACGTCGTGGATCGCCTGCACGCCCCGCGTGTTCTGGGCGGTGAGCGCCGTGATCACGCTGGCGCCGTAGACGCCGAGCGCCGAGAAGGTCTTGAGGTCGGCCTGGATCCCGGCGCCGCCGCCGGAATCCGAGCCCGCGATCGTGACGGCGATCATCGTGCGTTCCCGGTCATGCAGCGCCCCGCGCGGCGAGCGCCCCGTCGACGACCCCGCGCAGGTCGCGGGCCCGCGCCTCGACGTCGCGCCCGGTGCCGAACAGGGCCGAGATCAGCGCGATCCCGTCCGCTCCCGCGCCGATCGTCGCGGCGGCGTTGCTGCGGTCGATCCCGGCGATCGCCCCGACCGGCAGGCCGGCGCCGCGGGCGAGGCGTGCCCGGAACACGATGCGGTTGAGCCCGTCGAGCCCGACCGGCGGGTCCGGGTTGTTCTTGCTCGTGGTGGCGAAGACCCCGCCGATGCAGGCGTAGTCCACCGGCAGGCGGTAGAGCTCGTCGGCTTGGGCCGAGTTCTTGACGGTGAGCCCGACGATCGCGCCGCGGCCGAGCAGGCGGCGCGCGTCCGTCGGGTGCATGTCCTCCTGGCCGAGATGCACGCCCTCGAGGCCGGCGGCGAGCGCCAGGTCGACCCGGTCGTTCATGAGGAGCGGCACGCCGCTGCCCTGGAGCGCCGCGTGGATCCGGCGCAGGCGCGCCACGGTCTCGCGGGCATCGGCGATGGTCTTCTCGCGGTACTGCAGGAGCGTGCAGCCCCCCGCGGCGGCCTCCGCCGCCATGCGGGCGAGGTGGTCGGCGTCGCCGCCGCACACCCCGACGTCGAGGAGCCCGTAGAGCCGCAGGTCCACCGGCACGGTCGCGTGGTTGCCCGCAGGGATCACCGGGGGGCTCCCGCGCGGCGCGGATGGGGGCGTGCGGGCATGGGGCGCTTCCTGCTGGACCGGGGGACGAGTTCCGATCCCCCGGAGTAAGGGCGAGCGCGCCGGGGCGTCAACGGTCCCGCGGACTAGCCCGCCCGCGCCCCGCCCGCCGCCGCCTCGCGGGCCCGCTCGACGACGAGGCGCCGCTCGCGCCAGACCACGAACACCCCGGCGACCGCCACGATGCCGCCGCCGACCGCGATCGACAGCGTGGGAAGCTGGCCGAACACGAACCAGCCGATCAGCACCGACCACAGCATGGTGGTGTACTCGAAGGGGGCGACCAGCGAGGCGTCGCCGTGGCGGTAGCTCTCGGTGAGCAGGATCTGGCCGATGCCGCCGAGCACGCCGACGACCACGAACAGGGCGAGGTCGAAGAGGCCCGGCATCCGCCAGCCGAGCGCCAGGGTCGAGAGGCCGAGGAGCGAGGTGAACAGGAAGAAGTAGAGCACGATGGCGCCGGTGCGCTCGGTGCCGGTGAGCTTGCGCACCTGGATGGTCGCCGCCGCCGAGCAGCCCGCCGCCAGGATCGCGAACAGCGCACCCGTGGCGCCGCCGCCGCCCGCCCCGCCGAATTCGAGGTGGGGGGCGAGCGTGATCAGCACCCCGAGGAAGCCGACGCTGACGCCGGCCCAGCGATAGGCCTGGACCCGCTCGCGCAGCACCACCGCCGCCAGCACCACGACGAGGATCGGCGAGGCGTAGCCGATCGCCACGGCATCCGAGAGCGGCAGGAAGGAGAGGCCGGCAAAGCCCGCGAACATCCCGCAGGCGCCGATGATGCTGCGGAGCACGTGGCCCTTGAGGTTCCGGGTGCGCACGGCGTCGCGCACGCTGCCCTGCCAGCGCAGCCACAGGAGCAGCGGCGCGATCGCGATGAAGCAGCGGAAGAACACGATCTCGCCGGTCGGGAACCGCTCGGCCAGGATCTTCACGCCGGCGGACATCAGCGTGAAGGCGAGCGCCGAGAGAACCTTGAGCCCGATGCCGAGATACGGCCGGGCGGCCGCGCGGCCCGACGCGCCAGATCCGGTGGCCGACCGGCCGGGGACGACGAGGGGGGCTGCCATGGGCGGGGCGCTTTTCTTGGGGAAGCCGGGGAGGTGCGCGCCGCGGAGAAGCGGCGGGGCGTCCTGTCAAAACCACGAATCGCCACGGCCGAGGTAGAGGGCTCCTCGAGCGTCTGACCTGCGCGATCCGCATGGTGGTCTTTAAATCTCCGCAAACGAATTCAGGTTTGCGACGTCGGGCCGGCCTTCCCCGGCCGAGGTTCCACGCTCCGCCCCCGCGTCATCAAAGTGATACGCGAATGGGGTTTGGCTGGCGCGAGACGCCGCCAAGGAGAATGCACGTGGCCGAGGACGCCGACGCGCTTCGCGTGCGAACCCTGTTCCTCTCGGACACCCACCTGGGGACGAAGGGCTGCCAGGCCGAGCTGCTGCTCGGCTTCCTGCGGGACGTCGACGCCGACGAGATCTACCTCGTCGGCGACATCGTCGACGGCTGGAAGCTGCGCTCGGGCTGGTACTGGCCGCAATCGCACAACGACGTGGTGCAGAAACTGCTGCGGAAGGTGCGCAAGGGGTCGCGGCTGATCTACGTGCCGGGCAACCACGACGAGTTCCTGCGCGACTTCCTCGACATGCATTTCGGCGGCATCGAGATCCAGGACCAGGTGCTGCACGAGGCGGCGGACGGCAAGCGCTACCTCGTCATCCACGGCGACCAGTTCGACCTCGTGGTCCGCCACGCCCGCTGGCTCGCGCTCCTCGGGGACGGCGCCTACACGGCGGCGCTCTTCGTCAACACCCACCTCAACTGGGTGCGCCGGCGCCTCGGCCTGACCTACTGGTCGCTCTCGGCCTGGGCCAAGCTGAAGGTGAAGAACGCCGTCAACTTCATCGGCCGCTTCGAGGAGTTCCTGATCGCCGAGGCGAGGCGGGCCGAGGCCGACGGGGTGATCTGCGGCCACATCCACCACGCGGCGAGCCGCATGGTCGGCACCATGCACTACCTCAATACCGGCGACTGGGTCGAATCCTGCACGGCGGTGGTCGAGCATTACGACGGCACGATGGAGGTGATCCGCTACGCCGAGTGGAGACGGAGCGGCGCCGAGGCCGCGCAGCCCCTCGCCGCACGCCCCCGCCCGCACGCCCCGGTCGAGGAACTGGCGCCCGCCGCCCGCTCCCTGCAGGATCATCCCGCCGCCGGCACCAGGGCCGTCGCGTGAGGCTCCTCGTCGCGACCGATGCCTGGCACCCCCAGGTCAACGGCGTCGTCCGCTCGCTGGAGCACATGGTCACGGCGGGGCGCCGGCGCGGCCACGATCCGGTGATGCTGACGCCGGTGGACTTCGCCAGCGTGCCGCTGCCGGGCTACGCCGAGATCCGGCTGTCGCTCGTCACCGCCCGGGGCGTCGCGGCCCGCTTCCCGGGCCTCGCCCCCACCCACGTCCACATCGCCACCGAGGGGCCGATCGGGCTCGCCACCCGGCGGGTCTGCCTGGCGCAGGGGCGGCCCTTCACCACGAGCTACCACACCCGCTTCCCCGAATACCTCGCCGCCCGCCTGCCGGTGCCGGAACGCTGGAGCTACGCGTGGCTGCGCCGCTTCCACACTGCTGCGAGCGGCACGATGGTGAGCACGCCCTCGCTCGAGCGCGACCTCGCCTCCCGCGGCTTCGGGCGGCTGATGCGCTGGAGCCGCGGCGTCGACACCGACCTGTTCCGCCCCTGCGACGGCGAGGCGCCGCCGGACTGCCTCGCCGGGCTGCCGCGCCCGTTCTTCCTGTTCGTCGGGCGGCTCGCGGTCGAGAAGAACGTCGAGGCGTTCCTGCGCCTCGACCTGCCGGGCACCAAGCTCGTCGTCGGCGACGGGCCGGACCGGGCGCGGCTCGCCGGCCTCGCTCCCGCCGCGCGCTTCCTCGGCACGCTGACCGGCGAGGCGCTCGCCCGGGTCTACGCGGCCTCCGACGTCTTCGTCTTCCCGAGCCTGACCGACACCTTCGGCATCGTCCTGCTCGAGGCGCTGGCGAGCGGATTGCCGGTGGCGGCCTACCCGGTCACCGGCCCCCTCGACGTGATCGGGGGTACGGGCGTCGGGGTTCTCGACCATGACCTCGGGGCTGCGGCCCGCGCGGCGCTCGCGATCCCGCCCGCGGCCTGCCGCCGGGAAGCCCTGCGCTACACCTGGGCGGCGAGCGCCGACCAGTTCTACGGCAACATCGAGAGCGCCCACGCGGAGGGCGCCTCCGTGCCGCGGCGCCGGCGGCTGGGCTGGCCGAAGGCGTTGCCGGGCCAGACGCCGCTGCCGCGGGCGGGCGAGGGCTGACGCCCGGTTGCAAGGCGGCCCGGCGCTGCCTTACTGCGTCTCGGCGAGGCTCCCGCCGGGCCGCCGCCGCCGCGGCGGCGATCGGGAGGCCGGCGAAAGGCACCCGGGCGGGCGCGACCATGGAGCTGAAATGGCTTGAGGATTTCGTCAGCCTCGCGCGGACGGGCAGCTTCTCGCGCTCCGCCGACGAGCGCCACGTGACGCAATCCGCCTTCAGCCGCCGCATCCAGGCCCTCGAAGCGTGGCTCGGCGTCGCCCTCATCGACCGCAGCACCTACCCGACCTCGCTCACGCAAGCCGGCCGGGACTTTCGCGAGACCGCCGAGGAGACCGTGCGGCAGCTTCACGGCACCCGCGCCGCCCTGCAGGCCAGCGCCCGGCCGGACCCGCAGACCGTGGCGGTCGCCGCGCTCCACACTCTCGCCCTCACCTTCTTCCCGTCCTGGTTCCGACGGATCGAGGCGCAGACCGGCGCCCTCGGCAGCCGCCTCCTGCCGGACGATTTCCACGCCTGCATCCAGGCGCTCGCCGAGGGCGGCTACGACTTCCTGCTGACCTTCCATCACCCGAGCGTCGGCATCCTGCTCGATCCCGACCTCTTTCCCCACCGCGTGGTCGGGGCGGACAGCCTGGTCGCGGTGCACAGCGCGGCGCTGCCGGGTTCTGGCGCGGCGCTGCCTCTCCTGAGCTACAGCCGGAACTCCTTCCTCGGCCGCGTGGCGGCTATCGCGCAATTCCGAACGGGCGGGGATGCCGCCGTGACCGCCCACACCAACGAGAACGCGATGGCCGAGGCGCTGAAGTTCATGGCGCTCGAGGGACACGGACGCGCCTGGCTGCCCCGCAGCCTGGTCGCCCGCGAACTCGCCGAGGATCGCCTGGTCGCCGCGGGCGAGGCGCTCCCGCTCGAGATCCGGCTCTACCGCAACGCCGCGCATCGGCGCGCCGCGGTCTCGGCGGTGTGGCGGGCGGCCGAGGCCGTCGCCGCCGAAACTATGCGAAACGCGAATGGGGTGGACTGACACGGCATTGGACCGGGGCCGGGGGCGGCGCGCATCGTCACCGCGGACAGGAGGTCGCGATGCTCGGTGTTCTCGGTGGAATGGGGCCGATGGCCACGGTCGATTTCATGGAAAAGGTCATCCGCCACACGCCCGCCTCCTGCGACCAGGAGCACATCCGGATGGTCGTCTGCTCGGCCGCCGACATCCCGGATCGCACTGCCGCGATCCTCGGCGAGGGGCCGGATCCGCTTCCGGCCCTGCGCGCGACCCTGCGCCGGCTGGAGGCGGCGGGCGCGACGTGCATTGCCATGCCCTGCAACACCGCCCATCACTGGCACGCCGCCTTGCAGGCCGGGACGCCGCTGCCGATCCTGCACATCGCCGACGCGGTGGCCGACCGGCTCGGCCCGCCGGAGGGCGCCCGCATCGGCGTCCTGGCCACCACCGGCACCGTCGCGGCGGGGATCTACCAGGACCGTCTCGCCCTGCGCGGCTACGCGTGCGGGCTGCCCGACACCGGGGGGCAGGACGCGGTGATGCGCGCAATCCGGCTCGTGAAGGCCGGCCGCCTCGCCGAGGCGACGGCGATCCTGCGTCGGGAAGCGGAGGCCCTGGCGGCGGCAGGAGCCGGGGCGGTCGTGATGGCCTGCACCGAGATCCCGGTGGCGCTCGCGGCGGTGGAGGATCCGCTGCGGGCGTGCCTGGTCGACGCGACGGAAGCCCTGGCCCGGGCCTGCGTGGCGGCCTGCCGGCCCGGGACCGCCCTCGCCGCCTGAGCCGCGTCCGGCACCTCCCGCGGCGGGGCCGCCGCGGGATCGGCCCCACGCCTCACGCGAACAGGTCCACCGCCTGAAACCCCCTCCCCGCCAGCCGCTCACTCAGGATCCGCCGGTGGCAGCGCTCCGGGTCGCGCTCGAAGCAGAGCAGGCAGGTCGGGCCGGCCGCGGCGAGCGCCGCCAGCTCGTCGAGGGCGGCTTCGCCGGTCGCGGTGTCCAGCACCTCGTCGCAGTAGATCCGCCGCATCAGGCCGGCATCGTGGGCGCGGGCGGCCTCGCGCCCGGCCTTGGGCGTGCCGAGGCTGCGCAGGTGGCTGTAGGCGATGCCGGCCTCGGTCAGGCCGGCGGCGAGGGCGCTCTTCGAGAAGCCGCGCTTGCGCGAGGCCGCCACCGCCCGCACGTCGGCGAGCCGAGCCACGCCGGCATCGCGCAGGGCGGCGGTGACGCGCTCGGAATCGGCGCCTTCGTACCCGATGGTAAACAGAACCTTGGCCACGTCCCGTCCCGATAAAATTCAGTGCTGGCGGAGGCTTATGCCCGATGGCCGAGGCCCGGGCGAGCCTCGGGGCATGGTTACGTGGCTTATCCGCCACGGGTTTCGGAATTCCGTCCCGATTCCGTCAAGCTTCCATTAACCGGCCCCACCGCATCGAATAGCCATAGTGTTCCGCGTGAAGTCAGGCCGCGCCCCCATGCCGATGGAGTCGACGATCCCCTCCGCCCCGTGGTCCTCCGTCCTCTCGCGCGGTGTCCTGTGGGGCAGGCGCGCGCTCGCGGCCGCGAGCCTCGCCGCGCTCGCGGCCTGCGCCGGCGGCGGCGCCGATTTCTATCCCACCAAGGGCGACGTGAAGCCCCATCCGGGCGTCGCCAAGGCCAAGAACCACCCGATCCAGGGCATCGACGTCTCGAAGTGGCAGGGCCCGATCGACTGGGCCTCGGTCCGGGGCGCCGGCACCCAGTTCGCCTACATCAAGGCGACCGAGGGCGGCGACCACGTCGACGAGCGCTTCCGCGAGAACTGGGACGGCGCCGGCCGCGCCGGGGTGCCGCGGGGCGCCTACCACTTCGTGTTCTGGTGCCGCTCGGCCAAGGACCAGATGGACTGGTTCAAGCGCAACGTCCCCAACGACCCGACCGCCCTGCCCCCGGTCCTCGACGTCGAGTGGAACGGCCATTCGCAGCTCTGCCCCAAGAAGCTGCCGAAGGCCCAGGCCCTCGCGATGACCGAGTACATGCTCAGGGAGATGGAGGCCTATACCGGCAAGCGGCCGATCATCTACACCGACATCACCTTCCACAAGGACGTGCTGGAGGGCGAGCTGCCGGATTATCCGCACTGGGTCCGCTCCACCGCGGCCGAGCCGGAGCAGCGCTACGCCAACCGCGACTGGATGCTGTGGCAGTTCACCTCGACCGGGCGGGTGCCGGGCGTGCGCGGCGACGTCGACCGCAACGCCTTCTACGGCACCAAAGCCGAGTGGGCCTCGTTCCTGGCGACCGATTGCGACCCGCGCCACCATCGCCGGCTCTCGGCGGCGGGGTTGTGCACGGACAAGTGACGAACGGCTGACGGAGGCGACGAAGCCCGGCCCGCGACGAGCGGCCGGGCTTCCTCTTTGAAAATCGTCTCGTCCCACCCTCGACCTCGTCCCGAGGTACGGGCGATCGAAGACCGCTGGACTTCGAAGGAGGGCTCCAGAGGTCTCCGCGGTCCCCCCTTCGCGGTCAGTCGATCGTCGATCGACCGAAGCCCCGGGATGAGGTCGCGAACGGGAGGACGAGCGGATCGTCCCCGCTCACCCGTTGCGGAACGTGTAGCTGTAGCCGTTCAGCGCCGGCGCCCCGCCGAGATGGGCGTAGAGCACTTTCGAGCCCTTGGGGAAGAAGCCCTTCCGGACGAGGTCGATCATGCCCTGCATCGACTTGCCCTCGTAGACCGGGTCCGTGATCATCGCCTCGAGCCGGGCGGCGAGGCGGATCGCCTCGACGGTCTCCTTCGAGGGCACGCCGTAGACCGGGTAGGCGTAGTCCTCCTTGAGCACCACGTCGTCGGCCACGATCTCGCCGGCGCCGACGAGCGCGGCGGTGTTCCGGGCGATCTCGAGCACCTGCGCCTTGGTCTGGGCGGGCGTGCAGGAGGCGTCGATGCCGATGACGTTGCGGGCCCGGCCATCGGCCGAGAAGCCGACCAGCATGCCGGCATGGGTCGAGCCGGTGACGGTGCAGACCACGATGTAGTCGAAGTGGAGGCCCATCTCGGCCTCCTGGCGGCGCACCTCCTCGGCGAAGCCGACATAGCCGAGACCGCCGAACTTGTGCACCGAGGCGCCGGCGGGAATCGCGTAGGGCTTGCCGCCCTTGGCCTTCACGTCCTCGATCGCCTGCTTCCAGCTGTCGCGGATGCCGATGTCGAAGCCTTCATCCACGAGCTGCGACTCGGCGCCCATGATCCGCGTCAGCATGATGTTGCCGACCCGGTCGTAGACCGCGTCCTCGTGCGGCACCCAGGCCTCCTGGATCACCCGGCACTTCATGCCGATCTTGGCCGCCACCGCCGCCACCATGCGGGTGTGGTTCGACTGCACGCCGCCGATCGACACCAGGGTGTCGGCGCCGGACGCGATCGCGTCCGGCACGATGTATTCGAGCTTGCGCAGCTTGTTGCCGCCATAGGCCAGGCCGGAATTGCAGTCGTCGCGCTTGGCGTAGATCTCGACGTCGCCGCCGAGATGCGCGGTCAGCCGCGGCAGGTGCTCGATCGGGGTCGGCCCGAAGGTCAGGGGGTAGCGCTCGAACTGCGACAGCATCGAAGGAATCATCGCCGGGGTCCTGTGTGGAAGCCGCGTTCATCCTAGCCGTGATCCACCGGAAGGTGTTCTCGAAATCGCGCGATGTTTGACGTCTTTTCCCGCCGGATCGGCGGTTCACGTGCTAGATCCGTCCATATCCGGGCCTTGGGCTGGAAGGATCTCTCATGAGCGCGGGCCTCGACCGCATCGACCTGAAAATTCTCCGTCTCCTGCAAGAGGATGGCCGGATCGGCAACGCGGACCTCGCCAAACGCGTCAACACCAGCCCGGCGACCTGCCACCGCCGCACCCAGCGGCTGTTCGACGAGGGGTACCTGCGCGGCGTGCGCGGCGTGGTGGCGCCGGACAAGGTCGGGCGCGGCTCGCTTGTCCTCGTCGGCGTGGTGCTCGACCGCTCGACGCCGGAGAGCTTCTCCGCCTTCGAGGCGGCGGCGCTCGCCATGCCGACCCTCCTCGACTGCCACCTCGTCGCCGGCGACTTCGACTACTTCCTCAAGATCCGCGTCTCGGACATGGCCGACTTCAACCGGATGCACAGCGAGATCCTCATCGCCCTGCCCGGGGTGCGCCAGACCCGGACCTTCTTCGTCATGAAGGAGGTGATCGACAACGCCCCGCTCAGCTTGTGAGAACGCGGTGGTTGCCGCTGTACGCAGTTTGTTCTAGTCGTGAATGGAGACTTACCCGGAGCCTTGGCCCGGAGGCCCCGGCGCCCCATCTCGTCACCCACACGGTCGACAGGGTTCCCGGCATCGCGGGCTCCCGGCCGGTCCCCGGTCCCACCAAGCCTGGCTGCGCCTGAGTCGGCGGCGGCCCGGAGCCTTCCTGCATGGCCTCTCTCGACAAGCTCTTCGACCGTTCCGCGGAAGCGCGCGTGATCGCGGTGCGGGGTGCCCGCGAGCACAACCTGAAGAACGTCGACCTGACGATCCCGCGCGACAAGCTCGTGGTGTTCACCGGGCTGTCGGGCTCCGGCAAGTCGTCGCTCGCCTTCGACACCATCTACGCGGAAGGGCAGCGCCGCTACGTCGAGTCGCTCTCGGCCTATGCGCGCCAGTTCCTCGAGATGATGGCGAAGCCCGACGTCGACCAGATCGACGGGCTGTCGCCGGCGATCTCGATCGAGCAGAAGACGACGTCGAAGAACCCGCGCTCGACGGTCGGCACCGTCACGGAGATCTACGACTACATGCGCCTGCTGTGGGCGCGGGTCGGCATCCCGTACTCCCCGGCCACCGGCCTGCCGATCGAGAGCCAGACCGTCAGCCAGATGGTCGACCGGGTGCTGGCCCTGCCGGAGAAGACCCGGCTCTACCTGCTCGCCCCCGTGGTGCGCGGCCGCAAGGGCGAGTACCGCAAGGAGATCGCCGAGTTCCAGAAGAAGGGCTTCCAGCGCCTGCGCATCGACGGCGAGTACTACGCCATCGACGACGTGCCGAAGCTCGACAAGAAGCTCAAGCACGACATCGACGTGGTGGTCGACCGGATCGTGGTGCGGGCCGACATGGCCTCGCGGCTCGCCGATTCGTTCGAGACCGCGCTGGAGCTCGCCGACGGCATCGCGGTCGTGACCTTCGCGGACGCGTCCGAGGAGGGCTCAGGCCCCGAACCCATCACCTTCTCGTCGCGCTTCGCCTGCCCGGTCTCCGGCTTCACGATTCCCGAGATCGAGCCCAGACTCTTTTCCTTCAACAACCCCTTCGGCGCCTGCCCGACCTGCGGCGGCATTGGCCACGAGATGCGGATCGATCCGACGCTCGTCATCGCCGACGAGTCCTTCAGCCTGTCGCGCGGCGCCGTCGCGCCCTGGGCGAAATCGACCTCGCCCTATTACGGCCAGACCCTGGAGGCGCTGGCGCGCCACTACCGCTTCCGCACCGACACGCCGTGGGGCAAGCTCACCGCGGCCGCCCGCCAGGTCGTGCTCTACGGCTCGGACGGCGACGAGGTCCGCTTCGCCTACAACGACGGCTTGCGCGCCTACGAGGTCTCGAAGCCGTTCGAGGGCGTGATCCCGAACCTCGAGCGGCGCTACAAGGAGACCGACAGCGACGCGGCCCGGGAGGAGATCGGCCGATTCATGGGCGAGACGCCGTGCTCGGCCTGCGCCGGCAAGCGGCTGAAGCCCGAGGCGCTGGCGGTGAAGATCGCCGGCTCCGACATCGGCGACGCCACCGTGCTCTCCGTGCGCGACGCCCACCGCTGGTTCGGCGAGTTGCCCGGGCATCTCTCAGCTAAGCACAACGAGATCGCGGCCCGCATCCTCAAGGAGATCCGCGACCGCCTGACCTTCCTGGTCGATGTCGGCCTCGAATACCTGACGCTCGCCCGCGGCTCGGGCTCGCTGTCGGGCGGCGAGAGCCAGCGCATCCGCCTCGCCTCGCAGATCGGCTCGGGGCTGACCGGCGTGCTCTACGTCCTCGACGAACCCTCGATCGGCCTGCACCAGCGCGACAACGAGCGCCTGCTCGGCACGCTGAAGCGCCTGCGCGACCTCGGCAACTCGGTGATCGTCGTCGAGCACGACGAGGACGCGATCCTCCAGGCCGACTACGTCGTCGATGTCGGCCCCGGTGCCGGCATCCATGGCGGGCGGATCGTGGCGCAAGGCACGCCGCCCGAGCTCCTGGCCGATCCGAACTCGCTGACGGCGAAGTACCTCACCGGCGCCCTCGCGGTGCGGGTGCCGAAGATGCGCCGGAAGGCGAAGAAGAACCCCGCCGCCAAGGCCGGCGAGCCCGAGCCGCAGACCCTGCGCCTCGTCGGCGCGCGGGGCAACAACCTGAAGGACGTGACCGCCGAGATCCCGCTCGGCACCTTCACCTGCATCACCGGGGTGTCCGGCGGCGGCAAGTCGACGCTGGTCGTCGACACGCTCTACAAGGCGGTGGCGCGCAAGCTCAACGGCGCGCTCGAGCATCCCGCGCCCCACGACCGCATCGAGGGGCTGGAGCACCTCGACAAGGTCATCGACATCGACCAGTCGCCGATCGGCCGCACCCCGCGCTCGAACCCCGCGACCTATATCGGCGCTTTCACGCCGATCCGCGACTGGTTCGCCGGCCTGCCCGAGGCCAAGGCCCGCGGTTACCAGCCGGGGCGGTTCTCGTTCAACGTCAAGGGCGGGCGCTGCGAGGCCTGCTCGGGCGACGGCGTGATCAAGATCGAGATGCACTTCCTGCCCGACGTCTACGTCACCTGCGACGTCTGCAAGGGCAAGCGCTACGACCGCGAGACCCTGGAGGTGAAGTACCGCGAGCGCTCGATCGCCGACGTCCTCGACATGACGGTGGAGGAGGCGGCCGAGCTGTTCAAGGCGGTGCCGGCGATCCGCGAGAAGCTCGAGACCCTGGCCCGGGTCGGCCTCGGCTACGTCCGGGTCGGCCAGCAGGCCACGACCCTGTCGGGCGGCGAGGCGCAGCGCGTGAAGCTGTCGAAGGAACTCTCGAAGCGCGCCACCGGCCGCACGCTCTACATCCTCGACGAGCCGACCACCGGCCTGCACTTCCACGACGTCGCCAAGCTGATGGAGGTGCTGCACGAGCTGGTCGACCAGGGCAACAGCGTCGTGGTGATCGAGCACAACCTCGAGGTCATCAAGACCGCCGACTGGGTGATCGACATGGGGCCGGAGGGCGGCGACGGCGGCGGCATCATCGTGGCGCAGGGCACGCCGGAGGACATCGCCGCGTCGGACAAGAGCCATACCGGCCGGTTCCTGCGCGAGGTCCTGGCCCGCCGCCCCGCGGCCCGGCCGGCGCCCCGCCCGGCCCGGAGCCGCAAGGCAGCAACCAGCAAGCAGGCGGCCGAGTAACCCTGACGCGAAAACACCCGCGAAGCGTAGCCGCACGGGCGGAAAAACCGCCTGTGCGGTGCAGCAAGCCGGCATTTGCTTGCGATTCGGCGTATTGTACCACCAAAGTACAAAGTGGTGGTCGCATGACGAAAATGCGTCATTTGCGCAACGCCCGCACGTAGTCTGCCTTCCCCCTGAGCAAAACGCTGGCGTTCCGGGACAATCTGGAAGACCATCGTTCTTGTTCAGACTGTGTCGCCGGGCGGGAGCCGGGCGCAATCCGGTTCGATCGTTGCGCGCAGCAATGGTGCGCGGATCGGGCTCGCGGATGCGCGCGTTCCTGCCCCGAGTACCCTAGGGAAGGAAGATCATGGGCAAGTATTGGCTGGCCGCGGGGGCGGCTGCCCTGTCGCTGGGCGTTTCGGCGAATGCCGCCTTCGCGCAGACCACGACGGTGCCGGGCGAGCAGGTCGGCCTCGCGATCGGCGCGCCGCTGCCGGAGGGTGTCTACGCGATCAACACCTTCACCTATCGCAGCCCCGACGGCCCGAACCTCACCTCCACCGACACCGCGGTCAACGTCCCGGTCCTGGTCTGGTCGACCCCCTGGAAGGTCCTCGGCGCGCGCTTCGAGGCCGTGGTCGCCCCGCCGACGGTCTTCACCTTCTCCCGCGCCGCCGGCGGCCGCGACACCAGCATCAATGTCGGCACCTTCCTGGGCGGCATCTTCGCCTGGGACCTGGGCAACAACATCGGCGTCAGCTACCTCGCCGGCGTTTACCTCAACGAGCTGAATGCCGGCCGCGGCGGCGGTCTCTCGATCCTGGCCTCCAACACCTACCGCCAGGGCTTCGGCATCAGCTACACCGGCGACGGCTGGAACGTCACCGCCAACCTCACCTACAACTTCTACGACACGCCGGCCCGCTTCGGCGGCCGCAACGGCATCCCGGGCTTCTACGGCAGCCAGTTCCCGACCGACGCCCTCAACCTCGACCTGACCGCGACCAAGAAGTTCGGCAAGTTCGAGATCGGCGCCATCGGCTACGGCACCGCCAACCTCCCGAATCGCGGCCCCCTCCCCCTGGGCGCGCCCTGCAACGGCAACTTCGCCAGCTGCGGCACGGTGGTGGGCGGCGGCGGCGGGCGCTTCGCCCTCGGCGGCCTCGTCGGCTACGATTTCGGCAAGTTCTCGGTCCAGGCCTGGGTCGCCCGCGACGTCGCGACCTCCGTGAAGCAGATCTCGCCGGTCTCCGGCCTGCCGACCAACCGCGACGCCTACTCGACCGAGGGCTGGTTCCGCGTCATCGCCCCGCTCTACACCGTCGCGGCCGCGCCCGAGCCGGTGCCGGTTCCGCTCGTGCGCAAGTACTGAGCACGGGACTCGCAAGACCTTTCCACCACGAGACCCCTCCTCGCCCGCCCGGCTCCTCGAGCCGGGCGTTTTCGCTGTCGGGGCCTCGCCTCCCCGGGCCGCACCGCCTGTCGGTCCCGGGTCCGCGACCTATAACGGGAACGAGCGGGCGGGGCCGACGATCCCGCCCAGTCACGACGAGGCACGGGGCCGGGAGCCCCGGCAGGAGACCATCATGGCGGCGCCCGGCGACTGGAAGATCCCCTCCGCGGTGCAGCCCCGCCCGGCCGCCTATTCCTACGACCTCGACCAGACCCTCACCGCCGTCGTCGCCCTGTCCTCGCGGGTGCCCGACGGCGCCTACACCGCCGAGATCCTCGGGACCGAGCGCGCCGGCAACGGCGTCGTCATCGGCGAGGACGGGCTGGTGCTCACCATCGGCTACCTCATCACCGAGGCCGAGAGCGTCTGGCTCACCGCCCATGACGGGCGCACGGCGCCGGGCCACGTGGTCGGCTACGACGCCGCCACCGGCTTCGGCCTGGTCCAGGCCTTGGACCGCCTCGACCTGCCGCACCTCCCCCTCGGCAGCGCCGACGGCCTGCGCATCGGCGACCGGCTGGTGATGGCGGGCGCCGGCGGCCGCTCCCGCGCCGTCGCCGCCGAGATGGTGGCCCGGCAGGAATTCGCCGGATACTGGGAGTACCTCCTCGACGACGCGATCTTCACCGCGCCCTCGCACCCGCACTGGGGCGGCGCGGCGCTGATAGGGCCGGCCGGCGAACTGACGGGCATCGGCTCGCTGCAACTGCAGCAGGGCGGCCGTGACAACCGTGCCATCAACATGGCGGTGCCGATCGACCTCCTGAAGCCGATCCTCCACGACCTGACCACGCTGGGCCGGGTCTCCGGCCCGCCCCGGCCCTGGCTCGGCCTCTACGCCACCGAGATGGACGACCAGGTGGTGGTGATGGGCCTCTCGCCCCGCGCGCCCGCCGAGACCGCCGACCTGCGTGCCGGCGACATCCTGATGGCCGTGGGCCAGACCGAGGTGAACGACCTCGCGGGCTTCCTGCGCGCCGTGTGGGCCCTCGGCCCCGCCGGGGTCGCCGTGCCGCTGACCGTGCATCGCGACGGGCGGACGCTCAGCATCCCGGTCGCCTCGGCGGATCGGTCGAGCTTCCTGGTCGCGCCGCGCCTGCACTGAGCGCCCGTTCCCACGCCCTGCATCGGCTGCATCCCTGCGCTCTCCGCCCGCGGGAGGGCTGTCCGGGGGAAATGGACAGGCACAGATATCCCCTCTCCTGCGTCGGACAGGCCCGTTCGCCCCGGAATCGCGATGGCGACCGTCCCGGAGGACGGCGACGCCCCTCCGATCCCAGGCCCCGGCATATCCCTCGAACGCCGTGTGAGCACCCGCAGCCGCTGTCGCGACGGCGTCTCGCCGCACTGCACACCAAATCGCCACCGGTTGCCGCATCGCTGCGCTCGCCACCGGTCCGCCGCACCGTCGCGGCCCTTGCGGCAGCGCTGCCCTTCGCGTGTGCAGCATAGTGCCTAACGCTCCGAAATCCCTGCGATTCATGCGCCAGAGTGCTGCCAAATCGGCGGGCACGGGGGTTGGTTGACGATTCCCTGCGCGCTGCATGTGAATCGTGCATGGCTGGCTTACGCGACTCCGTCTCCCACCAGCGCCGCCGTTTCCCATATGGTGCGTTGCAACAGAGGCAGGCAGCCGATGCCGAAACGGTTCGCACCGGCTGCCCGCTCAGAGGTCAAATCCGATGTTCGTCTCCCTCATCCTCAGCAAGATCCGCTCCTACCTCCGCTACCGCGAGACCGTGCACGAGCTGTCGCGCCTGTCCGACCGCGAGCTCGACGATCTCGGCATCAGCCGCTTCGAGATCCAGGGCATCGCTCGCTCGGTCGCGTAAGCGCCCGCACGCGTCGCCAGTACCGCGTACCGAGTACCCCAAGTCGATCCAAGGCCCCGTCGATCGAAGGCCCCCGGGCCCGTCATCGTCTCGCGCGCCCGCCCCTTCGGCGGGCGTTCGCTTGTCTGAACCCCGCCTCGCATCGACGGTGTTGCATCGGCGGTCGCCGATCCGATATGCCGCGTCATGTCCGGATCGAACCCCATTCACGTCGTCGGCGGCGGCCTCGCCGGCTCCGAGGCCGCCTGGCAGATCGCCGAGGCCGGCCTGCCCGTGGTGCTCCACGAGATGCGCCCCCTGCGCGGCACCGAGGCGCACCAGACGGAAGGCCTCGCCGAGCTCGTCTGCTCGAACTCGTTCCGCTCCGACGACGCGGCGCTCAACGCCGTCGGGCTGCTGCACCAGGAGATGCGCCGCCTCGGCTCGCTGATCATGCGCTGCGGCGACGCCAACCAGGTGCCGGCCGGCGGCGCGCTCGCGGTCGACCGCGAGGGCTTCAGCCGCGCCGTCACGGCGGCGCTCGAGGCGCACCCGAACGTCGGGATCGTCCGCGAGGAGATCGACGGCCTGCCCCCGGCCTCCTGGGACAGCGTGATCGTCGCGACCGGCCCGCTCACCGCGCCCGGCCTCGCCGAGGGCATCCGCGGCCTGACCGGCGCCGAGTCGCTCGCCTTCTTCGACGCCATCGCGCCGATCGTGCACCGCGACTCGATCGACATGGGCAAGGCCTGGTTCCAGTCCCGCTACGACAAGGTCGGCCCGGGCGGGACGGGGGCGGACTACATCAACTGCCCCCTCGACCGCGAGCAGTACGCCGCCTTCATCGCGGCGCTCATTGAGGGAGAAAAAACCTCGTTCAAGGAGTGGGAGCCCTCGACCCCCTACTTCGACGGCTGCCTGCCGATCGAGGTGATGGCCGAGCGCGGTCCCGAGACCCTGCGACACGGCCCGATGAAGCCGTTCGGCCTGACAAACCCGCACGACCCGACGGTCAAGGCCTACGCGATCGTCCAGCTGCGCCAGGACAACGCGCTCGGCACGCTCTACAACATGGTCGGCTTCCAGACGAAGCTGCGCCATGCCGAGCAGGTGCGGGTCTTCCGCACGATTCCCGGCCTGGAGACCGCCGAGTTCGCCCGGCTCGGGGGCCTGCACCGCAACACCTACCTCGACAGCCCGCGCCTCCTCGACGCCACCCTGCGCCTGAAGGCCGAGCCGCGCCTGCGCTTCGCCGGCCAGATCACCGGCTGCGAGGGCTACGTCGAGAGCGCCGCGATCGGCCTGATGGCCGGCCGCTTCGCCGCCGCCGAGCGCGAGGGGCGCGCCCTGGAGCCGCTGCCCGTCACCACGGCGCTCGGCGCCCTCATCGGCCACATCACCGGCGGGCACGTCTCGGCGGAGGATGCGGGCACGCCGCGCTCGTTCCAGCCGATGAACGTCAATTTCGGCCTGTTCCCGCCCCTCGACCGCGCACCGAAGGCCCCGGACGGCAAGCGCCTGCGCGGGCCCGAGAAGGCGCAGGCGAAGAAGCGGGCGATGACCGACCGGGCGCGGGCGGATCTCGGGACGTGGCTCGGCGAGGAGCCGGCCCCGCTGCCGGCGGCGGCGGCGGAGTAGCCGCGGTCGACCCCGCGGCCCTCACGCCCACCACGTCACCCTGGGGCTCGACGAAGCCGGGAACCCGGGATCCATGAACGGTGACGAGCGAAGCGACCGGCGTTTCGCTTCATCCTCCGACGCCAGCGGTGACGGATCCCGGGTTCCGCTGCGCGGACCCGGGATGACGTGGCGGGTCGAAATGGACGTGGTGGGGACTACTTGACCGACCGCGCCGCCCGCCACAGCCGCCAGATCCGGCGCCAGTTCGGCACCTCGACCACGCTCGCCAGCGGGTCGTACCCCGGCCGCTCCATCCGCGCGAGGTAGCCCTCGACCATGGCGACCGGCAGGAAGGCGGGGGCGGCCACGCTGGCGATCGTCGCCCGCTCGGCCGCGTAGGCCGCGAGGTGGCGGCGCACCAGCGCCCGCATGTCGGCGCAGGCCCCGAGCAGACCCGGGCCACCGCGCCCTGCCACGATGTCCTCGCGGGTGACGCCGTGGGCGTTCAGCACGTCCGCCGGCAGGTAGACCTGCCCGCTGCGGGCGTGCCAGGGCAGCGCCCGCAGGAGGCCGGTCACCGCGTAGGCGACGCCGGCATGGCCGGCGGCCGCAGCACCTCCGGGCTCCGAGCCGTCGGCCAGGATCAGGCTGCCGAGGCGGATCAGGCAGGAGGCGGTCTCGCCGCAATAGCCCTCGAGGTCGGTGGTCGAGGGCATCGGGTCGTCGTAGAGGTCGAACACCCGGGCATCGATCAGGTCGACGAGGGGCTGGCGCGGCAGGCGCGCCTTGACCAGGGTATCGTCGAGGGCGGCGGCCACCGGGTGCGCCCGCACGTCGCCCCGCGCCTCGCCCTGGAGCGCGTCGCGCCACCATTGCAGGCGCAGTTCCCCCGGCATCGGGCTCGACACGGCTTCCCGCACCCGCGCCACCTCCAGGCTGAAGGCGGCGAGCGCGTGGAGGTGGGGCCGCTTCTCGGCCGGGGCGTAGAGGCTGGCGTACCAGCGGTCCGGGTCGCCCTCGCGCACCAGGGCCTCGCAATGGGCGTAGGCCCAGGCCGGGTCCCGCGTCTCGGGCTGGCTCATGATGCGTGGCTCACGATTCTCGGCTCACGGCACCGCGATCAGGGCGGCCGCGACCTTGCGGTTCTCGGCCATCAGGATGTTGTAGGTCCGCGCCGCCGCGCCGGTCTGCATCACGTCGAGGCCGATGCCGGCGGCCTTGAGGTGCTGGCGCAACGCATCGGGCACGAACACGATGTCGGCCCCGGTGCCGAGCAGCAGGAGGTCGACCCCGCCGGCCTCGGCCAGGAGCGGGCGCAGGCTCTCCGGCGTGATGCCCTCCGGCGCGGTCACGTCCCAGGCCCTGACGCCGGAGGGCAGCGCCAGGATCGAGCCGCGATGCGACATCTCGGCGAAGCGGAAGCCGCCGCCCCCGTAGGCGTCGATCGGGTAGCGGCCCGGGACGAAGCCGTCGTGGAGCCGCCCGGGGCTGCTCTCCCCCTCGCCCGCCACTACTCGGCCGCCTGCTTCAGGCTGGAGGTGTCGCGCGCCTGCGCGCGGCCGCCGGCCTGCAGCCCGATATAGATCAGGAACGGCGTCGAGACGAAGATCGCCGAGTAGGTGCAGATCACCACGCCGGCCAGCATCACCACCGAGAAGCCCTTGATCGCCTCGCCGCCGAACAGCACCAGGGCGAGCAGCGACAGGGCGGTCGACATCGCGGTCATCACCGTGCGCGACATGGTCGAGTTGATCGAGAGGTTCAGCAACTCCTCGGTCGGCATGGTCTTGTAGCGCCGCATCAGCTCGCGGGTCCGGTCGAACACCACCACGGTCTCGTTGAGCGAGTAGCCGACGATGGTGAGGATCGCGGCGATCGAGGTCATGTTGAACTCGATGCGGGTGATCACGAACAGCCCGACCGTGATGACGATGTCGTGCAGGGTACCGACGATGGCGCCGAGCGCCAGTTCGCGCTCGAACCGGAACCACAGGTAGAGCAGCACCGCCAGGACCGAGAGCACGACGCCGATCGTGCCCGACTGCACGAGTTCGCCCGAGACGCGGGGGCCGACGGTCTCGACGCGGTCGAAGGCGTAGTCCTTGTCGAAGGCCTCGTGCGCCTTCTGCATCACCAAGGTCTGCCCGGTCTCGCCACCGGCCTGGAGCGGGAAGCGGACCGAGATCGAGCCCTGGCCGAATTCCTGCACCTCGGTCTCGCCGAAGCCGAAGCTGTTGGCGGTGTGGCGCACCGTGCCGACGTCGGAGGTCACGCCGGGCTTCGGCCGCAGCTCGACCAGGGTGCCGCCCTTGAAGTCGATGCCGAAATTGAGCCCGATCTGCAGGAACAGCACCACCGTGGCGACCGAGATGAACGCCGAGAGCGGGAAGCTCAGGCGTCGCAGGCGCATGAAGTCGAAGTGGGATTCGTCGGGCCAGAGGCGGAGGAGGCGCATCGTCGGTCTCGGGAGGGTGTGTCGGCGCGCCCCGCTCGGGTGGCGCAGCTCCGGGCGGCCGCGAGGGCCGCCCGTCGAAAGCGATCGGATCGCCTGGACCTCAAATCGGAAGGGTCTTGGGCCGCAGGCGCTGGTACCACAGGGCGATCATCATCCGGGTCAGGGTCACGGCGGTGATGACCGTGGTCAGGATGCCGAGGATGAACACCACCGCGAAGCCCTTCACCGGGCCCGAGCCCATGAAGAACAGGATCACCGCGGCGATCGCCATGGTCGAGTTCGAGTCGACGATGGTCGCGAAGGCGCGGTCGAAGCCGGCCTGCAGCGCCGAGGGGATCGAGCGGCCGGCCCGCACCTCTTCCCGCACGCGCTCGTAGATCAGCACGTTCGAATCGACCGCGGTGCCGATGGTGAGCACGATGCCGGCGATGCCCGGCAGCGTCATGGTGGCCTCCAGCACCGACATCAGGCCGAGGATCAGGCCCACGTGGACGAGGAGCGCGATGTTGGCGAAGAGGCCGAACACGCCGTAGGCCGCGAACATGAGCACGACGACCAGGATCGTCGCCACGATGGTGGCGTGCTTGCCGGCCTCGATCGAGTCGCGGCCGAGGCCAGGGCCGACGGTGCGGCGTTCGATGATGGTGAGCTTGGCCGGCAGGGCACCGGCACGCAGCAGTACCGAGAGGTCGTTGGCCTGCTGCACGGTGAACCGGCCCGAGATCTGGCCTTGCCCGCCGGTGATCGGCTGCAGGATGCGCGGCGCCGACACCACCTCGTTGTCCAGCACGATCGCCATCGCGCGGCCGACATTCTCGCTCGTCGCCTGGCCGAAGCGCTGGGCGCCGCGCAGGTTGAACTTGAAATTGACGATCGGCTCGTTCGACTTCTGGTCGAAGCCCGGCTGGGCATCGGTCAGGTCGGCGCCGTCGGCCATCACCCGGCGCTCCACCGGCACTTTCTGGCCGTTGGCATCCTTGGACGGCAGCAGGTCGACGTCGCCGGCAGAGCTGTCGGCGAGCATGCGGAACTCGAGCTTGGCAGTCCCCTTCAGCAGCTCCTCGACCCGTTGCGGATCCTGGAGGCCGGGCAGCTGCACCTGGATGCGGTCGGCGCCCTGCTGCTGGATCGACGGCTCGGTCGTGCCGACGAGGTCGATGCGGCGGCGGATGACCTCGATCGCCTGGGTCACGGCCCGACGGGTCCGGGAGTTGAAGCCCGCATCGGTGATGGTGAGCTGGATCGTGCCGCCAGGATCGTCCTTCACGTCGAGGGTGCGAGCGCCGGTCTGGCCGAGCACGGCGTCGGTGATCGGTTGTGACAGCGCCTGCAGCTTCGGCAGCGCCTTCGCCTTGGCGGCCTCATCGGTCAGGCGCAGCTGCACGCCGCGCGGCGTGAGCTGGATGCCGCCGGCCGTCTGAACGCCGGCTTCGCGGAGGGCGTTGCGGACATCCTCGCGCAGGCTCTGCACCATCGAGCGCATCAGGTCGTTGCGGTCGACCTCCAGCACGATCTGCGAACCGCCCTGGAGGTCGAGGCCGAGCACGATGGCGCGGGTCGGGACGATCCAGGTCGGGAACCAGGACGGCAGGGACTTGATGAAGCCGGTGCGCTGTTCGGCCGTGAAGAAGCTCGGCACGGCGAGCATCAGGCCGACGAGGATCACGGCGAGCGTCGCGACGGCCTTCGTGGTGGAGATACGGAGCATCCGCGGCGTCCCAACCGGTCTTGCGTGTGTCAGATAGGTCGGCCCGGCACGTCCGTCCGGGCCGACCCTCGCGTCAGGCGTCGGCTCAGGCGGCCTTGACCGGCTCGCCCTTGGCCCGGACCTCGGCGACCATGGTGCGGACCACCTTGACCTGGACGTTCGGGGCGATCTCGACCTCGATCTCCGGGGCCTCGGTCACCTTAATGACCCGGCCGACGATGCCGCCGGTGGTCACCACCGTGTCGCCGCGGCGCACGTTCTTGATCATGTCCTGGTGGTCCTTGGCGCGGCGCTGCTGCGGGCGCAGGATCAGGAAGTACATGATCACGAAGATCAGGATGAAGGGGACGACCTGCACGAGGATGTCCGTGCCGCCGGTCGCCCCGGCTCCCTGCGCGAAGGCGGGCGTGATCACTCTCAAGGTCTCCCGAACAAGGCGGAATCGGGCCGCGCGGGTCTCCGGCGGCCTTGCAAAAGCGCGCGGACTATAGCCACGGACGACCCGAAAGCAACGGCGGGGATCGCGGCGTCCCCGCCCGATCCCGGCGTGTTCTCGTCCGCGGCACCTTGGGATCGGGGTGCCTTGGGATTAAGAGGCGCCACCCCCACGTCCGCCCCTGCGCAAGGAGCCCGGTTTCCCGCGATGACCGCCCCGACCCCGACTTCCCCCTCCGCGACCGACCTCCTCCCCGTGCTGCTGCGCATCGCCGCGGCCCTGGAGCGCAGCGCCCCGCCGGCGATCCCGAAGCCCGATTTCGCGGCGGCCGACGCCTTCGTGTGGCAGCCCGAGGGGCGGCTGCAGCCGGTGCCGCGGGTCAACCGGGTCGAGATGGACCTCCTGCGCGGCATCGACCGGATGCGCGACATCCTGTTCGACAACACCGAGCGCTTCGCCCGCGGCCTGCCGGCGAACAACGCCCTCCTGTGGGGCGCCCGCGGCATGGGCAAGTCGTCCCTGGTGAAGGCGGTGCACGCCGAGATCAACGCGCGCGGGCCGGTGCGTCCCCTCAAGCTCGTCGAGATCCACCGCGAGGACATCGAGGGCCTGCCTGCCCTGATGGGGTGGCTGCGTCCTGATCCCCACCGCTTCGTGGTGTTCTGCGACGACCTGTCCTTCGACGCCGAGGACACCTCGTACAAGTCGCTGAAGGCGGCGCTCGACGGCGGCATCGAGGGCCGGCCCGAGAACGTCCTGTTCTACGCCACCTCGAACCGCCGCCACCTGCTCGCCCGCGACATGATGGAGAACGAGCGCTCGACGGCGATCAACCCGGGCGAGGCGGTGGAGGAGAAGGTCTCGCTGTCGGACCGCTTCGGGCTCTGGCTCGGCTTCCACAAGTGCAGCCAGGACGAGTACCTGGCGATGATCGACGCCTACGTGACCCGTTACGGCCTCGCGGTCGAGCCGGAGCGCCTGCGGGCCGAGGCGCTCGAATGGTCGACCACCCGCGGCGCGCGCTCGGGCCGCACGGCGTTCCAGTACATTCAGGACCTCGCGGGGCGGCTCGGGCAGCGGCTCGACTGACCAGAACGCAGAGAAGCGGGACGCTCGCGCGCCCCGCCTCCCCTCCCGATCGATCGGGCCTCAGTTGCTCGTCAGGGTCAGTTGCTCGCCAGGTGCGGCATCGGGTCGACCGGGGTCGCGCCCTTGCGGATCTCGAAGTGCAGCTGCGGCGAGGTGACGTTGCCGGACGCGCCCGACTTGGCGATGGTCTGGCCGCGCTTCACCTTCTCGCCGGGGCGCACGTCGATCTCGCCGTTATGGGCGTAGGCCGAGACGTAGCCGTTGGCGTGGCGCACCAGGACCAGCTTGCCGTAGCCCTTCACGTCGCTGCCGGCATAGGCCACGGTGCCCTCCTCGGCGGCCTTTACCGGCGTGCCCTCGGGCACCGCGATGTTGATGCCCTCGTTGCCGCTCGAGCCGTAGCCGTTGATCACCCGGCCGCGGGCCGGCCAGCGGAAGCTCGATTGCGGGTCCGGCGCGGGCGCCGCGGGGGCGACCGCCGGGGCCGGCGCCGGCTCGGGCGCCTTCTCGGGCAGGGACGCGACCTTCACGGGCTTCGCCGGCTCGGGCTTCGGCTCGGGCTTGGCCGGCTTCAGCTCCGCCACCTTCTTCACCTCGGGCTTCTTGATCTCGGGCTTCTCGGCCTCGGCCTGCTTCGGCTCCGGCTTCCTAACCTCGGGCTTGGCCTCGACCTTCCGCGGCTCGGGCTTGACCTCGGCGACCTTCTTCACCTCGGACTTCGCCTTCTCGGCGACCTTGGGCTCGGCCTTGTGCGCCTCGGGCTTGTGTGGCTCCGGCTTCCTGGCCTCGACCTTCCTGACCTCCGGCTTGGCGGCGGCCTTCGGCTCGGCCTTCTGGGGCTTGGCCGCGACCCGCTCGTCCTCGTCGTCCTGCTGGCGCGCGGCCACCTTCGCGACGGCCTTCGGCTCGGGCCGCTGCGGCTTGGCGGTGAGCCGCTCCTCCTCGCGGGGCTCGGGCTTGCGGGCGTTCAGCTTGGCGGCACGCTCGGCCGCGGCCGGAGAGACCGGCCGCGCCTCGGCCTGGCCGGGACGCGCGGGGGCCTTGCGGGCCGGCTCCGGGGCCGGCTCGGGACGGGGCGCGACCTCGGCGACCCGGCGCACAGACTCGGGCTGGCGGGTCTCGGCGACCGGCACCCGCGGCGCGGGCGCGGCCGGCACCGCCCGGGCGCTCATCGCCGGCACGCCACCGGCATGGTAGACCGGGATCACGATCTGGCGGCCGGCGGTGACCTGCGACGCGCTCGACAGGCCGTTGGCCTGCAGGATCGCCGCCGAGGGCACGCCGAAGCGCGTCGACATCTGGCTCAGGCTGTCATTGGCGCCGACCGTGATGGTGGTGCCGCCGGCCGGCGACCAGCCGGCCGGGCCGCCGGTCACCGGGGCCGCCGCGGCGACGCGGGGCGTCGCCGCCGGCGCGGCGATCGGGCGGCTCGACAGCGGCGCGGCCGCCATCGGGGCCGACAGGGGCCGCGACTGGATCGGCGCCGAGCGCACCGGCGCGGTCAGCGCCTCGCCCTCCGGCAGGCTGCCGGTGGCCCCCGGCTCGCCGCTCGCGCTCGATGAGAACGGGTTCGAGAACGGGTCGAGCCGCACCGCATCGGTGCTGCAGGCGGCCGAGGCGCCCCCGATCAGCCCGATGAGGGCGAAGCGCGACAACGTCCGCATCCCCTTGCCTGCCCCGCGATCCCGCATCGACGCACCCGTACATCCACGCAACCCTATGGAGCGGATTCAAAGCGGATTCAGGTTAAGCTTCCGTTGCGGGGCGGCCCTTCGGCTTCACCCTGGGGGCCGGATTCGGGCTTAGGCGAACTAGTTCCGGTCGGCGTGTCAGAGCACGGCCGCCAGGCCGGGGGTCAGCGGTGCGATGCGCAAAGGCGTCTCGCGGACCTGCCGCCACGGGCCGTCGGCCTCCTGCGCGATGGCAACGAGGCGCGGGCCGGCCGGCGTGGCGAGCGCCCCGACGAGGCGGCCGCCCGGGTTCAGCCGGTCGATCAGCGCCGGGGGCAGGTCCCGCAACGCGCCGTTGACGAGGATGCGGTCGAAGGTGCCCGCCTCCTCCGGCGGGGCGCAGCCGTCGGCGAGCCCGACCATCGCGGCGCCGAAGCCGAGGGCGTCGAGGCGCGAGCGGGCGTTGCGGGCGAGCGTGGCGTAGCGTTCCAGGCTCACCACCTCGGCGCACCCCAAGCGCAGCAGCAGGGCCGTGGCGTAGCCCGACCCCGTGCCGATCTCGAGCACCCGCGCGCCCTGGGCGTTGAGCGCCGCCAGCATCGTGGCAATGACGCTCGGCGCCGTCATGGTCTGGCCGCAGGGCAGCGGCAGGGCGATGTCGCGCCGCGCGAGGTCGCGGAAGGCGAGCGGCGCGAAGGCCTCCCGCGGCACTCGCTCCATTGCGCCGAGCACCGCCGCGTCGCGCACCCCGCGGGCGCGCAGACCCAGCACGAAGGCCGCGTTCTCGACCGCGCCGGCCGATTCCCCGGCCGGCTCCGTTCCGGATTCCCCCGCCGGCCGGTCGATGCTCACGCGAAGGCCTGGGCGAAGCGCGTCAGCGTCGGCTCGTCGGTGAGGTCGAGGCGCAAGGGGGTGATCGAGATGCGGCCCTCGGCGATGGCCTTCAGGTCGGTGCCGTGGCCCGGCTCGAACCGCGCCTTGGCGAAGGCGAGCCAGAAATACGGGTTGCCGCGCCCGTCGACCCGCTCGTCGATCGAGAGCAGCGCCTGGTTGCGCACCCCTTGCGCCGAGACCGCGATGCCCTTGACGTCGTCGAGCTCGCAATCGGGGAAGTTCACGTTGACGAGGATCCCGGGCTCGATTCCGACCTCGAGGATCCGCCGCACCACCTTCGCGCCGTGATGGGCGGCGGTGTGCCACTTCACGTTCGCCCGCCCGCCGATGCCGTAGGCCTGGCTCATGGCGATCGCCTTCACGCCGAGGATCGTCGCCTCCATGGCGCCCGCGATGGTGCCCGAATAGGTCACGTCCTCGGCGACGTTCTGGCCGCGGTTGACGCCCGACAGCACCAGGTCGGGCCCGTGATCCTTCAGGATGTGGCGGATGCCCATGATGATGCAGTCCGAGGGCGTGCCCTTCACGGCAAAGCGCTTCTCGCCGGCCTGGCGCAGGCGCAAGGGATCGTTGAGCGACAGCGAGTGCGACACGCCGCTCTGGTCGGTCTCCGGCGCGACGACCCAGACGTCGTCCGAGAGTTGCCCAGCGATCTCCTCCAGGCAATTCAGGCCCGGCGCGTGGATGCCGTCGTCGTTGGTGACGAGAATGCGCATCACCGGTGTCCTTCGATGCGGGTGAGGCCGCCCATGTAGGGCGCGAGGGCCGACGGGATCGCGATGCTGCCGTCGGGGTTCTGGTAGTTCTCCATCACGGCGATCAGCGCGCGGCCGACCGCGACGCCCGAGCCGTTGAGGGTGTGGACGTATTGGACGCCCTTGCCCTCCTTCGGGCGGTAGCGCGCCTCCATCCGGCGGGCCTGGAAGTCGCCGCAGACCGAGCAGGACGAGATCTCGCGATAGGTCTTCTGGCCGGGCAGCCAGGCCTCGATGTCGTAGGTCTTGGTCGAGGCGAAGCCCATGTCGCCGGTGCAGAGCGTGACGACCCGGAACGGGATGTCGAGGCGCTTCAGCACGGCCTCGGCGCAGGCCAGCATCCGCTCGTGCTCCTCGGCCGAGCGCTCGGGCGCGGTGACCGAGACGAGTTCCACCTTGCTGAACTGGTGCTGGCGCAGCATGCCGCGGGTGTCGCGCCCCGCCGCCCCGGCCTCGGCCCGGAAGCAGGGGGTGAGCGCGGTGAAGCGCAAGGGCAGCTCGTCCTCGGCGAGGATCGATTCGCGCACGAGATTGGTGAGCGGGACCTCCGCCGTCGGGATCAGCCAGCGGTTCGGCGCGCCGCTCTCCTGGGCGATCTCGGGCGAGCCCTGGACCGCCGCGAACTGGTCGTCGCGGAACTTCGGCAGCTGCGCCGTGCCGAACATCGCCTCGTCGCGCACCAGCAGCGGCGGCACCACCTCGGTGTAGCCGTGCTCAGCCACGTGCAGGTCGAGCATGAACTGGCCGAGCGCCCGCTCCAGCCGGGCGACCTGGCCCTTCAGCACCACGAAGCGCGAGCCGGACAGCTTCGCCGCGGTCTCGAAATCCATCAGGCCCATGGCCTCGCCGAGCTCGAAGTGCTGGCGGCCCTCCTGCGCCAGGCCCCGCCCCTCGAAGCGGCTCCTCTCGACGTTGTCGTGCTCGTCGCGGCCCTCCGGCACGTCGGGGCCGGGAACGTTGGGGATCGCCGACAGGCGCTCGGCGAGCGCCCTGGCGGCGGCGTCGGCCGCCGCGTCGAGGGCGGGCGCTTCCTCCTTCAGGCGCGCGACCTCGGCCATCAGGCCTTGCGCCCGCGCCTCGTCCTTCGCCTTCTTGGCCGCGCCGATCTCCTTCGACAGGGCGTTGCGCCGCTCCTGCGCGCCCTGCGCCGCCGAGATCGCGGCCTTGCGCGCGTCGTCGAGGGCGACCAGCTCGGCGGAGAGCGGCTCCAGCCCGCGGCTCGTCAGGCCCTTGTCGAAGGCGGCCGGGTTGTCGCGGATGGCCCGGATGTCGTGCATGGCGCGGTCCGAATCGTTCTCTTCAGAGGGCCGGCGCATCCGGCCGGTGACGCCACGACGCTTTGCAGCATCGGCCCTGCGGCGACAAGGGAGGAGCTTGCCTCCCTCTCACGTGAAGATGTTGATCCGGACTGCGTTCGTGGTGTGCAACTCCTTGGCGGGACGTGCAGTTTCGCTTTGCCCATCGGGACGGGCCGGTGAGTGCGGGTATGGCTTTCGCCGGCATGCGCGGTCCCGGATCGCGGAAGTCGAGATCGTTCGACACTCGCTGGAAACCGGCTCGCGACCGTGCGTCTTGATCGCTGCTCCCCGGCAGCCCGCCCTGAGTGCATGATTAAGCAGGATGCTGCATACGGCTGTTCACGGGCCACACGTTTCCTGGGCGGTAACCATGTAAAATAATTGGACGATAGGCCGATAGAGCCTATATATTCGCTAGTGAGGGCCGCGGTGGCAGCCGCGACCCTCGTTAGGCGACTTGCTAGGCCGCTACCAGAGCCCGATCGTGATGGTCAGAGACCATCCGGTCGGGTTTTTGGCAACGATGACGGTGATCATCGGAAATCCGATCACTCCGCTCACCTCCCTTCCAGCCATACCTGCTCAGCCCTTGCGGGTTTCGGTGGCGGTCGGCAATCTCCGCCACAAGCCCCGCTCGCCACGGAGCTTTCGCGACTGGAAGGTGTCGCCTGTGGATATAATAGTCGCCTCTGCGTCTGCATCAAGTCTCAAATCGAAAAAATCTCGTTACAGACACTTTTGTCGAGCGTTAACTATTGTGTCGGTAAAGAATACATTTGCTAATCAAGTCTTAACCTTCAGGAACTTCGGGTATCTAAAGCTTCTGCGATGGGATGATGTGATGCGCGTCATCCACGCGTGTTGTCGGGCATTTCATGCAAGTTGCAGCTCTTCGGAAGAAGGAAAGGAGGCTTAGAAAATTGACATCTGTGAACGGGCATATGGAAATCGGTATCTATGTTTAAAATAGATTTCCATTTTATCGACGACTAACTAAAAAATACATTTTGTTCTGATAATTTAGCATATGTCTACAAAATTTTTAAGTTATATATAGTTCGAAATTTCCAATGATACGCCATTTTTGTTTGGAAAATAGACATCGATCAAGGCAAATATTCCGAATGTGCGGTTTGTATCCTCTACGTAGCGTACTCTCCGGCCCAGTAATTTCGTAACGAATTATAGGAATGATTGCGTCGCCTCGGTGAAAATTCCCGATACGCCTATGCCGGATTCGAACAGCGCAGAGTGCCAGAATACGGGTGTGAAAGGCATGCTCATCGTCGCACGGCACCACGTTCACGAGCGATCGTTGCCTCCTCGCTTACTCCCCCGACGGTAACGGCTGACGTTCTCCGGCTGAAGGCATGCGTGCTGATCCCCCACCAGCCCCGCTTGCAGCCGCCCGCCCCGGCGTGAGAAGAGCCCGGCGCGACGGCGGCGGCCTCGCGGTCGCCTCCGGCCCGAACTTTGCAGAACTGGTCAACGCATGAACATCTTCGCCGCCTTCGAGGCCCGCATCGGCGAGGCGCTCGAGACGCTCACCCGCGCCGGCACCCTGCCGGAGGGGCTGGACCGCGCCCGCGTCGTGGTGGAGCCGCCGCGCGATTCGAGCCACGGCGACCTCGCCACCAACGCCGCCCTGGTGCTGGCGAAGGAGGCGCGGACCAACCCGAAGGCCCTGGCCGAGGCGCTGGCGGCCGACCTGCGCACCGATCCCCGCGTCACGGAAGCGAGCGTCGCCGGGCCGGGCTTCATCAACCTGCGGCTCGACCCCGCGGTCTACGGCGAGGTGGTGCGGGCGGCCCTGCGCGAGGGCGACGCCTACGGCCGCGGCGCCGCGGTTCCGGGCGGCGTCAACGTCGAGTACGTCTCGGCCAACCCGACCGGGCCGATGCATGTCGGCCACGGCCGCGGTGCGGTGTTCGGCGACGCGCTGGCGAACCTCCTGGTCGCCGCCGGCCGGGACGTGACGCGCGAGTACTACATCAACGATGCCGGCGCCCAGGTCGACGTGCTCGCCCGCTCGGCCTTCCTGCGCTACCGCGAGGCGCTCGGCGAGACGGTGACGATCCCGGAGGGCCTCTATCCGGGCGACTACCTCGTGCCCGTCGGCGAGGCGCTGAAGGACCGTTACGGCGACGCCCTCCTCGCCAAGCCCGAAGCCGAGTGGCTCGCGCCGGTGCGCGACTTCGCCATCGACAGCATGATGGACCGGATCCGCGAGGACCTGGCGGCCATCGGCATCCACCACGACGTGTTCTTCTCCGAGCGGACCCTGCAGGGCGGCGGCAACGGCGGCGCGGTCGCGGCCCTGATCGCGGACCTGCGCGCGAAGGGTCTCGTCTACGAGGGCCGGCTGCCGCCGCCGAAGGGCCAGCTGCCCGAGGATTGGGAGGACCGCGAGCAGACCCTGTTCCGCGCGACCGCATTCGGCGACGACATCGACCGGCCGCTGCTGAAGTCCGACGGCAGCTTCACCTACTTCGCCTCCGACATCGCCTATCACCGCTCGAAGGTCGAGCGCGGCGCGGTCGAGCTGATCGACGTGCTCGGCGCCGACCACGGCGGCTACGTCAAGCGCATGCAGGCCGCCGTGAAGGCGGTCTCGGACGGGCGTGCCGCCCTCGACGTCAAGCTGTGCCAGCTCGTGCGCCTGCTGCGCGGCGGCGAGCCGGTGAAGATGTCGAAGCGGGCGGGCGAGTTCGTCACCCTGCGCGAGGTGATCGACGAGGTCGGGCGCGACCCCGTGCGGTTCATGATGCTGTACCGGAAGAACGACGCCACCCTCGATTTCGACCTCGCCAAGGTGGTCGAGCAGTCGAAGGACAACCCGGTCTTCTACGTGCAGTACGCCCATGCCCGGGCGGCCTCGGTGTTCCGGCAGGCCCGCGAGGCCTTTCCCGACCTCGACCTGTCGCCGGCCGCACTCGCCGAGGCCGACCTCTCGGGCCTGACCGACCCGGGCGAGCTCGAGATCATGCGCGGGATCGCCCAGGTCCCCCGGGTGATCGAGGCGGCCGCCGCCGCTCACGAGCCGCACCGCCTGGCCTTCCACCTCTATGAGCTGGCCAGCGCGTTCCACAGTTTCTGGAACAAGGGCAAAGACTTGCCGCAATTACGGTTTGTTAATCAAACCGACAGAAAGTCCACCGAGGCGAGGCTGGCCCTCGTCGCCGCCCTCAAGGGCGTGGTTGCGGCCAATCTCGGGATCCTCGGCGTCGGCGCACCCGACGAGATGCGCTGAGGCTTCGCACCGGGATCGGAGCGCGACCGGACGTCGCGGGCTGCCCTCGCGGGCGGTCGCGGCGGGACGGAGGCGTGGGATCTGACGGCCGCCTTTCCCATATCGGGACGGGCGGCCGGTGTCGCCGGCCGGCTTCGAGCGCGGTGAGGTGACGCGAGGGCGAACAGGATGGTGCTGCCATGACGACGAATGCTTCCCGGGTTCCCGTCGATTACGACGGCTACGAGCAGGATCGGCAGCCGGTGCAGTCTCGTGCGGATCTCGCCCGTCCGGGTTCGCGTCCCGATCCCCTCGCCGAACTCGCCCGCATCGTCGGCCAGGACGATCCGTTCCGCGCCCTGCTCGAGGCCAAGGAGGCCAAGGAGGCGAGCCGCACCGCGGAGCCGCGCGGCGGCCGCGTCGAGCCGGTGATGCCGAGCTACGGCGACGGGCAGGCGGCCGAGGGCGGCCTGTCGGCGAACCGCGGCGAGCCGAGCCTCGGCGCGCCCGGCCCGGCCCCGGCCCACACGCCGGAGGCCGCCTTCAACCAGTACCTCGCCGCGGTCGAGCGCGAGACCGTCGCCGAGCCGGCCCCGGCGATGCCGGAGGCGGATCACGTCCGGGCGGCCGAGCCGCGCCCGCGAGGCCGCCGGCGCATCGCCCTCGTCGGCACGGCGCTCGGCATCGTCGCCGCCTCGATCGGCGGCGCGCTGACCTGGAAGGCCTTCCATCACGGCCGCTCCGGCGCCCCGATCCTGGTGATGGCCGACCAGGCGCCCCTGAAGGTGGCGCCCCAGAATGCCGGCGGCGTCGAGATCCCGGACCAGAACAAGCAGATCTACGAGCGCGGCACGACGGCCAACGCCAAGGACGGGCAGATCCGCATCGTCAACCGCGAGGAGCAGCCCCTCGACGTCAAGCAGGCGGCCCGCTCCCTCGCCGCCGAGGCCGGCTCCGCCGCGACGCCTGCCGCACCGGGCAACGCCCTCACCGAGTCCCTCGGCGAGCCGCGGAAGGTGCGCACCGTCTCGGTCCGGCCCGAGCCGTCGCCGGCCGAGGCCCAGCGCGCCGCCCAGGCCGCCGCCCAAAATGCCGCCGCCCAGCAGCAGGCCGCGGCGTCGCCTGTCCCGACCATGACCCTGCCGACCGAGGCGACCGGCTCGACCCCGGCGCCGGTCACGCCGCGCAGCACGCGGGTGGCGTCGACCGCCCCGGCCCAGACCCCGGTTCCGGAAACCCCGGCGCCGGTCGCCGAGGCGCCCCGGTCCCGATCGGTCCAGCGCGTCGCCTCCGCCGAGCCGCCGGTCACCACCCAGGCGGTGCCGACGCCCCAGGCGCCGGTCGGCGGGTTCTCGGTGCAGCTCTCGGTGCGCGCCACCGAGAAGGAGGCCGAGGTCGCGTTCCGCCAGGCCCAGGAGCGCTACGGCGCCGTGCTCGGCGGCCAGTCGCCGCTGATCCGCCAGGCCGAGGTCAACGGCAAGTCGATCTACCGCGTGCGCGTCGGGCCGATGGCGAAGGAGAGCGCCGACGGCCTGTGCGGCAAGCTCAAGGCCGCGGGCGCCGCCTGCTTCGTCGCCAAGAACTGACGAAGGCGACGCCGACGAAGACGACCCGGTTTCGGCCGCGATTTCGCCCCGCGACGCCCGGCGGCTGTGGCGCACCGCCGACAGTCGCGGGCCGGCGAATCACGTAAAGAGAATCGCTCTTTCTTCGCTTGCGAACCCCGTTCATCGGTGCCGTGATGTGCACCGGGCGGGAGCGCGCGACCGTCTCGCCCCTCCAACGACGAGAAACGCCGTCGATGACCCTCGCCCTGATCCTCGGCTGCGCCGGTCCCGCTCTGAGCCCCGAGGAGGCCGCCTTCTTCCGCGACGTGCGGCCCTGGGGCTTCATCCTGTTCAAGCGCAACGTCGAGACGCCCGAGCAGGTGCGTGCCCTGACGGCGTCCCTGCGCGAGACCGTCGGCCGCGCCGACGCCCCGATCCTGATCGACCAGGAGGGCGGCCGGGTGCAGCGCATGACGCGGCCGCACTGGCACGCCTACCCGTCCGGCCGGGCCTATTTCCGCGCCGGCGGCCCCGAGGGCGGGCCGGCCCTCGCCGGGCTCGGCGCCCGCCTGATGGCGCACGACCTGGCGGCGGTCGGCATCAACGTCGATTGCGCGCCGGTCCTCGACGTCCCGGTGCCGGGCGCCCACGACGTGATCGGCGACCGGGCCTACGGCACCGAGCCGGCCGTGGTCGCGGCGTTCGGCCGGGCGGTGGCCGAGGGCCTGATGGCCGGCGGCGTCCTGCCGGTGATGAAGCACGTGCCCGGCCACGGCCGCGCCGGCGCCGACAGCCACCACGCCCTGCCGGTGGTCGAGGCGAGCCTCGCCGAACTGGAGGCGCACGACTTCGGGCCGTTCCGGGCGCTCGCCGACCTGCCGATGGCGATGTCGGCCCACGTGGTGTTCCGCGCCCTCGACCCGGAGAACCCGGCGACGACCTCCGCGACGGTGATCCGGGAGATCGTGCGCGGCCGCATCGGCTTCGACGGCCTGCTGATGACCGACGACCTGTCGATGAACGCCCTCTCGGGCGGTTTTCGCGATCGTACCGCCGCCGCCTTCCGGGCCGGCTGCGACGTCGGCCTGCACTGCAACGGCGTCCGGGCCGAGATGGAGGAGGTCGCGGCGGCGGCCCCCGTGCTGGTCGGCGACCCCTTGCGCCGCGCCGAGGCGGCGCTCGCCCGCCTGAGCCCGGCGCCCGCCGCCTTCGACCCGGCCGAGGCCCGCGCCCGCCTCGATGCCGGGCTCGCCGCCGCGGCCTGACCCTGCAGGCATGGCCGACGACTTCGACGAGAGCCCGTCGGACGCCGCCGACTCGGCCTTCGTGGTCGACGTCGACGGGTTCGAAGGCCCCCTCGACCTGCTGCTGGAACTCGCCCGGCGCCAGAAGGTCGATCTCGCCCGGATCTCGATCCTGGCGCTCGTCGAGCAGTACCTCGCCTTCATCGACGAGGCCCACCGCCTGCGCCTCGAACTCGCGGCGGATTACCTCGTCATGGCGGCCTGGCTCGCCTACCTGAAATCGCGCCTGCTGCTGCCGGCCCCGCCCCGCGGGCCCGAGCCCGCCGCCGGCGACCTCGCCGAGGCGCTGGGCCTGCGCCTGCGCCGCCTCGAGGCGATCCGCGCCGCCGCCGCGATGCTGTCGGAGCGACGCCAGCTCGGGCGCGACGTCTTCGCCCGCGGCGCCGCCCTTCCCGAGCCCGCCGCCGCGGCGCCCGGCGCCTTCGCCGTCACCCTGCACGACCTGATCGCGGCCTATGCCCGCCAGCGCCAGGAGCGGGCCCGCGCTTCCGTCACGCTGCCGCCGCGCAGCGTCTGGTCCCTGGTCGATGCCCGTACGGCCCTGGAACGGCTGATCGGCCCGCGGGACGACTGGACGGACCTCGAATCCTACCTCGCCCGCTACCTCGAGGACCCGAAGCGCCGCGCCACAGTGCGCGCCTCCTCGCTCTCGGCGGTGCTGGAGCTCGCCCGCGAGGGCCGGATCCGCTTGCGCCAGGACCGGCCCTTCGCGCCGATCCAGATCCGCGCCGCCGGGACCTGAGCGTGGCGAAGGCCCACCGTCCGCCCGATCCCTCCCCGGTCCCGTCCGAGGCCGCGCGCCTCGCCGAGGCGCTGATCTTCTGCGCGCCCGCGCCGATCACCGAGGCCGACCTCGCCGCCCGCTTAGGCGCCGGCACCGACGTGCCGGCGGTGCTGGCCGAGATCGCCCGCGCCTACGCCCCCCGGGGCATCACGCTGGCACGGTCGGCCGGCGGCTACGCCTTCCGCACAGCGCCCGACCTCGCCCCCGCCCTGCGCGGCGGGGCGCCCGAGCCGCGCAGGCTCTCGCGGGCGGCCCTGGAGACGCTGGCGATCGTCGCCTACCACCAGCCGGTGACCCGGGCCGAGATCGAGGAGATCCGCGGCGTCACCACCTCGAAGGGCTCCCTCGACCTGCTGCTCGAGACCGGCTGGGTGCGCCTGCGCGGGCGTCGCCGCACGCCCGGGCGACCGGTCACCTACGGCACCACCCCGGCCTTCCTCGACCATTTCGACCTCGACGCCGTCTCCGACCTGCCGGGGCTCGACGAGTTGAAGGGCCTCGGCCTGATCGAGGGCCGGCTGCCCGCCGGGTTCCGCGTGCCGCAGCCGAGCGACGGCGCGGAGGCCGACGAGGACCCGAGCGACGATCCCCCGGGCCCCGGCGGCGGCGTGCCGGACTGAAATCCTGGGTGGGCCAGTGGCGGGGAGCCCGAGGAAACGCTTGTTTTCGCCTCTTGCCGTCCTTACGTTCCGGCCGCACCGCGAGCGCTCCGGATGCCGTCCGGCGACGATGAGCGTGCGGTATCAGAGGTTTGGGGCGTCGGAGACGCCCCGCGAGTGTGCCGCGGCGACGATGGCGCCGCGCAGGAGAGAACCATGGGCGGCGCGAGTATCTGGCACTGGATCGTCGTCGGCGTGATCGTCATGCTGCTGTTCGGGCGCGGCAAGGTGTCCGAGCTGATGGGCGACGTCGCCAAGGGCATCAAGGCCTTCAAGAAGGGCATGGCCGACGAGGATCAGGCCCCGACCACGACGGCTCAGGTGCCGCACAATCCGGTCGTGCCGGTCCAGGTGTCCCCGCCGGTGGCGCCGGTGCAGCCGGTCCAGCAGCCCGTCCACGCGGCTCCCGCGCATGTGCCGACCGCCCAGATGCCGCCGGTCACCGCGACCGAGCCGGTGCGCCCCGTGCCGCAGCACGGCGAGCCCCTGACCAACGCCGACCGCAAGGTCGTCTGAGCCGTCACGCGCGAGGGCCGGGCCCCCGGGTCCGGTCGTCGCGTCGCAGCGCGCCGCGGGATCCCGCGTGATGGCCGCGAGGCGGCCATCCGCGAGGCGGCCCCGAGAGAAACCCTTTCGGGCGAGAGAAACCCTTTCGGGAACCTGCTCGTCGGTGACTGGCGTCGGCGCACCGGCGTGCTAGACAGCCCGCGCGAGGCGCCCGACCAGGCTTGCGCCGCGCGAGTAGCAGGGCCGTCACGCCATGTTCGATATGAGTTGGGGCGAGGTGATGCTGATCGGCGGCGTCGCGCTCGTCGTCATCGGCCCCAAGGATCTGCCCAAGGCCTTGCGTACCGTCGGCCAGGTCACCGCCCGGCTCAAGCGCATGGCCGGCGAGTTCCAGAGCCAGTTCAGCGAGGCGATGCGCGAGGCGGAGCTCGACGAGGTCCGGCGCGAGGTCGAGGGCATCAACCGCAGCGTCTCGTCGGCGACGACGACGGGCTTCAACCCGGTCCAGACCATCCGCAACGAGATCAAGGGCGCCGTCGACGGCGTGCCCAAGCCCGCAGCGCAGGGGATGCCGGGGGCGGATCCGCTCGCCGCCACGGAGCCGACCCCGGCCCTGCCCGAGCCGGTCGATCCGGCCGCCCCGCCGGCCTATCACGCGCCTGAACCCGCTTCCGAGAAGCCCTCGCACGAGGCGCTGGCCGCCGCGACCGCGCAGCTCAAGGCCGATGCGGCCCGCACCGGCCCGGATTCCGACGCCCCCGCCCCCATCCCGCACGACACCGCCAGCACGGGCCGCACCGCATGATCACCGAGGCCGATGAAGCCGATATCGAGGCCTCGCGCGCGCCGCTGATCGAGCACCTGATCGAGCTGCGCTCGCGGCTGATCAAGTCGCTGCTCGCCTTCGGGGTGATGTTCTTCGTCTGCTTCTTCTTCGCGCAACACATCTACAACATCCTCGTTCACCCCTACGTCAGCGTGGTCGGGGCGGACAAGGCGCGGCTGATCGCGACCCACTTCCTCGAGCAGGTCTTCACCAACATCAAGCTGAGCGTGTTCGGCGCCGGCTTCCTGTCCTTCCCGGTCGTCGCCACCCAGCTCTACGCCTTCGTGGCGCCGGGCCTGTACCGCAACGAGCGCCGGGCCTTCCTGCCCTACCTCGTCGCCACGCCGGTCTTCTTCGTCCTCGGCGCCCTCGTCGTCTACTTCCTGGCGATGCCGCTGCTGATCAAGTTCTCGGTCAGCCTGCAGCAGATCGGCCAGCCCGGCGAGGCCACGATCGAACTCCTGCCGAAGGTGGACGAGTACCTCTCGCTCATCATGACGCTGATCTTCGCCTTCGGCATCGCGTTCCAGCTGCCGGTGATCCTGACCCTTCTGGGCCAGATCGGCCTGATCGACTCGAAGTTCCTGCGGGACCGCCGGCGCTACGCGATCGTACTGGTCTTCGTCGCCGCCGCGGTGCTGACCCCGCCGGACGTGATCAGCCAGCTCTCGCTGGCGATCCCGATGCTGCTCCTCTACGAGGCGTCCGTGTTCTCGGTCCGCGCGATGGAGAGGCGTCGCGAGCGGGCGCGGGCGGCCGAAGAAGCGGCCGGAGAGTAGGGCGTCCCGCTCCTCCCGGCATCCGCACCCCCCAACCCCGGGGTCTCGCCTGTGGCGAGTCCCGGGGGGCATCGGCGAGTCGCATCACGCGTCGAGCAGGACCCTCTCCTCGATGCCCGCGCCCTCCCCCAGATCCTCGTCCATCCGCGCCGCCAGGTCGAAGAACCGCCGCCGCACCTCGGCCGCGTAGGGGTTCTCGCGCTCGATCGCGTGGTAGACCTCCGGCGCGTCGTGCCGCACCATGCCGACCGCCTGCATCACCAGGTCGAAGCTGCGCGTCGTCATCCGGGTCGGCAGCGGCTCCATCGCCACCAGCACCTTGGCGATCAGGTGCGTCAGGCCCTGTACCGCCGCGGCTTCGCGGTCGTGGGCCTCCGGCGTCGTCACGATCACGTCGAGGCCGAAGGCGCGACGCAGGAAGGCGCCGACCCGGCCGGCACGGCTCCCGCGCACCGGGCAGACCGCGATCTTGAGGCCGCGCAGGCCCCCGCGCGCGCTCTGCGGACCGAACAGCGGGTGGGTGGCGACGATGTCGACATCCGGCGGCAGGCCGGCCCGCATGATCGCGGCCGGCCGCACCTTCACCGAGCCGACATCGAGCACGAGGGCGCCGGGCCGCAGGTGCGGGGCGACCGCGCGCACGATCGCGGCGAGGGACGAGACCGGGGTGGCCAGGATCACCACCGGGC
This sequence comes from Methylobacterium terrae, assembly GCF_003173755.1. Classification (NCBI taxonomy): domain Bacteria; kingdom Pseudomonadati; phylum Pseudomonadota; class Alphaproteobacteria; order Hyphomicrobiales; family Methylobacteriaceae; genus Methylobacterium; species Methylobacterium terrae. The sequence continues at coordinate 3,757,657 of NZ_CP029553.1, forward strand.
AGGCGGCGGCCTCAGGCAGGCTGCACGCGGCGACGCCCCCTGCTGCGAACTCCGCTTCCGCCACGAACGGATCGTGGACGCGCAAGCCGACATGCGGCGCCAGGTGCTCGGCGACGAGGCGACCGAAGGCGCCGAAGCCGATCAGGCCGATGGGCGAATGGGGAAAGGACGGCACGGGGAGAGACCTCGGGTCAGAGCGAGGTCGGCGGGCCTGGAGATCCTGGGAAGCCTCAACCGCCGACACGTCGCAGCGGTTGAGAGATGACGAGCACTCCGCCGCTAGGTGAGCGGCGCGTAATAGAGTCCGGCGAGGAGGAGGCTGGTCATGGCCGAGCCTGTAGCCCGGTCCGGCCCGGACCGTCAATCAGAACTCAATGCCCTCCTGTGCCTTCACCCCGGCCGCGAAGTGGTGCTTCACCAGGGTCATCTCGGTGACGAGGTCGGCCGCGGCGATCAGCTCGGGCTTCGCGTTGCGGCCGGTCACCACGACGTGGAGGTCGGGCCGGCGCCGGCTCAGGCGCTCGACCACCTCGGCGAGCGGCAGGTAATCGTAGCGCAGCGCGATGTTCAACTCGTCGAGGATCAGGAGCCGGATCGCCGGATCGGCCATCAGCGCCTCGGTCCTCGCCCAGGCGGCCCGGGCGGCGGCCACGTCGCGGTCGCGGTCCTGGGTCTCCCAGGTGAAGCCCTCCCCCATCGTGTGCCAGGCGACCTGATCGGCGAAGCGGTCGAGGGCCAGGCGCTCGCCGGTCTCCCAGGCGCCCTTGATGTACTGCACCACGCCGACGCGCCAGCCCCGGCCGAGCGCCCGCAGCATCAGCCCGAAGGCCGCCGTCGACTTGCCCTTGCCGGGGCCGGTATGGACGATGAGCAATCCCTTCTCGATCGTCTTGCCCGCCACCTCGGCGTCCTGCACGGCCTTGCGCTTCTCCATCTTGGCGCGGTGGCGCGCCGCCTCGTCGTCGCTCATGGGTGATCTCCCTTCAGGGTCATCGGCAGGCCCGCCACCACCAGCACCACCCGGTCGGCGAGGGCGCCCAGGCGCTGGTGCAGGCGGCCGGCCTCGTCGCGGAAGCGCCGGGCGAGCGCGTTCTCCGGCACGATGCCGAACCCGACCTCGTTCGAGACCAGGACCAGGGGCCCGGCCGCGTCCGCGCAGGCGGCGAGCAGCGCCCCGGTCTCGGCGGCGAGGTCGGCGCCGTCGTCCAGCATCGCGTTGGTGAGCCACAGGGTCAGGCAATCGACCAGGACCGGCCGGCCCGGTTCCGCACCGCGGATCGCCCCGGGCAGGTCCCGCGGCGCGTCGATGGTCTTCCAGGGGGCTGCGCGACGGGCGCGGTGCTCCGCGATGCGCACCCGCATCTCGTCGTCCCAGGCTTGGGCCGTCGCGACGTAGAGCCAGGGTCCGGCCTGCGCCTCGACCAGCCCCTCCGCGTAGCTGCTCTTGCCCGAGCGGGCGCCGCCCAGCACCAGGGTCAGGCGCGGGACGGCGGGAGTCGGGCCAGGGATCGGGTCCGGCACTGGGCTGTCCTCTCGCGAAATCTCGGGGCCGGAGGTGTCGCGGCAGGAGGCTGCGATTGCAAGCCCGTCCCCGACCCGTTAGGGTCGGCGCGACGGTGCCTCGGCGACGAGGTGAAAAGGGAACGTGGGAACCGGGATCGCCCCGGCATGCCGCGGCTGCCCCCGCAACTGTGAGCGGTCGAACACGGTCCGCCATCGGCCACTGGAGCGATCCGGGAAGGCGGCGGGCCGGCTCAAGAGGCCGCGAGCCAGGAGACCTGCCGTCACCCCCTTTCCTCGACGCCGCCGGTGGGGCGGCAGGAGTTCGTCATGGTCGCGATCACCCGGTCCCTCTCTCCCGCGCTCGTCGGCGAGCGCCTGAGCGCCGTCCTCCTCGCCGGCGCCCTCGGCATCGGGCTGCTGTTCGTCTCCGGCTTCGCGCCGGTGGTCGCCCTGCACAACGCCGCCCACGACTGGCGCCACGCCCACAACTTCCCCTGCCACTGAGCAAGGCTTGACCGAACGAGGCCGCGCGGCCCGCGCCCCGACCGGGCGCGGGCCCGCGTCCCGTTGGTCGTGCAGGTGATCCCCCGATGACGAAACGTCTGCTCGCCGCGGCCCTGGTCGCCGGCTTCCTCGCGGCGTGCGTGGCCTCAGGCCTGCAATTCGCCCTCACCTCGCCGCTGATCCTGGCGGCGGAGAAGTACGAGACCGCCGAGGCCGTCGCCCCGGCTCACGCATCCGCCAACCCGCTGATCGTTCTGGCGCATGCGGGCCACCATGCCGACGGCGAACCCGGGTGGCAGCCCGCGCCCGGCCTGCAGCGCCTCGCCTTCACGGCGCTCGCCACCCTGGTGAGCGGCGTCGGCTACGCGCTCCTCCTCGGTGCCGTGCTGATCGCCGCGGGCCGGGAGGTGACACCCTCCGAGGCGCTCAGGTTCGGCATCGGCGGCTTCCTCGCCGCCAGCCTCGCGCCGGCGATCGGACTGCCGCCGGAACTGCCGGGCGTGGCGGCCGCCGCGCTCGAATCGCGCCAGCTCTGGTGGGTGGCGACCGCCGTCGCGACCGCGGTCGGCCTGTACCTCATCGCGGTCCGCCGCGGGCCGGTGGCGACCGGGCTCGGCCTCGCCCTCCTCGTCGCCCCGCACGCCTGGGGCGCCCCGCACGGGCCGGAGGAGATCTCCGCGATGCCGCCGGTCTACGCGGCGCAGTTCGCCGCCCGGTCCCTCGCGGTCGCCTTCGCGTTCTGGGCGGTGCTCGGCCTCGCCTTCGGCTGGGCCTGGGGCGCGGTCGCCGGCCGGAAGGGGGTGAGCGCGTGAGCGAGCCTATTCTTTCCGATAGCCTGACCTGCGACCTCTGCACCCTCTACGTCTGCACGACCTGCCGCGGCGCCGACGATCCGGTGGATGGCCCCCGCGCCGGTGCGCGCCTGCACGACGCGCTCCGGGCGGCCCTGGCCGCGCGGCCGGGCGCACAGGTGCGGATCGAGCCGGTGGAATGCCTGTCGGTCTGCAAGCGGTCCTGCACGGTCGCGGTCGCGAGCCCCGGCCGCTGGACCTACGTCTACGGCGACCTCGACCCGGCGGTGTCCGCCGCGGTCATCCTCGACGGCATCGGCCTCTACGCCGGCACCCCGGACGGCATCGTGCCCTGGCGCGAGCGCCCGCAGGAGTTCCGCAAGGGAGTCGTCGCCCGCATCCCTCCCGCGCCGGTGAAGCCATGACCATCCTGAACAAGATCCCCTGCACCATCGTCACGGGCTTCCTCGGCGCCGGCAAGACGACGCTCGTGCGCCACGCCGTCGAGCACAACGACGGCCGGCGGCTCGCCATCATCGTCAACGAGTTCGGCGATGTCGGCTTCGACGGGTCGCTGCTCGCCGAGTGCGGCATCCCGGGCTGCGACGCCGACGCGGTGGTGGAACTGCCCAACGGCTGCATCTGCTGCACCGTCGCCGACGATTTCGTGCCGGCGCTCAACAAGCTCCTGGACCGGCCCGAGCCGCCGGAGCACATCCTGATCGAGACCTCCGGCCTCGCCCTGCCGAAGCCGCTCGTCCAGGCCTTCAACTGGCCGGCGATCCGCTCGCGGGTCACGGTCGACGGCGTGGTGGCGGTGGTGGACGGCCCGGCGGTGGCGTCGGGCGCCTTCGCGGACGATCCGGAGGCGCTCGCCGCCCAGCGCGCGGCCGATGCCAGCGTCGAACACGAGAACCCGCTCGAGGAGGTGTTCGAGGACCAGCTCCTCTGCGCCGACCTCGTGGTGATGAACAAGTCCGACCTCCTCGACGATGGCGAGCGCGCCCGGGTCCGCGCCGAGGTCGAGGCGCACCTGCCGCGCGCCGTCAAGCTCGTCGAGACCGCCCACGGCGCCCTCGATCCCCGCGTGCTCCTCGGCCTCAACGCCGCCGCCGAGGACGACCTCGCCTCCCGGCCCTCGCACCACGAGACGGAAGAGGACCACGACCACGACGACTTCGAGAGCGTGGCCCTGCCGGTGAAGGCCGCGGGCTCGCCCGAGGACCTGGCCGCCCGGGTGGCGAAGGCGGCGGAAGTCGCGGGCGTGCTGCGCATCAAGGGCTTCTGCGCCGTCGCCGACAAGCCGATGCGCCTCGTCGTCCAGGGTGTCGGCCGCCGCGTCGCCCATCATTACGACCGCCCCTGGCGCCCGGCCGAGCACCGCGACGGGACGCTCGTGGTGATCGGGCTCACCGGGTTCGACAAGGAGGCGGTGGCCGCGGCGCTGAAGGGGTGAGGCATCGGGTCGTGGGTCTTCTCCTCTCCCCGCCCGCGGGGAGAGGAGAGGCTGCTTCTCACTTTCGGACCGGTACCTCCGAGGCCATATCCCGGGAGCACGCCTCATCTGGAGCAGTGCCACACCAGCCCAGGAGGAGGGCATCGCATGTCGGAGCCCGCGCCGCGGCGCTGGAGCGTGCAGGAGTTCTTCGCCTGGCAGGAGCGCCAGGACGAGCGCTACGAGCTGGTCGGCGGCGTGCCGGTCCGCCCGATGGCCGGCGCCCGCAACGTCCATGACGACGTCGTGGTCAATCTCGTGGCCGAGTTCCGCACACGGTTGCGCGGCAAGCCATGCCGCCCCTTCACCGGTGACGGCAGCGTCGAGACCCTGCCGGGCCAGATCCGCCGGCCCGACCTCGGCGTCGATGGCGGCACCCGCGGCCCGAACGGATTGACGGCGGCCGAGCCGCGGCGCGTCGCCGGGCTCGACCGGACGATCGACCTCACCGAACTCGGCATGAGCCCGGCGCTGGCCGGCGTCTATGACGGCGTCGTCTTCCCGCCCCGGCCGCGCCCGGTCCGCGGGACCTGAGAGCCGATGCACCTCCTGCGCGTCGATACGGTCTCCCTCGACGAGGGCGAGGCGGCGGTCGATCTGGGCCAGGCGCCCGGCGACGTCATCGCCCTGTCCTTCACCGATTCCGACCTCGCCGGGCTCGCGGGAGCCCAGGCGGCGATGCCGCCCGACTGGCCGAGCCTGCGGCTCGCCAAGCTCGCGCAGCTGCGCCACCCGCTCTCGGTCGATCTCTACGCCGACGCGGTGATCGCCCGCGCCCGCTTCGTGCTGGTGCGCTGCCTCGGCGGGCTCGACTACTGGCGCTACGGCGTCGAGCGGCTGGCCGAGACCTGCCGGGCGCACAGCGTCCCGCTCGCGGTGCTGCCGGGGGACGACCGGCCGGATCCGCGCCTCGACGCGGTCTCGACGGTGGCGCCGGAGCTGCTCGCCACCCTCGACGCCTATTTCCGCGCCGGCGGGTCCGACAACCTGCGCCGGCTCCTCACGCGGATCGCCGCCGAGCTCGGCCGGCCGGTCGAGGCGGAGCCGCCGCGCGCCCTGCCGCGGGGCTTCCCCTGGTGCCCCGGCTGCGGGCCCCTCGCGAGCCTCGGCGCCGCCTCGCCCCTGCCCCGCGCCCTGGTGCTGGTCTACCGCTCGGCGATCCTGGGCGGCGACACCGCGCCGGCGACCGCGCTCGCGGCCGCCCTGTGGGAGCGGGGCCTCAGCCCCACCATCGTGGCCGTCGCGAGCCTCAAGGACCCCGAGGCGGTCGCCGTCCTGCGGGAGGCTGTGACGGTCCACCGCCCCGCCGTCATCGTCGCCGCCACCGCCTTCTCGGCCCGGGACGAGGCCGGCTTCGTCCTCGATGCCGCCGATTGCCCGGTGATCCAGGCCTTCACGGTGGGCTCGGGCCGCGACGCCTGGGCGGCCTCGGCGCGGGGGCTCAACGCCGCCGACCTCGCCATGCAGGTGGCGCTGCCGGAATTCGACGGGCGGCTCTCCGGTTTCCCCGTCTCCCACAAGGAGGAGGCGCCGGAGGTCGAGGGCTTCCGCGAGCGTCGCGCCGTGCCGGACTTCGCCGGGATCGGCGCCACCGCCGACCGCGCCGCCGCCTGGGCCCGCCTCGCCGCGACGCCGCGGGCGAAGCGCCGCCTCGCCCTGGTGCTGTCCGACTACCCGGCCCGCGGCGGCCGGGCCGGTTTCGCGGTCGGGCTCGACACTCCGGCGAGCACGACAGCGATTCTCGCCCTCCTCGCGGATGAAGGCTTCGCGGTCTCGGACGTCTCGGAGCCCGACGCCCTGATGCGACGGCTCACCGGGGGCGAGGAGAGCCTGACGGTGCCGCTTCCCGCCTACGAGGCCTGGCGCGCCCGGCTGCCGGAGGCGGCGCGCAGCGCGCTCCTCGCCGAGTGGGGCGAGCCCGCGGACGACCCGGCCTGCCGGGACGGCGCCTTCCGGTTCCGGGCGGTGCGGGCGGGCGCCGTGCTGGTGGCGCTCCAGCCCGACCGCGGCCACAGGGGCGACCGCAAGGCCGGCTACCACGATCCCGACGCGGTACCCGCCCACGCCTACCTCGCCTTCCACCTCGCCCTGCGCGGAAGTTGCGACGCGCTGATCCATCTCGGCACGCACGGCACCACCGAGTGGCTGCCCGGCAAGGCGGTGGCGCTCTCCCCCGCCTGCTGGCCGGCGCTCGCGGTCGGCGCGCTGCCGGTCGTCTATCCCTTCATCGTCGACGATCCCGGCGAGGCGGCGCCGGCCAAGCGCCGCCTCGGCGCGGTCACGATCGGGCACCTGCCGCCCGAGACCGCCGGCGCCGGTCTCGACCCCGAGGCCGCGACCTTGCGCGAGCTGGTCGAGGAGTATTCCGCCGCCACCGTGCTCGATCCGCGCCGGGCGCTCCTCATCGCCCGCGGGATCCTGGAGCGGGCCGAGGATGCGGGGTTGCTCGCGGCCGCCGGGATCGACCGGGCGACGGCGATGCCGGAGGCGCTCGCCGCCCTCGACGCGCATCTGTGCGACCTCGCCGAGGTGACGACGCGCGACGGGCTGCACGTCTTCGGCGCAGGCCCCGACGCCCATCCGGAATGCGGTCCGGCGGAGCGCGCCGGGCTGCTTGCCGCCCTCGACGGCCGCTTCGTGCCGCCGGGCCCCGCCGGCTCGCCGGCCCGCGGCCGGGCCGACGTGCTGCCGACGGGCCGCAACCTCGCGACGCTCGATCCCCGCGCCCTGCCGACCCGGGCCGCCGCGATGCTGGGCGAGACGGCCGCCGCGGAGGTGGTGCGCCGCTACCTGCAGGACGAGGGCGAGTACCCGGCCCGCCTCGTCATGGACCTGTGGGCCTCGCCGACCCTGCGCACCGGCGGCGAGGATGTGGCGCAGGCCCTGGCGCTCATGGGCGTGCGCCCGACCTGGGACCACGCCTCGACCCGGGTGACCGGCTTCGAGGTGCTGCCGCTCGCCCTCCTCGACCGGCCGCGGATCGACGTGACGGTGCGGGTCTCCGGCGCCTTCCGCGACACCTTCCCGGAGACGCTCTCGCTCCTCGACCGGGCCGCCCGGGCGGTCGCCGCCCGCGAGGAGGAGGACGCCGAGAACCCGCTCGCTGCCGCGCGCCGCCGCGGCGAGGCCCCGGCGCGGGTCTTCGGCGCGGCGCCCGGGCGCTACGGTGCCGGCACGGCGTCGCTCGCCCTCGACGGCGCTTGGAGCGGCCGCGGGGACCTGGGCGCCGCCTATCTCGACGCCACCGCGGAGGCCGCGGGTACCGGCGACGCCGATTTCGCCGCCCGGGTCGCGGCGGCGGATGCCTATCTCCACGCCTTCGACGTCGCCGAGCGCGACCTCCTCGACGGCGATGCCGGCGCCGACGCGATGGGGGGCTTCTCCGCCGCCGCCGCCTCGCTCGGCGCCGCGCCGGTCCTCTACAGCCTCGACACCAGCCGCCCCGAGGCGCCCCGGGCCCGCACCGCCCGCGAGGACGTCGCCCGGCTGGTGCGCGGCCGTCTCGCCCATCCGCGCTGGATCGCCGCGCAGCTGCGCCACGGCTGGCGCGGGGCGCAGGAACTGGCCCAGGGGCTCGACGCCGTCTTCGTCATGGCCGCCGCCACGGACGCGGTCACCGATGCCGACATCGACCGGCTCTACGACGCCTATCTCGGCGATGCCGACGTGCTGGCGGCGATCGAGGCGGCCAATCCCGGCGTTGCGCAGGCCCTGCGCGACCGCTTCGCAGACTTGCGCGACCGCGGCCTGTGGCGCAGCCGGCGCAACTCGCTCGCCGCCCTCGACACCCGCGAGGCCGCCGAATGATTCCCGCCCCTCGCCGCGGCTGGTGCCCCGGCCTCGCCCGGCCGATGCCGACCGGCGACGGCCTGCTGGTACGCCTCCACCCGGTCGCCGGCCGGCTCGCCGCGGACCAGGTCCGCGCGGCGGCGCGGGCGGCGCGGGAGGGCGGCAACGGCCTCCTCGACGTGACGGCGCGGGGCAACCTCCAGATTCGCGGGGTGACGGCGGAGAGCCATGCCCGGGTGGCGGCGATCCTGGGCGAGGCGGCCTTGCGCGACGTGCGCCACGATGGCGGACCGCAGCGGCTGACGCTCAGCGCGCCCCTCGCCGGGGCGGACTGCCTCGCCGTCGTCGCGGCGGTCGAGGCGATCGGCCGCGAGGTGGCGGGATTGCCGGCAAAGACCCTGGTAGCCGTGGAGGACGAGGCCGGCGGGCTCGGGTCCGTCGAGGCGGATCTGTGGGTGCGGGTGGTGTCCGACACGCGCGACGGTGTCGTCGCGACGTTGCCGGGTGCGGCGCGGGCCATCTCCGCTCCCCGCCCGCGGGGAGAGGAGACGCGCACGCCGTATCGCGTGATCCCACGTCCCTCGTTGCCGGAAGAACTGCCCGCATTCCAGCTCGCCGTCGCGACCCCGGACGGCCCGCTCTGGCTCGCGCCGCTCCCCGCCCCGGCCGCCCTCGAAATCCTGCAGACGCTCCTCGACGGCCTCGCCGCTTCGGGCGCCCGCCGCATGCGCGGCCTCTCCGATTCGCAGCGCGACGCCCTCCTGGCGGATCTCGCCCCCGGCGAAGCCCCGCCGGCGATCCCCGCCCCATCCGCCGGCCGGCACGGACGCGCGCTCCTCACCGAACTGCCCTTCGGCCGCTGCGACGACGTCCTCCTCGATCGCCTCGCCGGCTGGAGCGAGGCCCATGGCGAGGGCCACCTCGGCCTCACGCCGGGCCGCGGCATCGCGCTCACCGCCCGCGACGACGCGCGAGCGACGATCTTGCGCGAGGAGGCCCGCGCCGCCGGGCTGATCGTCGATCCCGCCGATCCCCGTCGCGCCGTCGCCGCCTGCCCGGGGGCGCCGGCTTGCGCCTCCGGCGGCACGCCGGCGCAAGAGGATGCGCCGCGCCTCGCCGCCGCCTTCGCGCATCTGGCGAGGCTCGGCGCCACCCTCCACGTCTCCGGCTGCCCGAAGGGCTGCGCCCATCCGGGTCCGGCCAGCCTCACCCTGGTCGGCCGGCCGGATGGCCGCTACGGGGTGGTGCCGCAGGGCAACGCCGGGGCCGGGACCGACCTCGTCCTCACTTTCGGTGCCGTGCTGGAGCGGCTAGAGAGCACACGAGTCCCCTCAGACCTGAGAGACGCATTCCGGGAGCCCGCATGAATCCGCGCCTCGACTACATCCGCGACGGCGCCGCCATCTACGCGCGCTCCTTCGCGATGATCCGCGCCGAATCCGACCTCGCGCGCTTCCACGGCACCGCCGAGCGGGTCGCGGTGCGGATGATCCACGCCTGCGGCATGACCGACCTGCCCGCCGACATCGACCTGTCGCCGGACTTCGCCGAGGCCGCGGAGGCCGCGCTGCGTCGCGGCGCGCCGATCCTGTGCGACGCCCGCATGGTCGCCGACGGCGTCACCCGGGCGCGGCTGCCGGCCGGCAACGCGGTGATCTGCACCCTCTCCGACCCGCGCGTGCCGGACCTGGCGAAGACCCTCGACACCACCCGCACCGCCGCCGCGATGGAATTGTGGCGCGACCGGCTCGCCGGCGCGGTCGTCGCCGTCGGCAACGCGCCGACCGCCCTGTTCCGCCTGCTCGAGATGCTGGACGAGGGCGTGGCGCCGCCGGCCGCGGTGATCGGCGTGCCGGTCGGGTTCGTGGGTGCTGCCGAATCGAAGGACGCGCTCGCCGAGGACGGCCGGGTGCCGTTCCTGGTGGTGCGCGGCCGGCGCGGCGGCAGCGCCATGGCGGCGGCGGCCGTCAACGCCCTCGCCAACGAGGTCGAGTGATGGACGGCCCCTCCGGCTTCCCGTCGGCCGACCCGGCCGAGATTCCGTCCGCGCCGCGCCCCGCCGTCACCGGCACGCTCTACGGCGTCGGGATGGGGCCGGGCGATCCCGACTACCTCACCGTGCGGGCGGTGCGGGTGCTGGAGCGCGCCCACCACCTCGTGCATTTCTGCAAGGCCGGCCGGCGCGGCAACGCCCGCACCATCGCGGACGCGGTGGTGCGGGACGCGGCCCGCGAATGGCCCCTGCCCTATCCCTACACCACCGAATTGCACCCGGAGGACCCGACCTACGTCGCGGCGCTCGCCGGGTTCTACGACGAGGCCGCGAAGGACCTCGCGGCGGTACTCGAGGCCGGCCGCGACGTCGCGATCCTGTCGGAGGGCGATCCCTTCTTCTACGGCTCGTTCATGCACCTGTGGCGCCGCCTGAAGGACCGTTTCCCGGTCGAGGTGGTGCCGGGCGTGACCGGCATGTCGGGCTGCTGGACGCGGGCCGGCACGCCGATCACCTGGGGCGACGACGTGCTCACGGTGCTCCCCGCCACCCTGCCGCACGCGACGCTCGTCGCGCGCCTGAGCAGCACTGACGCCGCCGTGGTGATGAAGCTCGGCCGCCACCTGCCGAAGGTGCGGGCGGCGCTGACCGAGGCCGGGCTGATCGACCGCGCGGTCTACGTCGAGCGCGGCACCATGGCGGGCGAGAGCGTGACCCCGCTCAGCCAGAAGCCCGACGACCGCGCGCCCTACTTCTCGATGGTGCTGGTGCCGGGCGAGGGCCGCCGGCCGTGAGCGGCTCCGTCACGGTGATCGGCCTCGGGCCCGGCGATCCGCGCTACCTCACGCCGGCCGCCGCCGCCGCGCTCGATGCGGCGCAGGACCTGATCGGTTACTTTCCCTACGTCGCCCGGGTGCCGGAGCGGCCGGGCCTGACGCGCCACGCCAGCGACAACCGGGTCGAGGTCGACCGCGCCCGCCACGCCCTGGAGCTCGCCGCCGCCGGCCGGCGGGTGGCGGTGGTGTCCGGGGGCGACCCGGGCGTCTTCGCCATGGCGGCGGCCCTGTTCGAGGCGCTGGAGGCCGGCGATCCGGCCTGGCGCGCGCTTCCCATCACGGTCGAGCCCGGCATCACCGCGATGCTGGCGGCGGCAGCCCGGGTCGGCGCGCCGCTCGGCGGCGATTTCTGCGCCATCTCGCTGTCGGACAACCTGAAGCCCTGGGAGGTCGTCACCGCCCGGCTCGCCGCGGTGCTGGCCGCCGACCTCGTCGTCGCGCTCTACAACCCGATCTCGCGGGCCCGTCCCTGGCAGCTCGGTGCGGCGCTGGCGCTCGCCGCCGAGCACCGCGCGCCCGAGACGCCGGTGATCCTCGCCCGCGCCGTCGGCCGGCCCGACGAGGCGATCCGGGTCCTGGCGCTGGCCGAGGCGCGCGAGGCCTCCGCCGACATGGCGACCCTGGTGATGATCGGGGCGAGCGCCACGCGGCTGATCCCGCGCGCGGGCGAGCCGCCCTTCGTCTACACGCCGCGGTCGGTCGCCCGATGAGCCTCGAGCCACGCCAGGGCGGAATCGGCATCCGCCACCCGCGCGACCTCCGGCAGGACGGGCTGGCGCACGATCACCACCGGCAGGTGCAGCGCGCGTGCCGCCGCGATCTTGCCGTAGGTGGCGAGCCCGCCGGAATTCTTCGTCACCAGCACCTCGACGCCGTGGCGGCGCATCAGCACGGCCTCCTCGTCCAGGCCGAACGGACCGCGCGCCTCGATCGCCGTGACGTCGATCCCCGGCAGCGCGTCGCCGACCGGCTCGATGGTGCGCACGAGGTAGCGGTGCTGGGGTGCCGCCGCGAAGGCGGCGAGCTCCAGCCGGCCGACCGTCAGGAAGACGCGGCGCGGCACCTCTCCGAGGAACGCCGCACACTCGGCCACGCTGTCGACCTCGCGCCACTCGTCGCCGGGCTCGCGCGTCCAGGCCGGGCGCCGGACCGCGAGGAGCGGCACGCCGGTCTGCCGGCTTGCCGCCGCGGCGTTGCGGGAGATAACGCGGGCGAAGGGATGGGTGGCGTCGACGAGCGCCGCGATCCCGTTCTCGCGCAGGTAGGCCGCGAGCCCGTCCGCTCCGCCGAAGCCGCCGATGCGGGTGCGCGCCGGCAGGGCGAGCGGCGAAGCGGTGCGCCCGGCGAGCGACAGGGTGACGTCGTAGGCGGGACGACCGGCGAGCAGGCGGACGAGGCCCGCCGCCTCGGTAGTGCCGCCCAGGATGAGGATGCGCATGGCCGCCTTCTCGCCTGACGCCCCGGCGGTGTCGAGCGCCGCGCCCTGGCTGTTCGTCGTCGGCATCGGCGAGGACGGGCGGGCCGGCCTCTCGCCGGCCGCGGCGGCCGCCCTCGACGGCGCCGGGCTGGTGATCGGCGGGCGCCGCCACCTGGATCTCGCAGCCCCGCTTTCCGCCGAGACCCTGGCCTGGCCGAGCCCTCTCTCCGACGCCTACCCGGCGATCCTCGCCCGGCGCGGGCAGCCGACCTGCGTGCTCGCCACCGGCGATCCGTTCCATTACGGCGTCGGCGCGGAGCTCGCCCGGCTGGTGCCGGCGGGCGAGATCGCAGGCTTTCCGCAGGCCTCCGCCTTCAGCCTCGCGGCCTCCCGCCTCGGCTGGCCGCTCGCCGAGGTCGCCTGCCTGACCCTGCACGGGCGGGCGCTCGAGCGGGTGATCCCGCACCTCCAGCCCGGCGCCCGGCTCCTCGCCCTGTCCTGGGACGGCACCACGCCCGAGAGGCTCGCCGCCCTCCTGACCGCGCGCGGCTTCCCGCGCTCGCGCCTCACCGTCCTCGAAGCGATGGGCGGCCCGCGCGAGCGCCGGCGCTCGGGCACCGCCCGCGACTTCGCCGAGACCGGGATCGACCCGCTCAACACCGTCGCGGTCGAGGTCGTGGCCGAGCCGGACGCGCGGGTGATCCCGCTCTCCCCGGGCCTCGACGATGCCTGGTTCGAGCATGACGGGCAGCTGACCAAGGCCGAGATCCGCGCCGTCACCCTCGCCTCCCTGCGCCCCCGCGCCGGCCAACTGCTGTGGGACGTCGGCGCCGGCTCGGGCTCCATCGGCATCGAGTGGTGCCTGCGCCATCCGGCGAACCGCGCGGTCGCGATCGAGGCCCGCGAGGAGCGGGCGGCCCGCATCCGCCGCAACGCGTCGAATCTCGGCGTGCCCGATCTCCGGGTCGTGGTCGGTCGCGCGCCCGCCAGCCTCGCCGGGTTGCCGGCGCCGGACGCGGCCTTCCTCGGCGGCGGCGTCTCCGATCCGGCCCTGGTGGCTGCGGTCCTCGAGGCCCTGCCGGTCGGCGGACGCCTCATCGCCAACGCGGTGACGCTGGAGAGCGAGGCCCTGCTGCTGCGCCTCCACGCAGAGCGCGGCGGCGCCCTGCGGCGCCTGTCGGTCGCCCGGGCCGAGCCGGTCGGTCACCTCACCGGCTGGCGACCGGCGATGCCGGTGACGCAATGGGCGCTGACCAAGCCGTGACGCACCTCCTCACCCAGGCGGGGATCCACGCGAGAGCGCCGGGCGCCCCGCCACCGCCCGACGTCCTGCGCGGGGCCGGCCGGGAGCCCGCCACCGAGGCGCCGCGCGCCCTCGTCGCCGGCATCGGCTTTCGCCACGCGACCGAGGCCGAGGAGATCGTCGCCCTGGTGGCGGAAGGGCTGCGGCAATCCGATCTCGCGGGCGCCCGCCTCGCGGCGCTCGCCACCGCCGCCGACCGTGCCGGCGACCCGGCGATCCGCGAGGCGGCCGACGCCCTGGGCGTGCCGCTGGTCGCGATCGGGGTCGAGGCCCTGCGCGAGGCCGGCCGCCGGGTCGTCACCCGCTCCGTCCGCATCGAGGCCCTGCGGGGCGTCGGGTCCCTCGCCGAGGCCGCGGCCCTCGCGGCCGCCGGGCCGGACGGCCGCCTCGTCCTGCCCCGCATCGCCAGCGCGGGGGCGACCTGCGCCCTCGCCGCCAGCGGAGACGCGTTACCGTCATGATCCACTTCATCGGCGCCGGCCCGGGCGCGGCCGACCTCATCACCGTGCGCGGCCGCGACCTGATCGCCCGCTGCCCGGTCTGCCTTCATGCCGGCTCGCTCGTCGCGCCCGAGATCCTGTCCTGGTGCCCGGCGGGCGCGCGCATCGTCGACACCGCCCCCCTCGCCCTCGACGCGATCGTCGCCGAGATGGCGGAGGCCCACGCGGCCGGCCAGGAGGTGGCGCGGCTGCATTCCGGCGACCTCTCGATCTGGAGCGCGGTGGCCGAGCAGACCCGCCGCCTCGACCGCCTCGGCATCCCCTACGACCTCACCCCGGGCGTCCCCTCCTTCGCCGCGGCCGCCGCATTGCTCGGGCGCGAGCTGACGGTGCCGGAACTGGCGCAATCGGTGGTGCTCACCCGCACTACGGGCCGCGCCTCGGCGATGCCCGAGACCGAGCGCCTCGCCGCCTTCGCGGCGACCCGGGCGACGCTTGCGGTTCACCTGTCGATCCACGTCATCGACGCGGTCGCGGCCGAGCTGATCCCGCATTACGGCCCGGACTGCCCGGCGGCGGTGGTGTTCCGCGCCACGTGGCCGGACGAGCGGGTGCTGCGCGGGACGCTGTCCAGCCTGCCGGGCCAGGTCGCGGCGGCGGGGCTGGAGCGCACGGCGCTGATCCTGGTCGGCCCGGCGCTCGGCGCGACCGAGTTCCGCGAGAGCGCGCTGTACGCGGCGGATTACGACCGGCGGTTCCGGCCGGGGGGGACGATGGCCGGGCCGGACGAATCCCGGTCGGCGTGATTCCCGCGGGGGCGCGACCGTTGCGAAGCACGTACGCCCTTCGTACACATCGGCGATGCGAATGCGAATGCGAATCGCCACCGACGCTGACGCGGCCTTGCTCGCGCGGCTCCACACGATGAGCTGGCGGAGCGCCTACAGCGCGATCCTCGATCCGAGCTTCCTCTCCGGTCCCATCGAGCAGGAACGCCTGGACGTCTGGACCTTCCGCCTCGGGCAGCGCCGCCCGCACCAGACCGCGATCATCGCCGAGACCGCCGAGGGACCCGTCGGCTTCGTTTGCGCGATCGGCGCGGAGGATGAGCGGTGGGGAACGCTGGTCGACAATCTCCACGTTCTTCCCAGCGCCAAGGGACGGGGATGGGGGACGAGCCTGCTCGCCGCCGCAGCGAACTGGTCGCTCGGCACCTACCCAGCCTCGGGGCTCTACCTGTGGTGCTTCGAGCAGAACGAGCCGGCCCGCCGCTTCTACGAGGGGCGTGGCGGGGTCATCGCCGAGCGAAGCCGGCACGCCGTCCCCGGCGGAGGCGACCGTCCGGTCATCCGCTATCATTGGGCTGATCCTGTCTCCGTCTCGGGCGACGCACGGTCCGGCGGATCTCCGCGGGCGGTTTCCTGAAGAGGCGTCCTGATCGAGACCCAGGGCTCGGGGACCATTCGACCGCTGCCGAGCCGCCGGATCGGGTCTCGTCACGGCGACGGCCCCGTCGGATGAATCGACTCCCGCTCGTCCGGCACGCCCTTCCGGTCGATCTCGCACATTGCCAACGTGCTGACCAACCCCGCCAGCGCCTTCGCGGCAGCCGTCCGGGAAAAAAGCGAGGGTGTGATACGAGATCCGGAAGATTACTTCCGGATCTCGTATCACCAGCCCGCGCGGCGCTTGAGCGAAGCCGATTTCCGCATCGCGAAGCGATCAGCCGGAAATCGTATGAGATGCGAGGCCGGGTCGGCGCTTCGGCCCCCGAGGCGGGGTTCGGCGGCGTGCCGGCTCGAGGTCGTCCGGGAATTGGCCCGAGCCGGGACGGGTCGTGCTCCCCCGCATTTCCGGGCGGCCAATCCCGGCTGACATCGAGGATGTCGGCCGCTCGACGATTGTCTCCGCGCGCTCTCGTCGGAGCCGCCGGGGCTGCCATCCATCACGTCACTCCGGGGCCGCGACAGCGGAGCCCGGGATGACGATGGAGCGTGTTCGTTCGGCGAGAGAGATCGAGCGGCCCCTCACCGCACCCGCTTCTTTACCGCGCCGGCTTCTTGACCGGCTCCGCCGCCGCTGGCGTGATGCTGCCGGTCTGGGTCACCTTGTCCTTCGCTTGGTCGAGTCGCTTGGTCAGCGAGGCGAGGTCGCGTTGCGTGGCCGCGAGCTGCGCCTTGGCCTTGTCGCGGGTCGCGCCGAGCTGGGCGATCTCGTCGCGCGCCGCGGCGATCTTGGCCTGGCGGTCGCGCAGCTCCGCCTCGACGTCCTGGAACTGCTTGACCTTGGCGGCGAGCGCGTCGCGCTGGCCCTCGGTCTCCGCCAGCTGGGTGCGCAGCGTGCTCTTGCCGGTGGACGATACGCCGTAGGCGCCCCAGCCCGACAGGGTGCCGAGGCCGAGGATGCCAGCCGCGAGGAGGGCGGGATTGGGTCGGAGCCGCAGGGTACGCATCGGCAGTCCTCGTCAGGTACTCGGTGGGCCGCCGCGGGACGGCCGAGGATGTCCCGAACCCGGGAACACGACTGATCGCGATCATGACGAGTCTTCGTTAACGGCCCCTTGCTGCCAGTGGCGGTGGGAAACCTTAACGGATCGTGACCCGCATGGCGTCGGAGCGAGGTATCGCGTCGGCAGAGTCTTAACGTCCTAACTGTTAGCTCTTGTCTGTTAGACCAAAAGGGCGGTGGCAGGAGGGCGGAACTTCGATGAGGCGGCTGTTCGTCCGGTTCCGGCGCGATCCACGCGGCAGCGTCGCGGTGATCATGGCGCTGGCGATGATCCCGGTCACCTTCCTGGTCGGGGCGGGCGTCGACTACGCCCGCGGTGCCGGGGTCCAGGCCAAGATCCAGACCGCCACCGACGCGGCGGTGCTGGCGGTGATCCGCGAGGTACCGACCCTGAAGACCGACGCCGATTTCCAGACCCGCGCGCGCGCGTTCTTCGACGCGAGCTTTCCGCCCCAGACGGGCGTGACCGTGACCCGCTTCACCCCGGTCCGGACCGGCACCCAGGTCTCGGTCAGCGCCACCGCCGAAGTGGACATGACGCTCGGGCGCCTGATGCATCCGGGCCGGCTCGAGGTCACCGGCACGTCGCAGGCGATGTCCGGCGGCAAGGCGGTCGAGATCGCGCTGGTGCTCGACAATACCGGTTCGATGAACAGCTCCGGCAAGCTCCCGGCCCTCAAGCAGGCGGCGAAGGACTTCCTGACCTACCTCGACAAGGTCGTGGTCAGTCGTTCCGACGCCAAGGTCGCCCTGGTGCCGTTCTCCACGCAGGTGAATCTCGGCACCGCCGTCACCAGCGCGGGCTGGCTCAGCTACACCAAGATCGGCACGACGAGCGCCGCGAGCTGGCAGGGCTGCATCACCGACCGCGACCAGCCCTACGACGTCCAGGTGCCGAATGCCGAGCCCACCGGCGCCGGCGCCTATCCGGCGGACAAGTGTGCGTCGATCCAGAACGGCAAGCCGACGCTCGCCCCCATCCGCCCGCTCGGCACCGATTACACGGCGCTCGCCACCGCCATCGACGCCATGAGCGCGGGCGGCGACACCAACGTCACCATCGGGGTCGCCTGGGGCCTGGAGGCGCTCACTCCCTACGGCCCGCTCGCCACCGCGACGAGCCTCGCGAACGACCGCGTCAGCAAGATCATGATCGTCTTGACCGACGGCCTGAACACGGCCAACCGCTGGACCTGCACCGGCGACTTCTGGAAGGACTGGTTCTCCGGCTGCGTCGACGACAGCACCATCGACGGCCGCACCCTCGCGGCCTGCACCGCCGCCAAGAACGCTGGCATCATCATCTACACGGTGCGGGTGATCGACGGAAACACCAACATGCTGAAGTCGTGCGCGACCAAGGACGGATTCTTCTACAACGTCATCAAGGCCGATGATCTCAAGCCGGCGTTCCAGAGCATCGGCAGCTCGATCGCGCAGTTCCGGCTCACGCAGTAGAGCCGCCGCGCCCGTCCGCAGGCTGGTGCCGCACGCGACCCGTTGACTCGCGCGCTGCATTGCAGCATCGTGTTTGCTGCGTCGCACAAAACCTCAGGGGCGGCGCGCGTAGCGACTGCCAGAGGAAACGACCATGAGCAGCACCCAGAAGCCCTTCGAGATCCCGACCGAGATGCGCGACTTCGCCGAGAAGGGCGTGCAGAACGCCCGCACGGCGTTCGGCACCTTCCTGGGCACCGCCCGCAAGCTCGCCGAGACCGTGCAGACCTCGACCAGCACCTCGCAGACCGGCATGGGCGCGGCCGTGGCCCGCGGCTTCGACTACACCGAGCAGCACGCCTCCGCGACCTTCGACCTCGCCGAGAAGCTCGTGCGCACCACCGACGTCAAGGAGGCCCTCGAGCTCCAGGGCGAGTACATGCGCAACCAGATGAGCGCGCTGCAGAACCAGGCGAAGGAGTTCGCCACCCTGTCCGAGGCGATCAAGGCCGACCTGAACAAGGCCCAGGCCAAGGCCTGAACGGCGGCCCGAGGGCCCTCGACCGGTCCGGCGGGGCGAGAGCCCGGCCGGACCGGCACTCTTTGACGAACTCGAGGCGAGACTCCGCGTTCCGCCCGGCGCCCGCGCGGGCAGGAGACCGGTGCGCGCCGCGCGGCCGCGCTGTCGCGCCGCAAAGCCGGTGCCCCGGACGAGCCTGCCGGCACTCCGGCCCTGCGCGCTCGCCCCCGCATCGGGCGGGGGCGGCCGCCCCCGGGCGACGCGCCAGGGACGCGATGCCTGCCACTCCGAGGAGGCCGAGCCATGACCACCCGCCGCATCGACAAGAACCGCAAGCCGCCCCGCCGCCCCGCCGCCCGCCCGGCGGCCCGGCCGGTCGACAGCACCAAGTCCGGCGCGATCTCGCCCGGCGAGACTGCGTCCGAGCCCGCGCCCTCGGTCGAGACTGTCGCGAGCGGTCCCGAGACCGCGCCGGAGCCGATCGAGACCACCGAGCCCGTGACGGCGCCGGGCACCGAAGCCGAACTGATCGAGGCCGGGACCTCCGAAGCCGAGACCGTCGCGTCCGAGGGCGTGCCGGAGCCGGCCTCGGGCGACGCGCCGGCCCACGCGCCGGTCGCGGCGAGCGCCGCCGAGGACGCCCGGGCGGAAGACGCCGCCGTCGAGGCGCCCGCGTCCGAGGTCACCCTCGCGGCGCAGGACCGTCAGGCTTCGGCGGAGACAGCCTCGGAGCCCGAGGCGTCGGACGCCGTCGCCCATGACCTCGTCGAGGAGCCCGTCGAGGAGCCGGCCGCCCGGGCGGACACGGCCGACGAACCCGTCGACGCGGAATCCGTGTCGGAAGCGCTCGATCCTGCCGCCGTCGCGACCGCCGACGACCGGGCCCCTGCCCCGGCGGAGGCCGAGGCGGCGTCCGAGACCCTGGAGCGGCCGGCCGCGGCCGATCGGGAGGAGATCCCGCTGGCCGCCATGCAGGGGCTCATCGCGATCAACGGCCGGCTCGTGGCCTTCATGCAGGGCGAGGGCCACGCCGCCGTGGCGTTCTGGAAGGCCGCGATGACGGTCCGCTCGCCGGGCGACCTCGCCCAGCTCCAGGCCGCCGAGGTCAGCCGGGCGTTCGATGCGGCGGTCGCCTGCTGGACCGACCTCGCCCGCCGGATGGGCCGGTTCACGGCCTACGCGCCGTCGCGCGCCCGCGCCGCCTGACGGCGCTTCGCGTCGGCACCCATGGGTGCCGGCCGCCCGGTCCGGGGTTGCGCCCCGGACCGTGATTCGCACACCGCTCAAGGAGACCGGGATGTTGGATGCGTGGTACGCGACGGCGATGCTCGCGATGGAATCCCAGAAGGTCATCGAGCTGCGGCTCGTCAAGATCGCCTGGGGCGGCCTCGCCGGCCAGGTCGAGGCCCAGCGGATGGTGAGCGAGAAGATCGGCGCCGCCCTCGAGGCGACCGGCACCCTGCTCGGCGGCGGCACGCCGGAAGCGGTGATCGACCGCTACCGCGAGCACGTCCGCAACAACGTCGAGCGCCTGTCAGCGCCGGCTAATTGATCGCGCAGAACCCCGCGCCCGAGCCGAACACCCGCCCGGTGCACCAGGGCCGTGCCGGCGCGGGAGCGGGCGCCGGGGCGGCCTCGGCCCGCGGGGTCGGCGCCGCGGCGACCGGCGTGGTGGTTCCGGTCGTCATCGGTTCGGGCTCCGCGGCGGCGGCCGTGCGCATCCGCGGCGCCTCCTGGGCACGGGTCGCGGGCGCTTCCGCCGGGGCGGCATGGCTCCGCGTGACGAAGAAGCCGCCGCCGCGCCGGCCCCGCGCCTCCGCGGGGTTCGCGGCCGCGACGATCCCGAGACCGACCAGCCCGAGCACCAGACCTGCACGCATCGCCCTCATCCCCTCCACCGGATGCGGAGGATGATGGCCGGCGGGCGTTAATTCGCCGCCTCAGCCGACCTTTCGCATTTGACGGATCGCCGTCGAAGATTCAGCTCTTGCGCAGCCACAGGCTGCTCTCGAACGCGCCGGGCGGCAGGGGCAGGCGCGCCAGCACGCCGTCGAGCGGCCGGGCGGACACGACGTGGCTGGCAAAGAGCGGTGCGTAGGCCCCGCCCTGCAGGAGCGCGCCGACCAGCAGCTGCTCGTTGTAGCCGCGCCAGGCCCAGGATTCCGGATAGGCGTCGGGCAGGAAGACGTCGTGCAGGTGCACGAGGACGCCCGGCTTCAGGCGCGGCAGCACGTCGAGGAGAAGCCGGTCGACGTCGGTCCCCGGCATCGCGACGTGGCTCGAATCGACGAACAGCACGTCGCCGGGTTCGAGCGAGGCCGCGTCCGCCGCGTCGCAAGGCCCGAACAGCCGCGCCTCGTGGTCCACGCCGAGGCCGGCGAGCGGCGCGCGAGGCGAGGGATCGACGCAGGTGATCCGAGTCGCGAGACCGCCGTCGCGGACGGCCTGCGCCAGGAAGCGGGTCGAGTGGCCGGATCCGATCTCGACGATGCGGCTCGGCCGCTCGCGCCGCACCAGGGCGTAGGCGGCGGCGGCGTCGAGGCGCGGGAACCAGTCCTGGGTGAAGCGCGCCGGCCGCTCGCCGACGAGGCCCGGGCCGCCGGCGTGGATGCGGTCGAGATCGGCGGCGTGCGCCTCGATCCCGGCCAGCACCGCCCGGAAGGCCGGCTCGGCCTCGACGAAGATCGGGCGGAGGGCCGGGTAGCCCTCCGCCCGCGCCGCACCGGCATGCCGGTACGGGATCAGGAAGCCGCCGGGCCGGAGGCCGAGCAGGGTGCTGAGACCGAGCCCGGCGCGGCGCAGGCGAGCCCGCGTCATACCGCCTTGCGCACCTTCGTGTCGTGCACTTGCGTGCCGTGCCCTCGCACGTCGCGGAGGTCCGGGGTGATGCCGGGACCGTCGACCGGCGGCGGCGGCACGCTCGCCGGCGACTTCGCCTTGCTGCGCAGGGCGTCGGCGAGGCGGCCGCGCTCGAACAGCAGCACGACGCCGATTGCCAGGGCGAAGGGGACCAGCAGGTAGAACAGGCGGAAGATCAGGACGGCGGCGAGCACGTCGGTCTTCGGCAGGTCCGGCATCGCCGTGATGAAGACGAGCTCGAACACCCCGATGCCGCCCGGCGCGTTGGAGACCAGCGCCACCGAGAACGAGGCGAGGAACACCGCCAGCACCACGAGGAAACCTGGATTCCCGGCCTCCGGCAGCGCGAAGTAGATGATGCCGGCCGCACCCAGGAGCTCGAGCGGGGCGGCGATCAGCTGGCGGCCCATGATGTTGGGCCGCGGATACTCGATCTTGAACGAGCGGATATGCAGCGGCCGGAAGTGCAGGATCGAGCCGATGACGTAGAGGGCCACGAAGCCGAGGAGCCCGAAGCCGACGAGGCGGGCGGTGGTCGGGCTCGCGAGCACGGGCGGCAGCAGGCTCGCCACGCGCTGCAGCAATTCGGGTTCGAGCACCAGGACGAGGCCGCCGAGGAAGGCGGTGCCGAGGCCGAAGGTGAAGGAGCAGAGCGCCACCAGCACCGCCACCTGGGCGGTGGTGAGGCCCTTCGAGGTGTAGGCGCGGTAGCGCACCACGGCGCCGGAGAACACCGAGGCGCCGATGTTGTGCGACAGCGCGTAGGTGGTGAACGAGCACACCGAGACGAAGAGCCAGGAGATGCCCTTCACGCCGAGATGCAGCAGCGCGATCCGGTCGTACCAGGCGAGCGCCCCGTAGGCGACCAGGGTCGACAGGACGGCGAGGGCATAGCGGTGCGGCGGGATCGCCGCGAGGCTGGCCTTCACGTCGGCGAAGGACAGGCCCTTGAGCAGGTGCCACAGGAGGTAGACCGAGACCACGACGGCCCCGAGGCCGATGACCGGCCAGATGAAATCTTTGATCTTCTTCATCGCGGTCCCGTCGCGTCCCCGTTCTCTCGCGCGCGCTTCTGCCCGACCCTGCGGAGGACCGCAAGGACGCCCCCGCGCCGGCGGCCCCCTCCTGTCATGGGATCGTGACGGTTTCGTGCCGGGCTCGCGGCGCAAACCGGGGTGTCAGCTCCCGCGGGCGTCGAGCCAGTCGAGGAGCAGGCGGGCGACGCCCTCGGAGCCGAGATCGAGCTGGAGGAAGTGGGCGATGCCCGGCACGGTGCGGTGCTCGGCGCCGTGATAGAGCGCGGTGCGCCACGTCGTCGCCGGCCAGATCATGCGGTCGTCGGCACCGCCGAGCACCAGGGCCGGCACCCCCGCGAAGGCCGCCGAGAGCGGCAGGGAGGGCCAATGCGCTTCGGCGAGCGCCACCGGGCTCTCGGCCGACATCCGGGCGGCGTAATCCTGCGCCCGCTCCAGGGGCAGGCCTTCCGAGAACAGCCAGTGCCGGGCGAGCGCCACCGCCGGCTCGCGGCCGGGGAGCAGCGAGCCCGCCAGGGCCTCGACCCAGAACCCCGCATCGGTCATCGCGATGCGCGGGCCGACGACGCCCAGGCCCTCGGGCGGCAGGGAGGCCATCAGGACGAGCCCGCGCAGGGGCACCCGGCCGAGGAGGCGCTGCGCGAGCAGGCCGCCCAGCGAGTGCCCGACGAGTACCGGCGGCTCGCGCCACTGCGCCGCGGCCAGCGCCACGTCGGCGAGGTAGTCGGCGAGCGACGCGCTGCGCAGCTCCCGCCCGCCCTCGCTGCGGCCGTGGCCGCGCAGGCTCACCGCCGCGGCGCGGCGGCCGCGCCGGGCGAGGTTGGGCAGGAAGATCTCCTCGAACATCCAGGCGCCCCCGAAGGCACCGTGCACGAACAGGAGCGGCGCGCCGTGGGGCTCGCCGGCCGGCACCGCCTCGATCCATTCGAGGGCGGGCCCGTCGCGGCGCTCGATCATGCGGCGCGACACCTGTGCGCGGGGCTCGGTGACGACCGAGAAGCGGCGCCGGTCCCGCGCGGATGCGTCGTGCATGGTGGTGCCTCTCAACGGTCCGGCGTCCGGCCCGGCTTGTATCTAACGGCCACGCCCCGTCCGCACAGTCGTCCGAACGGCGGAGGAGCCCCGCGTCCCGCGAGGAACCCGCGTCGCGCGAAGTGCCCGCGTCGCGCGAAGGGTCGCACGACAAAGCTTGACAGAGGGGAAACGGGCCGGCCCCCTCGCCGCGCGCTTTCCCTTAAGAGGAGACGAAGCCGCCGTGAGCGATCGCCCGACCGACGAACCGCGCCTGTGCCTCGACGGCTACACGCCGGTCCCGCCGACCCACGTCGCCACCGTGGTGACCTACCTGGAGATGCGCGAGCCCCCTCCCCGTCCGCCGCGCGCGCCGCTGCCGCTCGACGCCATCGGGGCGGATGTCGCCCGCTACAGGGCGCTCTACCGCGCAATCGGGGAATCGTGGCTGTGGTTCGGCCGCGCCCGCGTGGGCGACGAGGCGCTCCTCGCGATCCTGGCCGATCCGGACGTCGAGGCCCTGGCGCTGACCGAGGACGGGCGCGACATCGGCCTCCTCGAGCTCGACTGGCGGAAGCCCGGGGAAGCCGAGCTCGCCTATTTCGGCCTGGTGCCGGGGGCGGTGGGACAGGGCCGCGGGCGGCTTCTGATGGACGAGGCCCTGCGCCGCGCCTTCGCGCGGCCGATCGGGCGGTTCTGGGTGCATACCTGCACCCTCGACCATCCGGGCGCGGTCGAGTTCTACCGCCGTTCGGGCTTTCGCCCCTACGCCCGGGCGATCGAGGTGACGCCGGACCCGCGGCTCACCGGCGACCTGCCCCGCGACGCGGCGAGGCAGATTCCTCTGCTGGCGGAGTGACCCGTCAGGCCCGGGCGCGGCCGAGCCCGATCGCGTCCATGCTGGCCTGGTCGCGGGCGTTCTCGGCGGCGCGCTCGCTGGTGCGCTCGCGGTCGTCGAGGATCTCGACCTTCTTCAGTTCCTCGAACGCCTCGGCGAGCGCGGCCTTCGCCGCGGCGAGCTGGACGTCGAGATCCTCGGCCGAGCGGCGGATGTTGTCGCGGCGTTGCGCCGCGGCGCGGGCATAGGTCGGGTAGGCGAAGTGGGCCGGATCGGAGATCCCGGCCCGCTGCTCCTCCTGGCCGATCTCGCGGTCGAGATCGGCGGCCATGCGGGCGAAATCGGCGATCATCGATTCGATTTGCGCGACCTTGCGGCGCTTCTCGTCGGCCTGGAAGCGGCGCAGCCGGATGAGCGTGTCCCGCGACTTCATTGTTACTCCACTCCCGCCAGCGGCGTGCGGCCGTGCCTCGAGCCCGCCGCGCGCCGTCACGCGGCCGCGAGGCGGGCCGCGCGACCGGCCCTCAGGGCCCGCCGACGATCGCGGCGAGGCGCTGGTAACCCTCGCGGATGGAGGTTGCTTCTTCCTTACCCTGCCCCAGAAAAGCCTCCAGATCGGGCATCAGGCCGATCGCCTCGTCGACCTCCGGCGAGCTGCCCGGCCGGTAGGCGCCTAAGCGAATCAGCTCCTCCATGTCGGCGTAGGTCGAGAGCACCCGGCGGGCGCGGCGCACCACGTCGAGGAAGTCCGGGTCGCAGGCGCGCGGCATGGTGCGCGAGACCGAGCGCAGCACGTTGATCGCCGGGTAGCGGCCTCGCTCGGCGATGGCCCGCTCCATGACAATGTGCCCGTCGAGGATGCCCCGCACCGCGTCGGCCACCGGCTCGTTGTGGTCGTCGCCCTCGACGAGCACCGTGAACAGGCCGGTGATCGCCCCCTCGCCGGTCCCGGGCCCGGCCCGCTCGAGGAGGCGCGGCAACTCGGAGAACACGGTCGGCGTGTAGCCCTTGGCGGTCGGCGGCTCGCCGGCGGCGAGCCCGATGTCGCGCTGGGCCATGGCGAAGCGGGTGATCGAATCGGCCATGCAGAGCACCTGCGCGCCGGCATCGCGAAAATACTCGGCGAGCGCGAAGGTGACGTAGGCCGCGTTGCGGCGCATCAGCGCCGGCTCGTCGGAGGTCGCCACCACCACCACCGAGCGGGCGAGGCCCTCCTCCCCGAGGTCGTCCTGGAGGAATTCCTGCACCTCTCGGCCGCGCTCGCCGACGAGGCCGATCACCGCGACGTCGGCGGCGGTGTAGCGCGCCAGCATCGACAGCAGCACCGACTTGCCGACGCCGGAGCCGGCGAAGATGCCCATGCGCTGGCCGGCGCACATCGTCAGGAAGGTGTTGAGGCAGCGCACCCCGAGGTCGAGGGGCGGCCCGACCCGGCGCCGCGCGTGGGCCGGCGGCGGATCGGCCCGGAGGCCGTAGGCGACGGGACCGGGCGGCAGCGGCCCCTTGCCGTCGATCGGGCGCCCCAGCGCGTCGACGACGCGGCCGAGCCAGGCCGCGCTCGGCCGGATCGCGCCCGCGCCCTCCGCCCGCACCCGGGCCGGGCAGCCCCGCCGCACCCCCTGAAGCGAGCCGAACGGCATCGCGAGGGCGTGGGGACCGGAGAAGCCGATGATCTCGCAGGGCACGGCGGCGCCCGCGGCCTCGTCCACCACGACGTCGAGGCGGCCGCCGAGGCGCATCGCCGCCACCGGGCCGGCGACCTCGATCAGGAGGCCGCGCACGGCCACCACCCTGCCGAAGGTCTCGACCTCCTCGACCTCGGCGAGCGCGGCCCGGGCGGCCTCGAAGCCTCCCGCGCCGTTCACGCGGGCATCCTGTTGATACGAGGCGGTTTCCCGTTTCCTGCCTGCGCCATTGCCGGATTCCATCAACGATCCATTTACCCCTCTCCTTAACACTGCGGCCCATGGGATCCGGTCCGGGCTCCCGGAGGTTCTCCGGTGGCGTGGCACGGGCGCAACATCGCGGGCGGCCCTCAATGGTGCGAACCATTTAGGCAGCCCGGCGCAGGCGGGATGCAGGTATGCTATCGCGATTCGGCCAGAACGGAACGCAAACCCGCAAGGGCCCGGTTCGCCTGACGGTTTTCTAACCGCTTGCGGGACGGGAGCAGGGTTTGTTAACCGTTATGGCATAGCGTCGCGGTTCGGAAGATAACGGGCGTTTCCCACGGGCCGGTGGGAAACGGGCGGCGGGGGCTTGCCTTAACCCTTGAGGGCCAAGGCTTGGGGACCTGAGATGCGGGTACTTCTGATCGAGGACGACAGCGCGACGGCGCAGAGCATCGAGTTGATGCTCAAGTCCGAGAACTTCAACACCTACACGACCGATCTCGGCGAGGAAGGTGTCGATCTCGGCAAGCTGTACGACTACGACATCATCCTGCTCGACCTGAACCTGCCCGACATGTCGGGCTACGAGGTTCTGCGCTCGCTGCGGGTGGCGAAGGTCAAGACCCCGATCCTGATCCTCTCCGGCATGGCCGGGATCGAGGACAAGGTGAAGGGCCTCGGCTTCGGAGCCGATGATTACCTCACCAAACCTTTCCACAAAGATGAACTGGTCGCGAGAATCCACGCGATCGTGCGCCGGTCGAAGGGCCACGCGCAGTCGGTGATCACCACCGGCGACCTGATCGTGAACCTCGACCAGAAGACCGTCGAGGTGTCGGGCTCGCGGGTGCACCTCACCGGCAAGGAGTACCAGATGCTGGAGCTCCTCAGCCTGCGCAAGGGCACCACGCTGACCAAGGAGATGTTCCTCAACCATCTCTACGGCGGCATGGACGAGCCCGAGCTGAAGATCATCGACGTGTTCATCTGCAAGCTCCGCAAGAAGCTCGCGAATGCCAGCCAGGGCAAGAACTACATCGAGACGGTGTGGGGCCGGGGCTACGTGCTGCGCGAGCCGAGCGAGGGCGAGGACCGGATCGCGGTCTGACGGCCGATCGCCCTGTCGGACGACGAAAGAACCCCGCTTCGGCGGGGTTTTTTCGTGGGGCCGGCCAAGGTGCGGGCGGCGGGAGGCCGCTTGAAGTGAGGCCGCTTGGCGGGCGGCTTGCGCGGGGCAAGGCCGGCGACGGTCGCCGGACGGCTCGGCTTTCCGCGGGCAGGGTTCGAACACCCGGCCCCGCTGCAAGGCCGCGCGGCGGAGACCGGTATCGCGTCGTGGACGTCCCCGCCGTCGGGGTCGGGCGAGCGAGCACCACGAGTGTCAGGGGATGTCAGGGCCGGGCCATCGGGGCGCTGCCCGGGATGTCGGGCATCCTCCCCTGCCCGCCTTGCGCAGGGCTGTGGCGGTCGGAGCGCGGCACGCTCTCAGCGCGCGGACGCGGCGCGCCGGGTCGCAGGCCCGCGACGGAGCCCGTCGGCCCACGACGGCGGGGCCGACGACCCGGACGCACGCGGCCGGGCTACGGCACCCGCAGCCCGGCCGCGCCTCGGCACGCAGGCCGGCGCCTCAGCGCACCGCCCAGCGCAGGCCGGCCACGGACGCGGCGGCCGTCGGAAGAGCCGGCGTCCCGACGCTCGGCGCCGCGACGCTCGGGCTCGCCGCCGCGCGGCCGTGGCGGTAGAGGCCGCGATGCTCAGGGTCGGGCACCAGCGACTCGGTGATGCCGATCACCGTCTCGGCGGCGCCGAGCAGCACCGCGCCGTCGGGCGCGAGCTGGTCGGCGATGCGGCGCAGCACGTCCGCCTTCGTCACCGTGTCGAAGTAGATCAGCACGTTGCGGCAGTAGACGATGTCGAAGGTGCCGAGCTGCTCGAACGGCTGCAGCAGGTTGAGCGGCCGGAAATCGACCATCTGGCGCAAGGACTCCGCGATGCGCCACTGCTCGCCCACCTGGGTGAAGTGCTTGAGCATCAGCTGCACCGGCAGGCCGCGCTGGACCTCGAACTGGTTGTAGAGGCCGAGCTTGGCCTTCTCCAGCACCTCGGTCGAGAGGTCGGTGGCGACGATCTCGACCCGCCAGCCGGCGAGCCGCGGAGCGACCTCGGCGAGCAGCATCGCGAGGGAGTACGGCTCCTGGCCGGTCGAGGCGGCGGCGCACCAGATCCGCAGGCGGCGCTGGTGCGCCCGCGCCGTCAGCGCTCCCGGCAGGAGCACGTCGCGGAAGAGGTCGAACGGCGTGCGGTCGCGGAAGAAGAAGGTCTCGTTGGTGGTCATCGCCTCGACCACGGCGCGCTCGATCGCACCGTCGCGGGCGACCCGCAGGCAGCCGACGAGCTCCGGGAGCCCGGCGAGGTTGAAGCGCCGGCAGACCGGCGCCAGGCGGCTCTCCACGAGGTAGCGCTTCTCCGCCGTCAGGGCGAGGCCGGAGCGCTGCTTGAGGTAGGTGCGGAGGAAGTCGAACTCGGTCTCGGTCATCGGCGCGGCATCCTCCCCCGGATCCGTGGCAGGAAGCGCATCAGTGTCCGCCCGGGCCGGCGAGCGCGGCGCGCAGGGCCGGCCCGATGGCGGGAAGCGGCAGGATCTCGTGGGCGTAGCCGGCCCGCACCAGGCTGCCGGGCATGCCCCAGACCGTCGAGGTCGCCTCGTCCTGGGCCAGCATGGTCCCGCCGGCATCGACCAGGGCCTTGGCGCCCTTGGTGCCGTCCGAGCCCATGCCGGTGAGCACCACCGAGAGGGTGGCGGCGCCGTAGACCTCGGCCGCGTCGCGGAACATCACGTCGACCGCCGGCCGGCAGAAATTGACCGGCGGGCCGTCGTTGAGCTGGATGACCGCTTCGGCAGCGGTGCCCGACAGCCCCATGTGGCGCCCGCCCGGGGCGACGTAGACGACGCCCGGCCGCACCGGCTCGCCGTGCTTGGCCTCGGCCGCCGGCAGGCCGATCCGGGCGCCGAGGTGCTCGGCGAAGACGGCGGTGAAGACCGGCGGCATGTGCTGGACGATCAGGATCGGCACGCGCTTCAGGGTCGCGGCGCCGATGCCCTCGAGCACCTCCCCCACCGCGCGGGGACCGCCGGTCGAGGCGCCGACGAGGAGGCAGCGCGGCGGGCTGGTGCGCAACGGGCGCGGGCGCACGCTCACCGGGGCAGCAGCGGGCCGCGGCGCCGGGACCGGGGCGACGACCGCCGGGCGCTCGGGCAGGCCGGGGCGATCGAGCGACGCGGGGGGCTTCGCCCGCGGCCGGTTGCGCAGGTCGGCGCCG
This sequence comes from Methylobacterium terrae, assembly GCF_003173755.1. Classification (NCBI taxonomy): domain Bacteria; kingdom Pseudomonadati; phylum Pseudomonadota; class Alphaproteobacteria; order Hyphomicrobiales; family Methylobacteriaceae; genus Methylobacterium; species Methylobacterium terrae. Next base: position 3,787,148 of record NZ_CP029553.1, read on the forward strand.
AGCATCCGGATCTTCTGGACCAGGTCCTCGCGGAAGCTCGCCTGGGTCGTGACGCCGCGGTTGCCCTCGGGCTTGGGCAGGTAGTCGATGGCGCCGAGCGCCAGGCAGCGGAGCGAGATCTCGGCGTTGCGCTGGGTCAGGGTCGACATCATCACGACCTGGAGCCCGGGGCGCTTGGCCAGCATCCGGGGCAGGGCCTGGGTGCCGTCGAGCTCCGGCATCTCGATGTCGAGGAGCACGATGTCGGGCTGGACCCGGTCGAGGGCGTCGAGGGCGATGCGGCCGTTCGAGGCGGTGCCGACGATCTCGCAGCCGGCCTCCTCGAGCCAGCGCGAGACCAGGCCGCGGACCACGACGGAATCGTCGGCGACGAGGACGCGGATGCGCGGTCCGGCGCTCGGGGACGGGGCGGAGGGCGCGGCGGATGCGGCCATGGCGTGTCTCGGTCAGCGGGCCGCGGGGCGGGCCGGGAGGGGCGGGCCCCGGTGCACGGCCGGGGCGTCTCGGATCGTTGGATCGGCGGAGCGGTCGGTCCGTGGGCGGGGCCGACGGCGCGGTCGGTCTCAGGCGAGACCGACGGCGCGGTCGGTCTCAGGCGAGACCGACCGCCTGGAGCTTGGCGGTCATGATGTCCTTGTCGAAGGGCTTCATGATGTACTCGTCGGCGCCGGCGTGGAGCGCGCGGGCGATCGACGCGACGTCGTTCTCGATGGTGCAGAACAGCACCTTCGGATGGTCGCCCGACGGCAGCCGCCGCAGGGCGCGCAGGAAGTCGTACCCGTCCATGTTGGGCATGTTCCAGTCGAGCAGGATCGCGTCCGGCATGGCCGACCGGCACTGCTCGACCGCCTCGCGGCCGTCCTCGGCCTCCGCGACCCGGAAGCCCAGCCCCTCGATGATCCGGCGCGCCACCTTGCGGATCACCGCCGAGTCGTCGACGATCAGGAAGGTTCTCATTCCAAAGCGGTCCTTGCCGTGCGGTCCTGGCCCTGCGGTTCTCGAGGCGTCAGGCCGCGCTGGCCGTCGGGCGCTCGTCGCCGAAGGCCAGCACCGCCTCGACGTCGAGGATGATCAGCAGGCGCCCGTCGAGGCGGTGCACCCCGCGCGAGACCGCGCGCCAGCGGGTGTCGAGATGGACCGGGTTCGGCTCGTAGGTGTCGACGGAGAGCTTCATCACCTCGCCGACCTGGTCGACGAGCAGGCCGTAGGCCTCGCCACCGTGCTCCAGGCCCACCGCCATGTTGCGGCCGTCGCCGGTCCGGTCGGGCAGGCCGAGGCGCCGGCGCAGGCACAGGGCCGTCACGACCCGGCCGCGCAGGTTGAGCAGGCCCTTGATCTCCGGCGGCGCCAGGGGGACGTCGGTGAGGTTGGTGGCGATGAAGACGTCGTGCACCCGGTCGATCGGCAGGCCGAACAGCTCGTCGCCGAGCAGCACGGTGACGTAGTCGGTGGTCTCGCCGGTGGACGGCGAAGGCGTGCCGGCGGTGTTGGTGTTGGCGGCCATCATGGGCGGGACTCGAGGGTCGTGAGAACGGATCGGGCGGTGGCGGCGCGTCCGGACGCTTCGCGAGCGTCGGACGCGCCGGCGGGGCTCACGCCGCGGCGTCGAGGGGCGCGCTGGCGATCTCGTTGACCGCCGCGACGAGGCCGGAGCGGTCGAACTTCGCCACGCAATCGGCGACGCCGAGCGACCGGGCGCGGGCGATGGCGTCCGGCGCCATCGTGCCGGCGAGCGCCACCACGGGCATCTGCGCGAGGCGGCCTCCGCCCTTGCGCATCGCCTCGATGAGGTCGAAGCCCGAGCGGCCCGGCATCTCGAGGTCGCAGACCACGAGGTCGAGCGGGGCCTCGCCGTCGAGGTGGCGCAGGGCCTCGGCCACGTCGCCGGCCTGGGTGACGCGGAAGCCCGCCGCCTTGAGCACCGGGGTCAGCATCTCGCGGAAGAAGGCCGAGTCGTCGACGAGGAGCACGCTCGGGGCCTTCGGCACCGCGCGGTGCGAGGGCTGGCCCCAATCGTCGTGGGCGAGCGGCAGGTAATGGGCGATGTTGACGATCTCGGTCGCCCGGTTGCGCACCACCGCCGAGCCGATCAGGTCGGAGCGCTCGTTGACCAGCTCGACGTCCAGCACCTCGTCGACGATGTCGACGATCTCGTCGACCACGAGGCCCATCGAGCGCTCGCCGTCGGAGAACACCACCAGCGCCTGGGCGCCCTCGCGCTTCATCGCCTGGCCCGGATCGGCCGGGACGAGCGGCATCAGGCGGCCGCGATACTGGATCAGCGGGCGCCCGCCGACCCACTCGATCTTGGCCGCGTCGATCTCCTCGAGGCGCGTCACCAGCGAGAGCGGCACCGCCTTGAGCGAATCGCCGCCGCCCTTGAACACGAGCAGCGTCACCGCCTGATCGGCCCCGTTCTCCTCGCCCTCGGCCTCCGCCTCGACCTCGCCGGGCTGGCCGCTCGCCGTGCCGGAGCCGACCATCTTGGCGACCCCGTTGGGGTCGATGATCAGCACCACCGCCCCGTCGCCCAGGATGGTGTTGCCCGAGAACAGCGGGATGTGGCGGAGCTTGGAGGACATCGGCTTCACGACGATCTCCTCCGTGTGGAAGACACCGTCGACCAGGATGCCGAAGCGCTGGCGCCCGACCTGGCTCACCACCACGAAGCCCTCGTCGCCGGAGGCCGGGGCGTCGGCGGCGTCGAGGCCGAGCATGCCGGCGACCGGCACGATCGGCAGCAGCCGGTCGCGCAGGCGCAGCACCGGCGAGCCGTTGATGCGCTCCACCGCGTGGTCGGTGCCGGGCTGCACCCGCACCAGTTCCAGCACCGAGACCTGCGGGATCGCGAAGCGCTGCTCTCGGGCCGACACGATCAGCGCCGCGACGATCGCCAGCGTCAGCGGGATCTTGATCGTGAAGGTGGTGCCACGCCCGAGCTGGGTCTGGATGTCGATCGTGCCGCCGATCAGCTCGATGTTGGTCTTCACCACGTCCATGCCGACGCCGCGGCCGGAGACCGAGGTGACGGCCTTCGCGGTCGAGAAGCCGGCGTGGAAGATGAACTTCGCCACCTGGGCGTCGGTCATCCGCTCGACCTCGGCCTCGGTCGCGACACCGCGCTCGACCGCCTTGCGGCGGATCGCCGACAGGTCGAGGCCCTTGCCGTCGTCGGCGATCTCGATCGTGATCGTGCCGCCCTCGTGGAAGGCGTTGAGGCGGATCGTCCCCTTGTCGGGCTTGCCGGCGGCCTTGCGCTCCAGGCCCGACTCGATGCCGTGATCGGCCGAGTTGCGCACCATGTGGGTGAGCGGGTCCTTGATGACCTCGAGCACCTGGCGGTCGAGCTCGGTCTCGGCGCCCTGCATCACCAGGTCGATCTTCTTGCCGAGTTCCGACGACAGGTCGCGCACCACCCGCGGCAGCTTCTGCCAGGCCGAGCCGATCGGCTGCATGCGGGTCTTCATCACCCCCTCCTGCAGCTCGGCGGTGACGTGGGAGAGCCGCTGCAGCGGCACCTTGTAGTTGCCGTCCTCGTGCCGGCGGGCGATCTCGAGGAGCTGGTTGCGGGTCAGCACCAGCTCGGACACCATGGTCATCAGGTGCTCGAGGGTGTCGACGTTCACCCGGATCGTCTGCACCTTGCCGACCGGGGCGCCGTCGCCATCGGCGGCGGGCTGCTCGGGCCGGGGGGCCTCGCCGCGCGCCGCTTCGGCGCGCGGGGCGTCCGAGCGCGCGGGCTCCGCGCGGCGGGTCTCGGCCGGCGCGGGCTCGGGACGGACCGGCTCGGGGGCCGGCAGCGGGGCGGGCGCCGCGAACTCGGCCTCGGGGCCGGGCGTGTCGCGGAAGGCGCGCTCGAGGTCGTCGAGGGAGACCTCGCCGGGCTTCAGGGCCCGCTCGAGAATCTGCGGCACCAGGGTTCCGGAGGCCGAGGGGGCTGCGACCGGGGTCGCGACCGGCACGGGCTCGGGAGCGGGCGCCGGCTCCTCGGACATGCGCTCGAGGGCGCCGATCAGGTCCTCGTCGATGCCCGCGGGCTCGGCGCCGGTGCGCTCGAGCTCGGCCAGGATCAGCTTGATCCGGTCGAGGGTCTGCAGGATCAGGCTGACGGCCGGGCTCGTCACCGGCATGCCGTCGCGGAACTTGCCCATCAGGGTCTCGGCCGCGTGGGCCAGCGCCTCGAGGCGCGGCAGGCCGAGGAAGCCGCAGGTGCCCTTGATGGTGTGCACCAGCCGGAAGATGTTGCGCAGGATCGTCTGGTTGTTCGGATCCTGCTCGAACCGGACGAGTTCGAGGTCGACAGTGTCCAGGTGTTCGCCGGATTCTGTCAGAAACTCACGCAACAAATCGTCCATCGCGGCCACTCGTCGATCCACGCAGGATCTCTGCGCAGAGCCACGCTGCCATGCGAGCCTTTATGATCCGTTGCCGCGATGGTGCAACACCCGCGGGATCCGGCGGCAATCCCCTTTGACGACAGGAGAAACGTGCGGTTCCACGGTCCGCGTGGGCGCGGACCGTGGAGGTTAGATGCCGTAAGGGCCGCTCAGACTTCGGTCTCGGCCTCGGGCTCGACGTCCTCGCCGGGTCCGGCGGTCTCGGCCCGGATCGTCACCGTGTCGCCTTGAATCGAGAACCGCACGGCCATCCCGGCGGCGCGGGCGACGAGGCCGGCATAGAACGGCTGGATCGCGTGGGCGTCGACGGTGCCGCTCTCGGGCTCCCCGGCGATCAGCGCCTCGACGTGGGGCGGGATGCGGGCATAGGCGCCCTTGGCGGTGAGGACGAAGACCGGCGCCTCGCCCTCGCCGGTGACCGCGACGTCGATGACGCCGCCGCGGGGGATCGCCGTCACGGCGATGACCACGAGGTTGAGGAGCAGCTTGACCTTGTTCTTCGGGAACAGCGCCCGCGGCGCGCTCCAGGTCAGCTGGGTCTTCTCGTCGCCGAACATGCCGCGCGACACGTTCTCGGCGTCGGCGAGGTCGATGCTGGCGCCCGCCGAACCCGCCGCCCCGAAGGCGATGCGGGCGAATTGCAGCCGGGCGGAGGCCTGGCGGGCGCTCTTGCGGATCAGGTCGAGGGCGAAGTCGCGCATCTCGGCGCTGTCCTCGTCCTCCAGCACCTCGAGGCCGTTCACGATGGCGCCGACGGGGCTGATGACGTCGTGGCAGACCCGCGAGCAGAGCAGCGCCGAGAGGTCGAGGGCGTCGAGGGTGACGGTGGTCATGGGCTTACGCTCCGCGGGGCCGGGTTCGAATCGAATCGCCGCGGCTCCCGCCACGGTTTGCCGGCACGGATAGCCGCCGCGCGCCGGTTTGAAAAGGCGATCGCGCGCGCCGCGGCCCGCCGGTGGATCGACAAATCCGGCGGCGCCGGGCATGACGGGGCCATGACACCGACCCTGGCACTCGACACCGTGCCCAATCCCTCCGAGCGCGACGCCATCGCGCTCCGGCTCGCCGGGATCGCCGCCGTCGCCGGCGTGATCCTGAGGCAGTACGAGCTCGGCGGCTGCCGCCACCACCTCAAGCCGGACGGCTCGCCGACGAGCCAGGCCGACCTCGCCGCCGAGGCGCAGATCGTCGCCGATCTCGCCCGCGACTTTCCCGGCATCCCGGTGATCGCCGAGGAGACCGCCGCCGAGGCCGCTCCCGCCGCCCTGTTCTTCCTGGTCGATCCCCTCGACGGGACCAAGGACTTCCTCAAGGGCACCGGCGAGTACACGGTCAACATCGCGCTCGTCGCCGGCGAGCGCCCGGTCGCGGCGGCGCTCGCCGCCCCGGCCCTCGCCCGGCTCTGGGCCGCCGGCGCGCACGCCCTCGAGGCACCGATCGTCGAGGGCCGGCCGGGGGACTTCCGGGCGGTCGCGGCGCGGCCCGTGCCGCCCGAGGGCATGACGGCGCTCGTCAGCCGCAGCCACGGCGAGGCGGCGGACGAGGCGTGCCTCGCCGGGTTGCCCGTCGGCGCGCGGCGCGGGGTGTCCTCGGCGCTCAAGTTCGGGCTCCTCGCCTGCGGCGAGGGCGACGTCTACGTCCGCTGCGGCCCGACGATGGAATGGGATACGGCCGCGGGCGACCACATCCTGACCCAGGCCGGCGGCTGCCTGGTCGGACCCGACGGGCGCGCCCTCGGTTACGGCCGCCGGCCCGGCCAGTACCGCAACGGTCCCTTCGCGGCCTTCGGCGACCCGTCGCAGGCCGCCGGCGCCGTGCTGCCGACGACGGGCCCGGCCCGGTCCTGAGGCTTTCAGCCGCCGATCAGGGCGTCGCGCCGCAGGCCCGGCCAGCGCGCCTCCGCCGCGTCGAGGAGCGGAGGCCCGGCCTGCGCCCGGCGCTCGGGATCGCGGAACAGGTAGAGCCGGCCGTCGTGCAGCGCCGCCACCAGGGGGCTGGCCTCGACGAGGCGGCCGGCGGCCACGCCCTCCGGGTCGCAGCCGCCGAGCCGCGGGGCGTAGGCCTCGGGGTCCCGCGCGAAGGCGCCGCGATTCGCCGCGCCCGAGAAGCGCCAGACCAGGCCCGACCAGGTGAATTCGTGCGCGCCCGAGCCCGGCACCGGCTCGGGGCCGAGCCGGTAGGAGACCGGATCGAAGCCGCGCAAAGCGATCCCGTTCAGGGGATCGGCGCCGTAGAGGGCCGGCACGCCGAGGGGAGTCTCGGCGCGGGCCGGCCGGACCGCCAGGGCGGGCACGAGCGACAGCAGGCCGCGCCGCGTTAACCAGATCTTGCCCATATCCGCAGCATCTGTGGCATCCCGCCGCCCGTCCGCGCCGGGTCCCGAAGGCCTCCGGCCGCTCGGGGTCGGCCAGGACCTTCTAAGCCGGGACGCCTAACGAATGCTCTCAGCCTCCTCCGCCTCCAAGTCCCGACCAGAGTCGTCCCGGCCAGAGTCGTCCCGGCCGGCCTCCACATCCCGGCCGGCATCGTCCGGCAGGGGATCCGGGACCTCCCGGCAGGCGCCCAGCCTCCCGCGCCGGCGCCTCCTCGCGGCCCTCCTCGCCGCGCCCCTGGCGCTCGCCGCCCTCCCCGATCCCGCCGCGGCGCAGCGGCGCGGCGGGCCCGGCGACCCGGGCACGTTCCAGCCGCGGGAGATCATCGATTCGGGCCACCAGTTCTTCGGCTCGGTCTCGCGCGGCCTCGCCCTGACGGTGCAGGAGGCGACGCGCCGCTGGGGCGAGCCCAACGGCTACATCCTCGGCCAGGAGGCCTCCGGCGCGATCATCGGCGGCGTGCGCTTCGGCGAGGGGACGCTGTTCACCCGCAATGCCGGCCAGCGCAAGGTGTACTGGCAGGGCCCGTCGCTGGGCTTCGACGTCGGCGGCGACGGCGCCCGCAGCATGATGCTGGTCTACAACCTGCCGCGGGTCGACGCGCTCTACCGCCGCTTCGTCGGCATGGACGGCTCGGCCTACGTGGTCGGCGGCTTCGGCATGTCGGCGGTCACCGCCGACAACATCGTGGTGGTGCCGATCCGGGCCGGGGTCGGCGCGCGCTTCGGGATCAACGTCGGCTACCTCAAATTCACCGACGCGCCGACCTGGAACCCGTTCTGATCGGCCCGCTTACCGCTACGCTGGTCCTCGCCGCGATCCCGTGGCAGGGTCCGGCCGCGACGTCCCGGCCGGGGCGTCCGCCGACCGTCGCAACCGTCCGGGCGCTCCTCCGCCGCCCGGACGCCGAGAGAGTATCGCCCGGGTGATCGAATCCCTGATGTTCGCGGCGCTCGGGTTCCTCGGCGCCAGCCTGTGCGCGCTGCTGATCCTGCCGGCGCTCAATGCCCGGGCCGAGCGCCTGACGCGCCGCCGGCTCGAGGCGCTCTACCCGATGTCGATCGTCGAGCTGACCGCCGAAAAGGACCACCTGCGGGCGGAGTTCGCGGTGCGCGAGCGCCAGCTCGAGCGCCGCGTCGAGGAGGCGCAGGCCGCCCGCCGGGCGGAGATGGAGGAGATGGGCCGGCGCACCGTCCGCATCGGCGCGCTCACCACCGAGGTCGAGCGCCGGGACGCGCGGCTCGCCGAGGTCGACCGCGACCTCGTCGAGGCCCGCGGCGGCCTCGCCCAGGCCCAGGGCGAACTCGCCGAGGCCCGCACCGCCCGCGCCGCCGCCGAGGAGGCGATGCGGGCGCTCGAGGGTCCCTACCAGCGGGCTTTGTCCGAGCTCGCCGCCTTGCGCGGTGAGGCCGAGGCCCTGAGCCGCGGCCAGGCCGAGGCCGAGACCGCCCGCGGCGTCGCCGAGGAGCAGGCCCGGGCCGCCCGCGTCCGGGTGGCCGCGGCGGGCGAGAGCGTCGCCAGCGCCGCCCGCGAGCAGATCCAGGCGCTCGAGGACGCCCTGACCGACCTCAACGCCCGCCACGCCGCCGAGGCCGAGGCGGCGCAGGCCGAGCTGGCGCGGGCACGCGACGAGATCGCGCGGCTGCGCGAGGCGGTGCGGACGGGTGGCGCCCCGCCGCCGGAGCGCGTCGTCGCCGAGAACGCCGCGCTGGAGCGCCGGATCGCCGAGGTGGCCGATGCCCTGCTGCAGGGGCAGGGCCGGGCGGAGCCGCGGCTGCCCCAGGCGACCCCGCTCCAGACCCCGCGGCCGACGCCGGCGGCGGCCGGCTGAGCCCCGGGCGGCCGGCCGCCCCCTCCGCGTCCCGCTCGCCCGCCTTGTGCTCTGCGGCACATCGCGGCGAAGCCGGGCGGCGGACGGCCGGGGCGAGCCGGCGCGGAAACGGACCGGAAACAGACGGCAAGCCATTCGGAAATCGGCGTTTTCCGGCGCGGTCGGCTCTTGCCGGCGCGACCGCGTCGATGTCGCGCGCCGGCCTCCATCGCCCGGCGGCCCTTGTCAGGTCGCGTGATTCGGGCCATTTCGCTGCCACCTCCCACGCTCTGCAAGGCTTCGACAGACATGATGCTCAGGCCGATGTCGCTCGCCCTCCTGACCGCCGGCAGCCTGATGCTGCTCGCCGCACCGGCCTCGGCCCAGCGGGACGACCCCAACCTGAAGAAGTACTGCACCGGCGACTACATGACCTATTGCGGCAACCTGCCGCCGGAGAGCCCCGAGGTCGACCGCTGCTTCGAAAAGAACATGAAGAAGATCTCGGTCAATTGTAAGCGCGCCATCGACTACTACGAGCAGACGCACAAGAAGTAGCGACCGGCATGAGGACGGGAGCGGCGGCCCGGGCAGCGGGCCCCGCTCACGCCGAGGCTTCGGCCCGGCTCGCGGCCTCGAGGGCCTCGGCCAGGGCCTCGATGGTGAAGGGCTTGCGCAACACCGTCTCGCCGGGCGCCGGCTGGGGTCCTTCCTGCGCCTCGTCCCGGGGATGGCCGGTGGCGAAGATCACCCGCAGGTCGGGCCGCCGGCGGCGCGCCTCGGCCGCCAGCGTCGGCCCGTCGATGCCCGGCATCACCACGTCGGTGAACAGCACCGTCACGTCGCCCTCGCTGTCGAGAGTGGCGAGCGCCGCCGCCCCGTCGGGGGCCGTCAGGGTGCGGTAGCCGAGTTCGCCGATCGTCTCGGCGCTGGCCAGCCGCACCGCCGCGTCGTCCTCGACCACCAGGACGGTCTGCCGCGACCGGCCGGGCACCGTGGCGGCAAGACGCCCGCGTGCGGCGGATTCGACGGGGATACCGTCCCGGCTCACCGGCAGCGTCAGCTCGATCGCGGTGCCCTGCCCCGGCTGGCTGTCGATGCGCACGCGCCCGCCGGACTGGGTGACGAATCCGTAGACCTGGCTCAGGCCGAGACCCGTGCCGCGCCCCTGCGGTTTGGTGGTGAAGAACGGCTCGAAGGCCCGGGCGACGACCTCGGGCGGCATGCCGGTGCCGGTGTCGCGCACCGTGACGCAGACCGCCGCCGTACCGTCCGCGAGGGTGCCGTGGGCGGTCTCGAGGGCGAGCCGCCCGCCGCCCGGCATCGCGTCGCGGGCATTGACCGCGAGGTTCAGGATCGCGTTCTCGAGCTGGTTCTGGTCGACGAACACCGCCGGCGGATCGGCCATCAGCCGGGTCTCGACCCGCACGGTCTCGCCCAGCGTCCGCCGCAGCAGGTCGACCATGCCGGCCACGAGGCGGTTCGGGTCGGTCGGGCGCGGCTCGAGCGGTTGCTGGCGGGCGAAGGCGAGGAGGCGGTGGGTGAGCTTCGCCGCCCGGTCGGTTCCGTCGAGGGCGCCGGCGATGAAACGGCCGACATCGGTATCGCCCCGGGCGATGCGGCGCTGGACCAGCTCGAGCGAGCCGGTGATCACCGCGAGCAGGTTGTTGAAGTCGTGGGCGATGCCGCCCGTGAGCTGGCCCACCGCCTCCATCTTCTGCGCCTGGCGCAGCTGGTTCTCGGCGGCCAGCCGCTGGGCGTGCTCGCGCTTGAGGTCGGAGAGCGCCTGCTGCTCGGCCCGGGCCCGGGCGAGCGCCAGCCAGGCCATCAGCACCAGGGTCAGGGCCGACACGGTGGCGACGAGGCCGTAGACCCGCAGGTTGTCGTACCAGCGGTCGAGGGCGACCGCGGTCTCGACCGAGAACGCGACCTCGACCGGGTAGTCGCCGATGCGGCGCCAGGCGTAGAGCCGCTCGGCCTCGCCGGGCGGGGTGCCGGTGGCCGCCCCGCCCTGCGGCCGGGCGCGGATCGCCCGCAGCAGGGGATCGGCCGGCGCCAGCCGCTCGTCGACCTCCGGGCCCGGCGGCTCGCGCACCAGGATCGCGCCGTCGGCGCGCAGGAGCATCGCCCGGTGGTCGGTCGGCGCGGCGACCTCGGCGTAGAAGCGGGCGAAGTACTCGGTGCCGAGGGCGATCACGATCACGCCGTCGAAGCGCCCGTCGTCGGTCGAGCGTCGGCGGCTGACCATGAAGGCGGTCGAGCCGTCGGCCTCCCGCACGGCGGGGCTGACGTAGATGCCGATGTCGCGCGGGCGGTGGACCGAGAAGATGTCCCGCTCCGCGAGGTCGCGTCCGAGGTCGCCCTCGCGGCTCGAGGCCTCGATCCTTCCCTTCGGATCGACCACCCACACCGCCCGGGCCTGGGCGAGCGGCGCCTTCAGGCTCGCCAGGAAGCCGCCGGTGGCGCTGGCCGAGATCTGGCTCCAGCTGCGGTCGAAGACGTAGTCGTCGACCCGGTCCATCGCCAGCTCGGCGGTGTCGAACACCTTCGAGGCGTGCTCGTGCATCACCGCCGCGGTGCGGACCACGGCGCTGTCCTCTTCCCGCAGGACCTCGGCCCGGTTCCACCACGCCGCGCCCACCAGGACGACGCACGGCACCAGGAAAGCCGCTGCGACGAGGAGCTGGTGCAGCCGCACCGTCGAAAGGCTCACGGGACACTCACAAACGCGACGGAAGCCGACGCGGCGATCGACCGGAAGCTTAACCGTCCGTTAACGGATTGGCGAGGGATCCGATCGCCGTTCCGTCTCCCCGGCGCTCGCGGCGACGCCTTTCCCGGGCGGTGTGTCGCCCGGGCATCGGCGGTCCCCCGAAGGAAGGACCGTCCCGGCACTCTCCGGGACCGCGTTCCAACGCCCCCTTAACGGCCACGCTCGAATGCCGCGCAACGCCGGCCTGCCCGGGGCTCGCCGTGCGGGGCGCGGGCCGCTATGGTGCCGCCGCCACGCTTGTCCCCGGATCTCGCCCGTGTTCCGTACCCGTACCCTCGTCCTCCTCGGCCTGATCGCCCTCTCGGCCGCCGCCTGCGGGCGGCGCGGTCCGCTCGAGCCGCCGCCCGCGGCGGCACCGGCGGCCCAGCCGTCGACCGGCAAGCCGCAGGCGGGCGTGCCGGGCAGCGGAGCCCGGCCGAAGACCGGGGCCGCCGCGGTCAACACGCTGCCGGGCGGCGTCGGGCTCGCGGCGGGCGGGGCGGCCCCCGACGCCGAGGACGAGCTGCCCTCCGCCGCCGTCGCGGCCCCGACCGGGATTCCGGCCCCGACCGAGTCCTCCTCGCGCCGCCGCAAGGGCTACGTGATCCCCCGGGAGCCCTTCCCCCTCGACCCGCTGCTCTGACCCGCCGGGCAGGGTGCCAAGGCCGGCCGCTTTCGTGTAGAGGGCGCGTCTCGCGCCCGGCTCGGGCGCGGCTCAGCGCCCGGATCGTCGGTCACCTCCCAGGTCACCTCCCATGCACCATTTCCATTACCGCGACGGCGTGCTCCACGCCGAGGACGTCGACCTGGCACGGCTCGCGGGCGCGGTCGGCACCCCGTTCTACTGCTACGCCTCCGCCACCCTCGAGCGGCACTACCGGGTCTTCGCCGAGGCCTTCGCCGGCGACGACGCCCTCGTCTGCTACGCCATGAAGGCGAACTCGAACCAGGCGGTCCTCGCCACCCTGGCGCGCCTCGGCGCCGGCATGGACATCGTCTCGGAGGGCGAGCTGCGCCGGGCGCTCGCCGCCGGCGTGCCGGGCGAGCGGATCGTGTTCTCGGGCGTCGGCAAGACCGAGCGCGAGATGGCCGCCGCGCTCGATGCCGGCATCCTGTGCTTCAACGTCGAGAGCGAGCCCGAGCTGGAGCTGCTCTCGCGCGTCGCCACCGCCAAGGGCGCGACGGCGCCGGTCTCGATCCGGGTCAACCCGGACGTCGATGCCCGCACCCACGCCAAGATCTCGACCGGCAAGTCGGAGAACAAGTTCGGCATCCCGATCGCGCGGGCCCGCGAGGTCTACGCCCGCGCCGCCGCCCTGCCGGGCCTGTCGCTCGTCGGCGTCGACATGCATATCGGCAGCCAGATCACCGATCTCGCGCCCTATGACAACGCCGCCGCCCTGCTCTGCGGCCTCGCCCGCGACCTGATGGCGGCGGGCCACAGGCTCCACCACGTCGATTTCGGCGGCGGCCTCGGCATCCCCTACCGCGACGACAACGCGCCCCCGCCCGACCCGGCCGCCTTCGCTTCGGTGCTGCGGCCGCATTTCCGGCCGCTCGGCCTGCGGCCGGTCTTCGAGATCGGCCGGATGATCGCCGGCAATGCCGGCGTGCTGGTCACGCAGGTCCAGTACGTGAAGCACGGCGAGGGCCGCACCTTCGTCATCGTCGATGCGGCGATGAACGACCTGATCCGCCCGACCCTCTACGAGGCCTACCACGCCCTGCGGCCGGTCGCCGAGCCGAAGCCCGAGGCCGCCCGCCTCACCGCCGACGTGGTCGGCCCGGTCTGCGAGAGCGGCGACTACCTGGCGCTCGCCCGCGAGATGCCGGAGGTCAAGCCCGGCGACCTGATCGCCGTGATGTCGGCGGGCGCCTACGGCGCGGTGCAGGCCTGCACCTACAACACCCGGCCGCTGGTGCCCGAGGTGCTGGTGCGGGGCTCGGACCACGCGGTCATCCGCCCGCGGCAGAGCTACGAGGAGCTGATCGGGCTCGACCGGGTGCCGGAATGGCTGAGCGCCTGAACGCTCGCGCGCCGATCGTTCAAATGCGACGGAATTTTCGAACGAGGCCGCCAGTCCTCGCGGGCTAACGTCCCGGCATATCACCGGGAGGACCCCACGCGATGGCGCCCCAAGGCAACCTTCTCGCCCGTGCCGAGGCCGTGGTCGAGCGCGCGTTCCGCATCGCCGCGGAGCACGAGGCGACCCTGGCCCGGGCCCGCCACGCCGTGCAGCCCCTGCGCGAGGCGGCGGAACGGCAGAACGCGAGCGGCCTGCCCGCCCGGACCCGGTCGCGGGACGAGCGGTCGGCCTGAGCCGATTTGACCCGCTGGCCGGTCCGGGCCGGCGTGGTAGCCTGCCCGCTTCGAGCCGTCCCCGGATGGGAGCGAGCGGGAGCAGGGCATGACGAAGGCCGAGCCGGACACCGCCGAGCCGGACACCGCGCGGAGCACGCCCGCCCGGGAGGGTGCGCCGCAGGCCGGCGATCCGGTGCGCGCCGGCCTCGACCGGCTCGTCCTGCGGGCCGGCCGGGTGACGCTGTGGGAGCAGGCCTGGCCGATCCTGTGGCGCGGCCTCGCGGTCGTGCTGGTCTTCCTCGCCGCCTCCTGGCTCGGGCTGTGGCTCGATGCCGGGCCGATCCTGCGCATGGTCGGCGTCGCGCTGTTCGGGCTCGCCCTCGTGGCGCTCCTGCTGCCGCTCGTGCGCCTGCGCCGGATCGCCCGGAACCAGGCGCTGGCGCGCATCGACCGCGATGCGGGGCTGAGCCACCGCCCCGCCCAGGCCCTCGAGGACACGCTGGCGCTCGGCACCGACGATCCCGGCGCACGCACGCTGTGGGAGCTGCACCGCCGGCGCGCCGCCTCGACCGTGGCACGCCTCAAGGTCTCCGGGCCGCGCCCCGGGATGGCCCGGCGCGATCCCTTCGCCCTGCGCGCCGGCGCGATCCTCGCCGCGGTGGCGGGTGCCTTCGTGGCCGGGCCCGAGGCCGGCGACCGGCTGCGCGCCGCCTTCGACTGGCGCGGGCCGGTGGCGGCGGCGCCCGCCTTCCGGGTCGACGGCTGGATCGACCCGCCGCTCTACACGAGGACGCCGCCCCTCATCGTCACCCTGGCGGAGGCGGGCCAGCGCCTGCGGGCTCCGGTGAACTCGACGCTCGTCGTGCGCATCGCCGGCGCGAGCGACGCCACCGTGACGCCGGGTGCCGGCCTGAAGCCGCTGCCCGCCGCCGCGCCGGCCCGGCCCGACCTGCGCGAGGAGCGCTTCACCCTCACCGGCGGCACCGCCGAGGTCGCGGTGCAGACGGGCTTCTCGGCGAGCCACCGCCTCACCATCGAGACAATCCCGGACCGGCCGCCGGAGATCGCCTTCTCGGGCAACCCGGAGCCCAACGGGCGCGGCACCTTCACCCTCGCCTACCGGGCCAAGGACGATTACGGCATCGCCTCCGCCGAAGGCGTGGTCGAGCCGCAGACCAGGGGCCGCAGCCTGGTGCCGCCGCCGCGCCTGACCCTGAGCCTGCCGGCCGACGCGCAGGGCACCACCGACACCCGCACCCTGATCGACCTCACCGACAATCCCTGGGCCGGCGCCAAGGTGCTGCTGACCCTGGTGGCCAAGGACGAGGCCGGGCAGGAGGGCCGCTCCGCCCCCCTCGCCTTCACGCTGCCGGGGCGGTTCTTCACCAAGCCCCTGGCGCGCTCGCTCGCCGAGGAGCGCCGCCGCCTCGTCCTCGATCCGGACGGGAGCCGCGCCCGGGTCGAGACCTCGCTCGACGCGCTCCTGATCGCGCCCGAGCGCTTCACGCCGCAATGGGGCGTGTTCCTCGGCCTCAAGGAGGCCGCGCGGCGCCTGCGGGCGGCGAGGAGCGACGAGGACCTGACCGAGGTCGCCGACCTCCTCTGGACCATGGCGCTGCAGCTCGAGGAGGGCGACCTCTCGGACGCCGAGAAGGCCCTGCGCGCGGCCCAGGACCGGCTGAAGGACGCCCTCGACCGCGGCGCCTCCGACCAGGAGATCGCCAAGCTCACCGACGAGCTGCGCCAGGCCATGGACCGGTTCCTGAAGGAGTTCGCCCAGCGCCAGCAGCAGCAGAACCCGCAGAATCCCGGGCAGCAGAGCCAGCAGGCCGACCGCACGGTGACGCCGGACGACCTGTCGAAGATGCTCGACCAGATGCAGGAGGCGATGAAGCGCGGCGACGTGGCCGAGGCCCAGCGCCTGCTCGACCAGCTCCGCGGCATCCTCGAGAACCTGCAGACGGCCCAGCCCAACTCGCGCATGTCGGATCCCACCGCCCGCGAGATGAACCGCCAGATGCAGGACCTCGAGGCGATGGCGCGCGAGCAGCAGGGCCTGCGCGACGACACCTTCCGCCAGGGCCAGGAGCGCCGCTTCGGCAATCGCGGCCAGCCGCAGCAGCCCGGCCAGCAGGGGCAGCGCCAGCCGGGTCAGCGCGGGCAGCAGGGCCAGCGCGGGGGCGAGCCGCAGCAGGGCGAGGGCCAGCAGCCCGGTCAGCGCGGGCAGCAGGGCGGTCAGCAGCCGGGACAGCAGGGAGGTTTGGGCGAGCGCCAGCAGGCCCTGCGCCAGCGGCTCGAGGACCTGCAGCGGCGGATGAAGGAACTCGGCATGCAGGGCGAGCAGGGCCTCGCCGATGCCGAGCAGGCGATGCGCGACGCCGAGAACGCGCTCGGCCAGGGCCAGGACGGTTCCGCCGTCGACGCGCAGGGGCGCGCGCTCGAGGGGATGCAGCGCGGGGCGCAAGGCATGGCCCAGCAGATGCAGCAGATGGGCCAGGAGGGCGAGGGCCAGCAGGCCGACGGACAGCAGGGCCAGGGCAACCCGAACCAGCCCGGCCGCCAGGGCGCCCGCGACAGCGACCCCCTTGGCCGCCCGACCCGCAGCCGCGACTTCTCCGACGGCCGGGTGCGCGTGCCGACCGCCGAGGAATCCGGCGTCGAGCGGGCCCGGCGCATCCTCGAGGAGCTGCGGCGCAAGCTCGGCGATCCGAGCCGTCCGGCGGAAGAGCTCGACTATTTCGAGCGCCTGCTGCGGCGGAACTGACCCGCGCCGCAGCCCCTGGTCCCCCGCGCAGTCCCGCGGCGCCTGCGTCGCGGGGCCGCCTCGTCGCGCGGCCCCGTCACGCTCTATCAGGCGGCTCCACCTCGCGAGCCTTCCCCCGGATGTCCAGCAACACCCTCGTCCTCATCGCCTGCCTCGCGGTCGCCGTGGTGCTGCTGCTCGGCCTCGCCAACATGCTCCGCGGCGGCAGCGCCAACGTCTCGCAGCGGCTGATGCGGCTGCGGGTGCTGCTCCAGTTCGTCGCCATCCTGGTCATCATGGGGGTGCTGTGGTGGCGCGGCGTCTGACGCAGCGACACTGTGGCGGGGTGGCCGCACGGGGTGGAAAACCGGGACCGGACGGATTGCGCGGCGAGACGCGGCGCGCGCCGAACGGCTAGGGTGCGCCCTGCCCCAGCAACGGGGGCGGTGGACCGTTCGACAGATGCGCGTAACCCTTCCGAGCCGCGCCGCGGCGATCGTCACGACGGCCCTCCTGGCCGCACCGGCCGCACAGGCCGCCGATCCCTCGGCACTGGTCCCGTCCTACCGGCCGCCGGTCCAGCCCCTGAGCATCGTGTCGGAGTTCCGCATCGGCGGCTCCGCCCAGGATCCGGGCAGCAACGAGAAGAACACCAGCAACATTAACGGCGAGTTCCTGTTCGCCAAGCCGGTCACGGTGGCCGACCGGCTGTGGAACGCGCTGATCCCGCGCCCGACCGTCGGCGGCAGCTACAATGTCGACGGCCGCACCAGCTACGCCTATCTCGGCGCGACCTGGACCTTCGACATCACCGACCGGATCTTCGTCGAAGGCTTCTTCGGCACCGGCTTCCACGACGGCTATACCGGCCCGAAGGCGGGCGTGCCCAAGACCTTCAACGCGCTCGGCTGCAACCCGCTGTTCCGCGAGGCGGCGGCCGTCGGCTTCCGGCTCACCGAGCACTGGAGCGTGATGGCGACGATCGAGCACATGTCGAATGCCGGCCTCTGCGTCACGAACCGCGGCCTGACCAATTTCGGCGGCAAGGTCGCCTACACCTTCTGACGGCGGCCTGACCGGCGGGGCTGGCGCGGCGACGCGGGAGCGCTAGAACTCGCCGCCGGAGCGGGCGCGCCCGCCGAAGGGAGCTGCCCGTGGTCGTCCTCAACCGCATCTACACCCGCACCGGCGATACCGGCACCACGGCGCTCGCGAGCGGCGCGCGCCGCTCGAAGGCGGACCTGCGGGTCGAGACCTACGGCACCGTCGACGAGACCAATGCCTGCCTCGGCCTCGCGCGGCTGCACACGACCGGCGAGCTCGACGCGATGCTCGGGCGGATCCAGAACGACCTGTTCGACCTCGGCGCCGACCTCGCGACCCCGGAGACCGGCGAGCCCCTCTCCTACGAGCCGCTGCGGATCGTCGCCGCCCAGGTCGAGCGGGTGGAGCGCGAGATCGACGCGCTCAACGCGAACCTCTCCCCCTTGCGCTCCTTCGTGCTGCCGGGCGGCTCGGCCGCCTCCGCCTCCCTCCACCTCGCCCGCACGGTCTGCCGCCGGGCCGAGCGCCTGGCGGTGGCGCTCGCGGGGACGCCCGGCGAGATCGTCTCCCCGGTGGCGATCCAGTACCTCAACCGCCTGTCGGACTTCCTGTTCGTCGCCGCCCGGGTCGCCAACGACGACGGCGCCGCCGACGTGCTCTGGGTTCCGGGCAAGAACCGGGGCTGAGCGACCGCGGCGGGGCGACCGCAGTTGAGCGACCGCCGCCGAGCCCCGCGCCGCGTGCCCGGGGGAACCGCCCTCCGGCCGCGTTGACAAGTCGGAAAATCGGTCGTTACGGTCCGCGCCACCTTGCTCCATCGGGGATGATCGCGGGCCGGCCGAGGGAGGGCCCGTCCACGATCGTCCCTTCGTCCCTGAAGGATGCGACGATCATGAAGGTCCTGGTGCCCGTCAAGCGGGTGGTCGACTACAACGTGAAGATCCGGGTCAAGCCGGACGGCTCCGGCGTGGAGCTCGCCAACGTCAAGATGTCGATGAACCCCTTCGACGAGATCGCCGTCGAGGAGGCGATCCGCCTGAAGGAGAAGGGCAAGGTCACCGAGATCGTCGCCGTCTCGATCGGCCCGCAGGCCGCGCAGGAGACGATCCGCACCGCCCTCGCCATGGGCGCCGACCGCGGCATCCTGGTCAAGACCGACGCCGCCGTCGAGCCGCTCGCCGTGGCGAAGCTCCTCAAGGCGCTGGTGGAGAAGGAGAGCCCGGACCTCGTCATCCTCGGCAAGCAGGCGATCGACGACGATTCCAACCAGACCGGCCAGATGCTGGCGGCGCTGCTGGGCTGGCCGCAGGGCACCTTCGCGTTCAAGCTCGAGGTGGCCGAGGGCAACCTCGACGTGGTGCGCGAGATCGACGGCGGCCTGCAGACCCTGAACCTCCAGCTGCCGGCGATCGTCACGACGGACCTGCGCCTCAACGAGCCGCGCTACGCATCGCTCCCCAACATCATGAAGGCGAAGAAGAAGCCCCTCGACACGGTCGAGCCGGAGGCGCTCGGCGTCGACGTGAGCCCGCGCCTGAAGGTGCTCAAGACCGTCGAGCCGGGCGGCCGCAAGGCCGGTGTCAAGGTCGCCAGCGCCGCCGAGCTCGTCAACAAGCTGAAGGTCGAGGCCGGCGTCCTCTGACGAGGACGCACAGGCATCCCTGAGAGAGGAAGGACACCCACGCCATGACCACCCTCCTGCTGATCGAGCATGCCGGCGGCGCCGTGAAGGACGCCAGCACCAAGGCCCTGACGGCGGCCAAGCAGCTCGGCGCCCCGGTCCACGCCCTCGTGGTCGGCGCCGACGCGCAAGGGGCGGCGGACGCCGCCGCCAAGCTCGACGGGGTCGAGAAGGTGCTGCTGGCGGCCGACGCCGCCTACGACCACCTGCTGGCCGAGCCGACCGCCGCCCTGGTGGCGGGGCTCGCCGCCTCCTACGACACCGTGATCGCCGCCGCCTCGACCGAGGGCAAGAACGTGCTGCCGCGCGTCGCCGCCCTCCTCGACGTCGCCCAGGTCTCGGACATCATCAAGGTGGTCGGTCCCGACACCTTCGAGCGGCCGATCTACGCCGGCAACGCGATCCAGACCGTGCAGGCAACCGACGCCAAGCGGGTGATCACGGTCCGCACCGCCGCCTTCCAGGCCACCGCCGAGGGCGGCTCCGCCGCCCCGGTCGAGGCGGCCCAGGCGGGTGCCGCCCCGGACGCGAAATCGTCGTTCAAGGGCGAGGAGATCGCCAAGTCCGACCGTCCGGAACTGGCGGGTGCCCGCATCATCGTGTCGGGCGGCCGCTCCCTCGGCTCGGCCGACAAGTTCAAGGAGCTGATCGAGCCGCTCGCCGACTCGCTCGGCGCCGCGGTCGGCGCCTCGCGCGCGGCGGTCGATGCCGGCTACGCGCCGAACGACTGGCAGGTCGGCCAGACCGGCAAGGTCGTGGCGCCGGACCTCTACGTCGCGGTCGGCATCTCGGGGGCGATCCAGCACCTCGCCGGCATGAAGGACTCGAAGGTCATCGTCGCCATCAACAAGGACGAGGAGGCGCCGATCTTCCAGGTCGCCGATTACGGCCTCGTCGGCGACCTGTTCCAGGTGGTGCCGGACCTGCAGCAGGAAATCGCCAAGTCCAAGGGCTGACCGAGACGGGCTGACGGTCGGGGCTGAATGGTGTCCGCCCCTCGCGCGAGGGGCGGCACAACGACCCGACCGGAACTCATTGGAACCCTTCGCATCTGCGAAGGCGCGGTGATATGAACGCTCGGTGTCGGCGCGGCGGGAAGGCAGGGGTGTGATGGGCATCGAGATCAAGACGGTCGGCATCATCGGGGCCGGTCAGATGGGCAGCGGCATCGCCCATGTCTGCTCCCTGGCCGGGCTCGACGTGCGGATGAACGACCGCGATCCCGACCGCCTCAGGAACGGTCTGGCGACCGTCAACGGCAACCTGCTGCGCCAGGTCTCGAAGGGCGCGATCACCGACGACCAGCGCCGCGACGCGATCGAGCACATCATCGCGGTCGATTCGTTCGACGATTTCGGCCCCTGCGACCTGGTGATCGAGGCGGCGACCGAGGACGAGGTGATCAAGCGCAGCATCTTCAGCGCGCTGTGCCCGTCGCTGCGGCCCGAGACGATGGTGGCGACCAACACCTCGTCGATCTCGATCACGCGGCTCGCCGCCTCGACCGATCGGCCCGAGCGCTTCATCGGCATCCACTTCATGAACCCGGTGCCGGTGATGCAGCTCGTCGAGCTGATCCGCGGCATCGCCACCGAGGACCCGACCTACGAATCGGCCAAGGCCTTCGTGAAGCGCCTCGGCAAGATCGTGACGGTGTCGGAGGATTTCCCGGCCTTCATCGTCAACCGCATCCTGCTGCCGATGATCAACGAGGCGATCTACACCCTCTACGAGGGCGTCGGCTCGGTCGATTCGATCGACACCGCGATGCGGCTCGGGGCCAACCATCCGATGGGCCCGCTCCAGCTCGCCGACTTCATCGGCCTCGATACCTGCCTGTCGATCATGCAGGTGCTCTACGAGGGCCTGGCGGATTCGAAGTACCGCCCCTGCCCGCTCCTGGTGAAGTACGTCGAGGCCGGCTGGCTCGGCCGCAAGACCAAGCGCGGCTTCTACGATTACCGCGGCGCGGAGCCGGTGCCGACCCGCTGAGGCACGGCCTCGCCCGGGGTCTGGCGGCCGCCGCATGATGCGCGGCCGCCAGACCCCGAGGACAACGTTCAGCGTCGAAATCGCCAGCAGCACCCACAGAGTCCCTCGCTCGGCCCCGAGCGAGAGGGCCAGGGTCGCCGGATCGACGCGACCGAGGAGGGCCTGCGCGGCGCGGTCGGCTTCGATCTGCATCGGACCCTGGACGCCGACGAAGCCGTACTCGAACATCAAGACGCCGGTGGCGAGCTTCACCCAGGCCCAGCCGGCGTTCTGGAACGCCCGGTTGAGGGCGATCGCCAGCAATCCGGCGACGAGCATGAGTGCGAGCGACGGCAGGAAGACCCACGTCGCCACCGCCGCCATCGCGCCGCGCATGAGGGCGTAGCCGGCGAGCGCCGTGGATGGCGCGGGAACCACGCCCAGCATCACCACCAGGGACGCCATCGCCCCCATCAGGCCGATCGCCCCCATCGTGTGAAGGAACTTCATCAGGCGCCGCATCGCGACGGTCCCACCCTCTCTGCCCACCGGTACCCTAGGGACGGTGCGGCGGCGGCGGGGATCACATTCCCGTGCCGATCGGGCGTTCGAAACGGCGAGGGGCCGCTCCCCTGCCGGGAAGCGGCCCTTCGTGGCTCCGAGCGTGAACGCTTACTTCGCGTTGGTCGAGCCGGTCGACTTCGGCTCGGCCGGGGCCGGATAGGCCGGGTTGCCGGCCGGCACGCCGGCGCTGTTCGACGACGAGACGCCGCCGCTGCCGTTCGTCGATCCGGTGATCTGCTGGCGCGAGGCATCCTGGCTCTGGCTGGCATAGTCCTTCGGCGCGTTGGCACCGTTCCAGCTCAGGAGCCCGACCATGGCGATCGCCAGGAGGGCGAGGCTGCCGAGCAGGACGTAGAGGACGGGACGGCCCTTGGCGCCCTGGCGGGCCTCGGTCGGGGTCTCGACGGTGCGGTTGGGATCCATGGGGAACCTCGGGCTGGAGGCTCGGCGGCTGCGCCGAGCGGTGATCCGTTGTGCAGCCAACGTCACCGATCGGCCGAGGTTCCTCGCGCGCCCGCCGCAGGGGCGCGCGATGCCCGTCAATCTACTTGCCGGTCCGCAGCATGATCTTGCCGAGATGGGCGCTCGACTCCATCAGCTCGTGCGCCGCCCGCGCGTCCTCCAGCGGGAAGGTGGCGTGGATCACCGGCTTGACGGTGCCGGATTCGAGCAGCGGCCAGACCTCCCGGCGCAGGCCGTCGGCGATGGCGGCCTTCTGGGCGACCGTGCGGGGACGCAGGGTGGAGCCGGTCACGGTGAGGCGCCGGATCATGATCGGGGTCAGGTTGAGGTTCTCCGCCATGAAGCCTTGCAGGAAGGCGATGACGACGAGCCGGCCTTCGAGCGCCAGCGACTTCACGTTGCGCTCGAGATAGGCCGCGCCCACCATGTCGAGGATCACGTCGACCCCCTGGCCGTCGGTCAGGCGCTTCACCTCGGCGGCGAAGTCGGCCTCGCGGTAGTTGATGGCATGGTCGGCGCCCAGCGACTCGCAGAAGTCGCATTTCTCGGCCGAGCCGGCGGTGGCGTAGACCGTGGCGCCGAACCGCTTGGCGAGCTGGATCGCCGTCGAGCCGATGCCGCTCGACCCGCCATGGACCAGGAAGCGCTCGCCCCGTTGCAGGCGCCCGCGCTCGAACACGTTGGTCCAGACCGTCCAGTAGTTCTCCGGCAGGCCCGCCGCCTCGACGAGCGAGAGCGGACCGGGCTTCGGCAGGCAGAGCGACACGTCGGCGAGGCAGTACTCGGCGTAGCCGCCGCTGATCGTGAGCGCGCAGACCTCATGGCCTTCCCGCAGCTCCGTGACGCCTTCGCCCGAGCCGACGACGCGGCCGGCGATCTCCAGGCCCGGCACCTCGGTGGCGCCGGGCGGCGGCGGGTACTTGCCGGCCCGCTGCTGGCAATCGGGCCGGTTCACGCCGGCCGCCACGACCTCGACCAGCACCTGGTTCGGGCCCGGGCGCGGCACCGGCACGGTCTCGATCCCGATCACCTCCGGCCCGCCGGCCCCGTTGAAGCGGACCTGGCGCATGGTGGCGGGGATCGACGGCATGGGGCGGCTCCGAAGTCGCGGGGTAGGCGTCCTTACCTGCCGCGTGGGTGCGCCAGCGGCAAGGGGCTACCCCCGACGGGCTACCGCGTGCCGTACATCCGGTCGCCCGCATCGCCCAGCCCCGGCAGGATATAGCCGTGCTCGTTGAGGTGGCTGTCGATCGCCGCGGTCCAGACCGGGACGTCGGGATGCGCGCCCTGGAACTTGGCGAGGCCCTCCGGCGCGGCGAGCAGGCAGACGAAGCGCAGGTCGCGGGCGCCGCGCTCCTTCAGCCGGTCGACCGCGGCGACGGCCGAGTTCGCCGTCGCCAGCATCGGGTCGAGGACCAGCACGGTGCGGTCGGCGAGGTCGGACGGGGCCTTGAAGTAGTACTCGACCGCCTCCAGCGAATCGGGATCTCGGTAGAGGCCGACATGGGCGACGCGGGCCGAGGGCAGCAGCGACAGCATGCCGTCGAGGAAGCCGACGCCGGCGCGCAGGATCGGCGCCAGGACGAGCTTCTTGCCGGCGATCTGGGCGCCCTGCATCGTGACCATCGGGGTCTCGATCTCGACCGGCTCCAGCGGCAGGTCGCGGGTGACCTCGTAGGCGAGCAGCGTCCCGATCTCGTTGAGGAGCTGGCGGAAGCCCTTGGTCGAGCGCGCCTTGTCCCGCATCAGGGTCAGCTTGTGCTGCACCAGCGGGTGGTCGACCACCGTGACCGGCGCCACCCCCGTCTCCCCGCGCGCACCCGCACCCTGCATCGCCGTCTCCATATTCACGATCTTACTCGCACGATCACACTCGACTCAGAATACGGTGCCGTCGCTCGCGATCGCCAGCGGCGGCGCGCCCTCGGGGCGCAAGGACTTGGCCAGGCGCCGGCCGGTGGCCCAGGTGCCGCCCTCCAGCACCTTGGCGAGGGGCAGCTCGGCCGGATCCTCGACTCCGAGGCGCTCGCGCACCAGCGGTGCCAGCCGGTCGAGGAGCGCCACGGTGAGCGCCCGCCACTCCACGACGAGGCGCGAGTCGACGGCGTGCGGCTGCTTGGCCTCCTCGGGCCGGCGAAGCGCCAGCACCCCGGTATCGAGGAACAGGCCGCCGTTGCGGTACTCGGGCAGGCCCGTCAGCGCATCGAGGCCGGTGACGGTCAGGCCCGCCTCCTCCAGCGGCTCGAGCAGCGAGTAGGCGAGCCACTGCGACAGCTTGTGGAACGGCACCAGCCCCTCGGTCGGTCCGGTGCCGCCGGCCAGCGGATGGCGCCAGGTATCGCCGAGATCGACGCCGTCGACGACGATGCGGCCGGGCCAGATCGGCCCGAGATGGGTCAGCAGCACCTCGAGCGCCGTCTCGGCCGCGACCTCGCCGTCCCGGGCCCTGGCCTTGATGCGGTCGAACAGGAAGCCGGGGCGCGCGTCCGGGCCGAAGCCCTCGGGATCGGCCGCCGCGACCTGGCCGAGGCGGTTGAGGAGCGCGGTGCGGCCGGACAGGCCGACGAGGGGGTTGGTCGGCGAGACCTGGAAGCCGTCGGCGAGTTCCGCTTCGGTCAGGCTCGCGAGCGCGCGGGCGTCGGCGCGGAACGGGTCCTCCGGCGCGGAGGAGAAGAGCCCGGACACGAACATGTCGAAGCTCGCCACCGCCAGGCCTTCGGAGCGGGCATAGGTCTCGCCGGTGCGGCCCTCCTCGTAGCGCCAAGTCGGGCCGGCGCCGGCATCGAGCAGGACGCTCACCACCACGAGGTCGAAGGCGGCCCGCGCCTGCTCGGCCGGATCCTCGAACGGCGCGGCATGGACGAGGGAGCCCCAGCGCTCGAACCTGCCGACGGAGAAGTGGCGCCAGCGGGCGTGGTAGGGGATGGCGAGGTCCGGATAGGCCTCGCGGATCGTCTCGACCACCGCGTCGGCGCAACCGCCCAGGCGGTCGAGGTCGACCACGAAATGGTCGAGCCTGCCCTCGAGCCCGGCCTTGAGCAGGGTCTCGGCGCGGGCGCGCACCGCCCGGGCCGAGAGCAGGCTGCGGGCGGTCGAAAACTCAGGCACGGGCATCTCCAAAGGCGTGTCGTACGGGCGACGTCAGAACCGCTCGAGGTCGCGGCCCTTCACGGCGTCGAGGTGTTCGGCGGTGCCGTCCGGCGCGTAGTAGCCCGCCGCCTTCTTGGCCTCCATCTCGACCGAGGCGTCGGGCGGGATCAGCTCCGGCGGGATCGGCACCCGCTCGCCAACCTCGATCCCCGAGCCGGTGATGGCGTCGTACTTCATGTTCGACATCGACATCAGCCGGTCGATGCGCCGGATGCCGAGCCAGTGCAGCACGTCCGGCATCAGCTGCTGGAAGCGGGCATCCTGCACGCCGGCGACGCACTCGGTGCGCTCGAAGTAGGTGGCGGCGGAATCGCCCCCTTCCTGGCGCTTGCGGGCGTTGTAGACCAGGAACTTGGTCACCTCGCCGAGCGCGCGGCCCTCCTTGCGGTTGTAGACGATGACGCCGGTGCCCCCGGCCTGCGCCTCGCGCACGCATTCCTCGATGCCGTGGGTGAGGTAGGGCCGGCAGGTGCAGATGTCGGAGCCGAACACGTCCGAGCCGTTGCACTCGTCGTGGACGCGGCAGGCGATGCGCCGGCGCGGGTCGGTCAGGCCGGCGACCTCGCCCATCACGTAGACGGTGCAGCCGCCGATCGGCGGCAGGAAGACCTGGAGGTCGGGCCGGGTGACGAGTTCGGGGAACATGCCGCCGGTCTGCTCGAACAGCGTGCGGCGAAGCGCCGTCTCGCTGGTGCCGAAGCGGGCGGCGACGCCCGGCAGGTACCAGACCGGATCGACCGCGATCTTGGTGACCGAGATGTCGCCGGTGGCATGCAGCACCGTGCCGTCGGCGGCGAGCCGGTGGGCGCCCATCGCCGCCAGGATCTCGGGCAGGCTCAGGCGCGCCTTGGTGACCGCGATGGTCGGACGGATGTCGGTGCCGGTGGTGATCGCCTCGCGAAACACCTCGCCGGGCCTATGCCCCCAGGGATCGAGCGAGACGATCTTCCCCGGGTCGGCCCATTGCGGGTGGGGACCGATCTCGACCACCGGATGGGTGTTGGTCAGGTCCGGCCGCGCGAGCGGGTTCATCGCCCGCCCGGCGATGGCAAGCGCCCGGTAGAGCGAGTAGGCGCCGCCATTGGCCCCGATGACGTTGCGGTCGGCCGGGGTGGTGACGGTGCCGATGATCGGCCCTCGCTCGCGCGGGTCGGCGGCGCCCCAGCGGATCGGCCAGCGGGCGGTGCCCGGCTCCGGATGCGAGGTGAGCCGGATATGCGACGAGCGGTTGGAACTGGTCATGCGGACGCGCCGTCCTTCAACGGAGAAGGCTCCCCGCGGGGGCCGCGAGGAGCCTGTCGATGCTTGACCTGATGGAGGGTGCCCCGGGCGATTCGGCGCGTCAAGCTCAAGCCTGAGGCGCTGAATCGCCGATCGGGGCGGCAGATCCTCCCCGTCCGGCCGGTCAGAAGTTCGAGCCGGCGCGGCGGCGGGCCATGAAGGCGTCGAACTGCTCGCGGTCGCGGGCGCGCTTCAGCTCGTCCACGAACTCGGTGAAGGCGCGGCTCTCCTCCTCGAGGCGGCGGCGCTCCTCTTCGAGGCGCTCGATCTCCTTGCGGCGATACTCCTCGAAGGCCCAGTTGCCGCTGTCGTGGCGGGCGGCGCCGAAGCCCGTGAAGCCGTTCCGGAAGGTGCGCTCGGCGAAGGACTTCATCTCGTTGAGGGCCGGGTATCCCATGAGCTTCCACACCACGTAGGCCGCGGCCAACGGCCACGCATAGATGAAACCGATGACGATCGCGCCGATCTCGACGGAGCGGCGCGGGAACGGGCCATTGCGGCAGGCGCGGCCGCTCGACCAGGGGGCAGAGGTATACGACACGTCACGATCTCCCGCAGGATGTAAATGTGAACGACATTTACATGCGGGGTCGCCATGGCGGTTTCAAGGAGGGCGCCGCCGGGAAAAGAGCGCGGCGCCCCCGATCGCTCACGGGCCGGGCGGCGCCATGCCCTTCTGCGCCAGGACCGGCGCGGCGTCCGGGCCGGCGAGGTCCCGCAGGAGCCCGGATGCGGCCTCCGCCTCCGCCGCTCCCTCCGGGACCATCCCGGCATAGACGGTGTGGTTCTGGACCGCCGCCGGGATCGGGCCGACGAGGCGCGCGCCCTCGACGGCCAGCAATTCGCTCGTCTGCTGGAGCGCCAGATCCGCCTCGCCGGAGACGAGGCGCGACGCGGCGAGCCCCCCGCGCACCAGGACGAGCTTGTCCTTCATCCGGTCGGCGATGCCGAGGCGCTCGAAGAGCCGCGCGAGGTAGATCCCGCTCGAGCCGCCGGAGGCCGGATCGACCATCGCGACGGCCCGTGCCTGCAGCAGCGCCGCACGGAAGGCCTCGGGGGTGGCGATGTCCGGAACCGGCGCCCCGTCGCGGATCGCGACGCCGATCCCGACCGTCGCGAGCGGCACCGGCTTCGCGCCGGCGAGGCGGCCCTCGCGGATCAGCGCGTCGAAGCCGCCCGGGGTGAGCACCACGAGGTCGGCCCGGACGCCGTCGCGGATCGCCTGCGCCACCGCGCCGGCGGTCTCGTTGCGCAGGACGACCTTGTGGCCGGTGCGCTGCTCGAAACGCGGCACCAGGGCCGCCGCCACGGGCTTGTAGGCGCCCGTGGTCAGCAGCGTGATCTCGGCCGCCCCTGCGGGAGCCGCGAGCCCGACCGCACCGCAGATGCACCACAGGATTCGGGATATCGGCGTGAGGCGGCGCATGCGAGGGCTCCCGGACGGCAGGCCGCGTCCCCGGCCCTGCCCTACCGGTAACCGATGCCCTCGCGCTTCAGCGAGCGAAATCCGAGAAGCCGCCGGTGACGGCGCCCGATGCCGCCAGCGCCGCCCGGCTCGCCGGCGCCGTCAGGGCGGCGAGTTCCTCGGCGTAGGCGTAGCCCGGCGCCTCGCCGGGGAAGCCGCCCGTGGTCGCGGGATGCAGGTAGAGCTCGGTCAGCCCGTCCGGCAGGTGGCGCAGCAGGCCCTCGACCCGGGCGGGCGTCATGGCGCCCGACCAGGCGAGGCCGAGCACCCCGTCCGGCACGAGAAGGCCGGCCCGCGTCGCCCGGGCGCGCAGCAAGGCGGCCCAGGGCGCGGTGTCGAGGGCGAGGCCCGGTTTCGCCCCGGGCTCGGCGCGGCGCAGGGCCTCCCGCGATTCCCGCGGCACCCGGATCGCCCGCATGCCGTAGTCGCGCCCGATCGCCAGGACCATCCCGGCGATGATCGGGTGGATGTGGAAGTGCTTGTGCGCGTTGACGTGGTCGAGGGGCAGCCCGGTCGCGCGAAAAGCCTCAAACTGCGCCCGGATCTCGGCCGCGAGCTGGCGGCGGGCCGGGGCCTTCAGCGCGAGGTCGAGGCCGAGCCGCCCCTGATCCGACCGGATCAGCCCGGCCCCGTGCACGAGGTCCGGGAGGTCGGCGGCCGGCAGGGTCGGCCAGGCCTCGACCATCACGAGGTGCAGGCCGACCCGCAGGGACGGCATCGCACGCGCCCGCGCCACCGCGTCGGCGGCTCCGGGTGCGGAGACCATCAGGCTCGCCGCCGTCAGGATGCCGTCGCGGTGGGCCCGTTCCACCGCCTCGTTGACCGGGCCTGAGAGGCCGAAATCGTCGGAGGTGACGACGAGGCGCTTGGGCGGTCGGGCTGTGCTCATGCTCGGTCTCTCACGCGAAAGAGCCTCCCCGTCCGGCCGGACGGGGAGGCTCGCGCCCGCTTCAGGCGGGACGATCAATCGTGGACGGTCACGCCGCCTTCGTCACGCCGCCTTCTTGGCGCCGCCCTGGCGCTCGCGCAGGAAGTGCCAGAACTCGACGCCCTCGCGCAGACGCCGCTTCATCATGTCGGGCGAGCGCACCATCTCGCTGACGATCGAGGCGATCTTCGGGGCGCGGAAGTAGAACTTCTTGTAGAACTCCTCCACCGAGTTGAAGATCTCGGTGTGGGACAGGTGCGGGTAGTGCAGCGGCGCGATCTGCACGCCGTTCTCGTCGACAAGCTCGGCGTTGCTAGCGTCGAGCCAGCCGTTCTCCACCGCCTGCTTGTACAGGAAGGTGCCCGGATAAGGCGCGGCGAGCGAGACCTGGATGGTGTGCGGGTTGATCCGCTTGGCGAAGGCGATCGTCTCCTGGATCGTCTCCTTGGTCTCACCCGGCAGGCCGAGGATGAAGGTGCCGTGGATGGCGATGCCGAGCTCGTGGCAGTCCTTGGTGAACCGCTCGGCCACCTCGACCCGCATGCCCTTCTTGATGTTGTTCAGGATCTGCTGGTTGCCGGACTCGTAGCCGACGAGGAGCAGGCGCAGGCCGTTGGCCTTGAGCACCTCGAGGGTCTTGCGCGGGACGTTCGCCTTCGCGTTGCACGACCAGGTCACGCCGAGCTTGCCGAGCTCGCGGGCGATTTCTTCCGCGCGCGGCAGGTTGTCCGTGAAGGTGTCGTCGTCGAAGAAGAACTCCTTGGTCTGCGGGAACTCCTTCAGGCAGTACTTGATCTCCTCGATCACGTGCGCGACTGAGCGGGTGCGGTAGGTGTGGCCGCCGACCGTCTGCGGCCACAGGCAGAAGGTGCAGCGCGACTTGCAGCCCCGGCCGGAATAGAACGAGATGTAGGGGTGCTTCAGGTACCCGATGAAGTACTTCTCCATCTCGAGGTCGCGCTTGTAGACCGAGGTCACGAACGGCAGCTGGTCCATGTCGGTCATGATCTCGCGGTCCTCGTTGTGGACCACGACGCCGTCGGCGTTCCGGTACGAGAGACCCTTGATCTCGGCCATCGGCACGCCGTCGGCGACCTCCTTGACGGTGAAGTCGAACTCGTTGCGGGCGCAGAAATCGACCGCCGGGGCCTGGGCCATCGCGCCGGCGGCGTCCACCGCCACCTTGGCGCCGATCAGGCCGGCGATCAGCTTCGGGTTCTTCGCCTTCAGCGCCTCGATGGTCTTCACGTCCGACTTGAACGACGGCACCGAGGTGTGCAGCACCACGAGGTCGAAGTCGTTGGCCTGGGCCACGATCTCCGGCAGCTTGATGTCGTGCGGCGGCGCGTCGATCAGCTTCGAGTTCGGCACCAGCGCCGCCGGCTGGGCGAGCCAGGTCGGGTACCAGAACGACTTGATCTCGCGCTTGGCCTGGTAGCGCGAGCCGGCGCCGCCGTCGAAGCCGTCGAAGGTGGGGGCCTGGAGGAAGAGGGTCCGCATCATCGGGAAGATCGTCTCTTGAGGAGAGGAGGCCGCGGTCACGGCCGGTGAGGCCGCCCGGCGGCCCGATGGATGTGTCAAGTCGAGGGAGCGCCGGACTCGCGGGCGAGGCCGGATTCCGGGATCAGCGTGCCATCCGCAACGACCCGATAATCATGACCTTTCCAAGTCACGGCGCCGGAGACGAAGCACCAGGCGAAGCCGGCGAAGGAAAGGAGGTCGCGGATCGGCAGCAGCCAGTACGGGTGCGGCTGGAGGCCGAAGGCCCGCTCGATCCGCACGCACAGCACGATCCGGCAGGCGAGGGCCAGGGCCGCCGTGGCGAGCGTGTAGATCCCGGCATCCGGCAGCAGGGCAGCGATGAGCGCCAGCGGCACGGCGTGGGTGACGAGCGTGCCGGCGTAGCCGACGGGATCGAGGTTGCGGATGGTGCGGTTCCACCGCGTCTCGTGGCGCCAGAGGCCGGCGAGCGAGGTATCGACGCAGGTATGCCCGATGGTGAAGTTCGGGATCGCCACCATGCCGCCCTGCGCCCGCAACGCCGCCCCGAGGGCGTAGTCGTCGGCGAGGTCGTCGCGGATCGCCTCGAAGCCGCCGATCCGCGCGAGCAGCTCGGTGCGGAACGCGATGGTCGAGCCGAAGCACGGATCGGCGAGGTTCAAGGACGTGCCCATCAGGACGTTGGGCAGGAACTGCGTGTCGATGGCGAGCGCCGAGAGGTGCGCCCACACGCCGCGATTGGCCGGCACGCCGTGATAGAGGCAGGTGACGCCGGCAACGCCCGGCTGCGCGAGTTCGGCGACGAGGCGCTCGAGGTAGTCGGGCGCCACCACCATGTCGCTGTCGGCCAGCACCACGACCTCGTGGGCGATGAGGCCGCCCATGTTGATCAGGTTCGAGACCTTGCGGTTCGCACCGTGCTGGCGGGCGTCGACCACGAGGTCGATGCGCAAGGCGGGGTGCTCGGCCTGGAGCCGGTGCACGACGGCGATCGCCGGGTCGGTGGCGGTCTGCACCCCGAAGACCACCTGCACGGCGCCCGCATAGGCCTGGGTGCAGAAGGTGGTGAGGTTGTGGTGCAGGTTCGGCTCGTCGCCGCAGAGGGGCTTGAGCAGCGTCACCGACGGGCGGGCCGCGTCGGGGGCGAGACGCGGCGCCGGCCGCCGCGCGAGGCGCCCGGCGAGCCAGGCCGTCGTCAGTCCGTACACGCATCCGGCGAGCGCCAGGACGATCAGCAGGGCGGAGATCCAGGTCCATTCCATGGCGAGGCGGCGATCCCTGGGAGGAAGTTGGCCGCGCGGGGCGCACGGCGGATTGTCTTGTGGCGGTCGAGGATGGGGTCGTCGTCGGCCGCCGGTCCGGCGAGGGACCGGCGACGCGAGCGTTGGCGCTCAGCCTCAGGGCTTGGCCGGCACCTTCGGGGCCGGCGCCGCCAGCATCGTCTCGGTCGACTTCTTCAGGTGGGCGAGCAGGGCATCGGCTCCGCCCTCCTGCAGCGGCTCGGAGAAGCCGGTGCGCAGGGTGCCGGCCTCGCTCACCGTGCCCTGGAGGTAGACGTCGGTGATGCGGTTGTCGGCGTTCAGCACGTAGTCGACCGGGGAGGTGTCGCCGCTGCCGTCGGTCACCGTGACGTGCACGATGCGGCCGGCCCCGCGGGCCTCGCTCTTCGGGTCGATGGCGAACTTGCTGCCGGCCGCGGCGCTGAGCCGGGTGGCGTAGGTCGCGGTCAGGTAGGGCCCGAAGGCGGCGATCAGCGCCTGCTGCTTCTCGGCCGGGATGTCCTTCCAGCGGGTGCCGATCCCGAGGCGCAGCATCGCCGGCAGGTCGAAGTTCTGCTGCATCGGGCCCGACAGGATCTCGGCGCGGGCGCGCACGTCGCCGGCCTTCAGCGCCGCCTCGAGGGCGTCGGTCATGCGCCGCACGGTGGCAACCGCCGGGTCGCCCTCACCGGTGGCAGGGGCGGCGGGGCCTTGAGCCAGCGCCGGCAGCGAGGCCAGGCCGAGGCCGGCGATCGTCAGGCTGCGCAGGATGTCGCGTCGGGTCTGCACCAGGTCATTCTCCTTTGCCGTCGACGGGCGCCGCGGCGTAGCCGAAGGCGGGCCCGTGAGCCCGGCGTGGGCGGACATACGCCCGCAGGGTCGCGCCGAGGCCGGCCGCCGGATTGCGGCCCTGCTCGGCGTTGGTGTCTTCCATCGCGTGCCAGAGCATCAGGCTCGGCAGCCCGACCGCGAGGTCGGCCAGGCGCTTGATGAGCGACAGGGCGAGCGCCGCCTCGGCCGGGATGCCGAACACGGCGCAGAGCGCGATCAGGCCGCCCTCCTGGGCGCCCAGCGCGCCCGGCACCGCGAAGGCGGCGCCGCGCACGGCCTGGGCCAGGCTCTCGATCACGATCGCTTCGAGGAAGCCGACCTCGTAGCCCATGAAGCGCAGCGCGATCCAGACCTCGAGCGTGCCGATGATCCAGCCGAACAGGTGCGTGCCGATGGCGGTGAGAATGCGGCCGCGGGCGGCGTAGAGGCCGCGCAGGCGCTCGAACAGCACGTCGACCGCGCCGAAGATCCGCCACTCGCGCCCGCCGGCGAAGCGGTTGATCGCGGCCTGGAGCAGGCTCTGCCCGAAGCGGCGCTGCACCAGGTAGAACGCCACGAGGGCCGGCGCCGCCACGACGAGGCCGAGACCCACGTAGTGCACGATCGGCCCGTCGCCGCCGAGCGCCACCAGGATGCCGAGGCCGGCCACCGTGAACAGGAACTGGGTGAGGGCCTGGACCATCAGGTCGACGAGGGTGGTGGCCCCCGACAGGGCGCCCGGCACCTTGTGCAGGGTGAGAAGGCGCGCGCCGATCAGGTCGCCGCCGACCTGCGCCACGGGCAGCAGCGTGTTGACGCCCTCGCGCACGAAGCGCACGCTGACGCAGTCGCGCAGCAGCGGCCTCTCGCCGCGGGGAAACACCACCCACCAGCCGAGGCCCGCCCAGGCCACGGCGACGAAGCGCGCGACCACGACCAGCACGGCGCCCCAGCCGGACGCCCACAGGGCCGCCGCGACCGCCTCCGGCCCCGAGGAGACGAACAGGCCGATCACGGTGCACAGGCCGGCGATCAGGCCCAGTGTCGTCAGTCGCTTCATGACCCTCTTTCTGTCGCAGCGGCGGCGGCCCCGGGGGCGCGCCATTCCGGCAACGGAGTCGAAACAAAGCAGCGCCGTTGCATCCCGGCACGTTGCAGCTTTGATGGGCCCTGTCTATCACCGCCCGGACACACTGCCGGTGAAACCGGCATGTTCCACCGGCCCGGCGAGGCCGCCCAAGCATCGCCGCAAGCTTATGTTATGGCGTAGCTTCCTCCCCCGACGGCACCGACCGGCGGGGCTTCCGGAATCGCGTGAGAGAAGGCCGCTCGCAACGGCCGTCAAGGGATGGACGAGGCAATGGATCGGGAGACGACCTTCGAGGCCGAGCGCGGCGCGCTCGACGATGCGACCGCGCA
This sequence comes from Methylobacterium terrae, assembly GCF_003173755.1. Lineage (NCBI taxonomy): Bacteria > Pseudomonadati > Pseudomonadota > Alphaproteobacteria > Hyphomicrobiales > Methylobacteriaceae > Methylobacterium > Methylobacterium terrae. The sequence goes on from NZ_CP029553.1 coordinate 3,821,058, forward strand.
CGACCTGACCTCCTTCCAGGGTGAGGGCGCGGGCCGGGCGCCGGCGCCGCAATCCCCGGTCATGGCCTGGAACGAGTGGGATCCCCTCGAGGAGGTGATCGTCGGCTCGCTCGACGGGGCGACGATCCCGACCCATCACCTGACGGTGATCTTCAACCTGCCGCGGGCCGCCCAACCGTTCTACCGGCTCGCCTCCGGCTGGAAATATCCCGGCTTCATGAAGAAGCTGGCCCAGCAGGAGCTGGACGGCTTCATCAAGATCCTGGCCGGCGAAGGCGTGAAGATCCGCCGTCCCGATTCGGTCGACTTCTCGAAGAAGTTCAAGGCGCCGCGCTGGTCCTCGCGCGGCTTCTGCGTCGCCTGCCCGCGCGACCCGTACCTGGTGATCGGCGACGAGATCATCGAGAGCCCGATGTGCTGGCGCTCGCGCTACTTCGAGGGCGACGCCTACCGCTCGCTGTTCAAGGAGTATTTCCGGGCCGGCGCGCGCTGGACCTCGGCGCCGCGGCCGCAGCTCACCGACGAGCTCTACAACTACGACTACCGGGTGCCGAACCTGAAGGCCGGCGAGCCGATGCAGTTCACGGTCAACGAGTTCGAGCCGGTCTTCGACGCGGCCGACTTCGTGCGCTGCGGCCGCGACCTGTTCGTCACCCGCTCGAACGTCACGAACCTGATGGGCATCGAGTGGCTGCGCCGCCACCTCGGGCCGGGCTTCCGCATCCACGAGATCGAGAGCCGCTGCCCGCAGCCGATGCACATCGATTCGTCGTTCATGCCGCTCGCCCCCGGCAAGGTGCTGGTCAACCCCGACTACATAGACGTCGAGAAGCTGCCGGCAGTGCTCAAGAAGTGGGACGTGCTGATCGCGCCCCGCCCCGACCCCGTCGAGGGCTTCATGAGCAAAATCTCGATGTGCTCGCCCTGGACCTCGATCAACGTGCTCGCCATCGACGAGAAGAAGATCGTGGTCGACGCGAGCCAGCCGACGCTGATCAAGGCGCTCAAGGATTGGGGCTTCGACCCGATCCCGACGCCGTTCCTGTCCTACGGCCCGTTCGGCGGCTCGTTCCACTGCGCGACGCTCGACGTGCGCCGGCGCGGCCCGCTGAAGTCGTACTTCTAGGGGGCTCGCCCGTCCCGGGCAAAGCCGCCGGCGGACGCCCGGGGCGATGCGAGCGTCAGCGCGATCGTCTCCAAGACCAGCAAGGCGCGGGATCCCCGCTCCCACACGGGAGCGGGGATCCCGCGCCTTGCTTCATCAAGCTCGCACGAGCCGAAGTCGCGTCACTCCCCCCAGCGCAACGCCGCCGCCGCCGCCAGCGTGCCGACCACGCCCGCGGCGAGGCTCAGCGCGCCGAGGATCGCGAGCGGCGTCGTGAACGGCACCGTGCCGCTCAAGGCCGCCTCCGCCGCCGAGACGCCGAAGATCAGGGTCGGCACCATCAGGGGCAGCACCACCACCGCGAGGATCAGGCCGCCGCGGCGGATCGAGGCGGTGAGTGCCGCGCCGACGGCGCCGATGAAGGTCAGCGCCGGGGTGCCGACGAGGAGCGTCAGGCCCGTCGCCGCCATGCCGGTCGGGCTGAGCGCCACGAGGAGCCCGAACAAGGGCGTCGCCAGTGCCAGCGGCAGGCCGGTGGTGAGCCAGTGCGCCGTGACCTTGGCGAGCACCAGGAGTTCCAGCGGCGCCGGCGCACCCGACAGCAGGTCGAGGGAGCCGTCCTCCTCGTCGGCCTGGAACAGCCGGTCGAGGCCGATGAGCGTCGCCAGCACCGCGGCGATCCACAGGATGCCGGGGCCGACCCGCGCGAGCAGGTTCAGGTCGGGCCCGAGGCCGAACGGCACCAGGGCGACGATCATCAGGAAGAACACCAGGGACAGGGCCCCCGAGCCGCCGATGCGGCCGGCGAGCCGCAGGTCGCGGGCGACCACCGCCAGGAAGGCGCGCCCCATCAGACGGTCTCCGCGAAGGGATCGGCCGACTGCTCGACCCGGCCGGCGCGGAAGGCTTCGACGGAGAGTTCGCGTGCAGTCTCAAGGCCGAGCGCCTGGTGGGTGGCGGCGATGACGAGGCCGCCTCCCGCAAGATGCGCCCGCATCAGCCCGGCGAGCGCGCCCTGCGAGGCGACGTCGAGGGCGGCGGTCGGCTCGTCGAGGAGCCAGAGCGGCCGGCGGCAGACGAGGAGCCGGGCGAGCGCCACCCGCCGGCGCTGGCCGGCCGAGAGGTAGGCCACCGGCAGCCCCGCCGCGTGGGCGAGGCCGAGGCGCGCCAGCGCCTCGCGGGGGCTGAGGTCGGCGTCGCCCAGGAGATCGCGGGCGAAGGCGAGGTTCTCCTCCGCGGTGAGCGCGCCCTTCAGGCCGTCGCGGTGGCCGACGACGTGGAGGCATTCGGGGATCGTGCGCTCCCCTACCCCCTCGGCCACGAGCCGCCCGGCCTCCGGCCGCAGCCGCCCGGCGAGGATGGCGAGCAGCGACGACTTGCCGGCGCCGTTGCGGCCGGTCACGGTCAGCGCCTCGCCGGCCCCCAGGGTGAAGGACAGGCCGGCGAAGACGCGGCGGCCGGAGCGCCGGCAGGCGAGATCCTCGGCGATCAGGCGCACGGGTGGAGGCTCCCGGGTGGAGGGAAAGGGCGACGCCCGCGTTTACGCGATGGCTGCTCCGGCGAGAATGACCGAATCCGCGGCCACCAGACCCGTAGCGGCCAGTTTCGAAGTGTTCTATACGCATCCCCGGCTGCGCCGCGCGACCTTCAGAGGCGTCCAAACCGTCCTTCGCGCATCCCAGTCCGGGCACCCCCGGGGCGGCGCGCGCACCGTCCGATTCTTAGCCGTAAGGCGTGGGCGGGCGGCACACGGGTATTCCCTTGCCTGGCGATTCTTTGCGTCAGCCTGGGCCGAACCCGCAGCGCATCCGGCCGAACACTTCGTTGTGGCGCGGGTCCTGCCTGCGCCGTGTTCGACAACCCCTCGCGAGGACCACGCCGTGGCATCCATCGACAGCTTCAAGGCTCGCCAGACCCTCCAGGCCGGCGGGAAGACCTACACCATCTACGCGATCCCCGAGGCCGAGAAGAACGGCCTGCCGGATGCGAGCCGCCTGCCCTTCTCGATGAAGGTGCTGCTCGAGAACCTGCTGCGCTACGAGGACGACCGCTCGGTCAAGAAGGCCGACATCGAGGCCGTCGTCGGCTGGCTCGAGAACCGCGGCAAGACCGAGGTCGAGATCGCCTTCCGTCCCTCCCGCGTGCTGATGCAGGACTTCACCGGCGTGCCGGCGGTGGTCGATCTCGCGGCGATGCGCGACGCCATGGTGGCGCTCGGCGGTGACCCGCAGAAGATCAACCCGCTGGTGCCGGTCGACCTCGTCATCGACCACTCGGTCATCGTCGACGAGTTCGGCACCCCGAAGGCGCTGGCCGACAACGTGGCCCTCGAGTACGAGCGCAACGGCGAGCGCTACACCTTCCTGAAATGGGGCCAGTCGGCCTTCGACAACTTCTCGGTCGTGCCCCCGGGCACCGGCATCTGCCACCAAGTGAACCTCGAGTACCTGTCGCAGACCGTGTGGACCAAGCCCTTCGAGGGCCATGAGGTCGCCTACCCGGATTCGCTCGTCGGCACCGACTCGCACACCACGATGGTCAACGGCCTGGCCGTGCTCGGCTGGGGCGTCGGCGGCATCGAGGCCGAGGCCGCGATGCTCGGCCAGCCGCTGTCGATGCTGATCCCCGAGGTCGTCGGCTTCAAGCTGTCGGGCAAGCTGCCCGAGGGCACCACCGCCACCGACCTCGTGCTCACCGTCACCCAGATGCTGCGCAAGAAGGGCGTGGTCGGCAAGTTCGTGGAGTTCTACGGCCCCGGCCTCGACGACATGTCGGTCGCCGACCGCGCCACGATCTCCAACATGGCGCCTGAGTACGGCGCGACCTGCGGCTTCTTCCCCGTCGACCAGAAGACCATCGACTTCCTGAAGGTCACCGGCCGCGCGGACGACCGCATCGCCCTCGTCGAGGCCTACGCCAAGGCGCAAGGGATGTGGCGCGACGCGACGACCCCGGACCCGGTCTTCACCGACACGCTCGCCCTCGACATGAGCGACGTGAAGCCCTCGCTCGCCGGCCCGAAGCGGCCGCAGGACCGGGTGCTCCTCGACGGCGCCAAGCCCGGCTTCGCCCAGTCGATGGAGACCGAGTTCAGACGAGCGGCCGACATCGCCAAGCGCTACCCCGTCGAGGGCGCGAACTTCGACATCGGCCACGGCGACGTGGTGATCGCGGCGATCACCTCCTGCACCAACACCTCGAACCCGAGCGTGATGATCGGCGCGGGGCTTCTCGCCCGCAACGCGGTGGCCAAGGGCCTGCGCTCGAAGCCGTGGGTGAAGACCTCGCTCGCCCCCGGCTCGCAGGTCGTCGCCGAATACCTGGAGAAGGCCGGCCTGCAGTCGAGCCTCGATGCGCTCGGCTTCAACCTCGTCGGCTTCGGCTGCACCACCTGCATCGGCAATTCCGGCCCGCTGCCGGCGGCGATCTCGAAGTCGATCAACGACAACGACGTGGTCGCCGCCGCGGTGCTCTCGGGCAACCGCAACTTCGAGGGCCGGGTGAACCCCGACGTGCGGGCGAACTACCTCGCCTCGCCGCCGCTCGTCGTCGCCTACGCCCTCGCCGGCTCGATGCAGGTCGACCTGAGCAAGGAGCCCCTCGGCACCGGCTCGGACGGCCAGCCGGTCTACCTGAAGGACATCTGGCCCTCGACCGCCGAGGTGCAGGAGTTCATCGAGGCCAACATCACCTCGACCCTGTTCAAGTCGCGCTACGCCGACGTGTTCGGCGGTGACGAGAACTGGAAGAACGTCGAGGTCACGCAGGCCGAGACCTTCGCGTGGAACGGCGGCTCGACCTACGTCCAGAACCCGCCCTACTTCGTCGGCATGGAGAAGACCCCGAAGCCGGTGGAAGACGTGGTGAATGCCCGCATCCTCGGCTTGTTCCTCGACTCGATCACCACCGACCACATCTCGCCGGCGGGCAACATCCGGGCGGCGTCTCCGGCGGGCCACTACCTGCAGGAGCACCAGGTCCGGGTGCAGGACTTCAACCAGTACGGCACCCGCCGCGGCAACCACGAAGTCATGATGCGGGGCACCTTCGCCAACATCCGCATCAAGAACCAGATGGTGCGCGACGAGGCCGGCAACGTGGTCGAGGGCGGCTACACCCTGTACCAGCCGTCGGGCGAGCGGATGTTCATCTACGACGCCGCGATGCGCTACGAGCAGGAGGGCACCCCGCTGGTGGTGTTCGCCGGCAAGGAGTACGGCACCGGCTCCTCGCGCGACTGGGCGGCGAAGGGCACGAAGCTCCTCGGCGTGCGCGCCGTGATCGCCGAGAGCTTCGAGCGCATCCACCGCTCGAACCTCGTCGGCATGGGCGTGGTGCCGCTGGTGTTCCAGGGCGAGGATTCCTGGGACTCCCTCAGCCTCAAGGGCGACGAGACCGTGACGATCGAGGGCCTGGCCGGCGAGCTGAAGCCGCGCCAGACGCTCACCGCCAAGATCACCTCGGCCGACGGCTCGGTGAAGGAGGTCCCGCTGACCTGCCGCATCGATACGCTCGACGAGCTCGAGTACTTCCGCAACGGCGGCATCCTGCCCTACGTGCTGCGCCAGCTCGCGGCGTAAGGGGTAGGCCTCTCCCCTCGGGCGACCGCGAAAGGGAGAGGTTTCGCAACACCGGGAGTCCTGACAGGCTCGGTCCTGACAGGCTCCATGGAACCGCCACGACGACGGGGGCCTTTCCGGCGGGAAGGGCCCCCTTCCTGTTCTCGGGAGAGCCGCGATGAGCCCGGACGACAAGATCAACGGCCTGACCACGCTCTCGGCGCGCCACGGCGAGATGATCGCCCGGCTCTCCGAGGCGCAATCCGACGTCGCCGCCAAGCAGGTGGCCCTGCAGATGGCGGTGCGCTTCGTCGCCGGCATCCTGCGCGGCGTCGATTCCGACCATTACCGCCACCAGCTCGGCGGCTTCCTCGCCATGCTCGAGGACGCGCTGACCCGCGAGGACCCGGATTCCGACCTCGCCCGGCGGGTGCTCGACACCGTCAAGGCGACGCTGGAGCCGGAAGAGGCCGACGAGGAATAGAGGACATCGCCCGATCGTGGCGCCGCCGGGTGGCGCTCGCCCCGTCCTCCATCGGGACGGGGCGAGCGCGCCTGGCCCTGGTGAGCGGACCGTGCGACCCATGCCGGCGCGCTTGACGGTTCCCGTCTCGTCGCGGTCGCGAGCGGGGCGGTCGTGTCGCCGGACATCGACAGGCGCTTGATCGACCGGCGACGTCAGCGCCGCGCGCTTGGAACCGGTGACGCACGAGTCCACGCCGATTCACATCCCGCCACTCGCTGAAGATCGGCGTGGAAATCCGGCGATCTGTATCCTACACTCGGGTATCGCAGCTTTGCGACCTGGTCGGGTCACGCTACCTGCGGTCACAACATCCGCATTTCAAAATTTACACTTCGCGAGGCCCGTCGTGAGTCTTCCCGAAATCGTCATTATTGGTCGCGAAGAGTTTGAAATCCAAAGTCCGGGCCCCGATATCGCAGTCGAAACGAGGACATTGAATTGCTCGTTTTATGCGAACGATCATGATTTGGAGCAGATCCTCGTCTCGAAGCGGCCGCACGTGATCGCGACTTTCGGAGAGGAGGCGAAATTTCAGAATCTGATGCGCGCCCCGTATGAGGTGCGCAAGCGCTGGATCAATTTCGGGAACAACATCGATGCCGACGAGATCGGGCGGCAGATTTTCTACTGCTTTTTAGAAAATGCCACGACATTTCGGAGATCGCGCCCTCTTGTAAGCGTCTTCACTCCGGCTTATCGGTCCGGCCACAGGATCCTGCGCCCTTTCGAGTCTTTGAGATCACAGACCTATGTCGATTGGGAGTGGATCATCGTCGACGATTCGGACGATGATGGGGCGACATTCTCCGAGCTCAATATTCTGGCTGCGCAAGATCATCGTATTCGCGTCTATCGTCCGCATCGCCCGTCGGGCCGTATCGGGAACGTGAAGCAGGCGGCTTGCCGTCTGGCTGGAGGCGACATTCTCCTCGAGCTGGATCACGACGACGAATTGACATCGGACAGCCTGGATGCGGTCACGCTGGCGTTTCACCTGCATCCCGAAGCTGGTTTTCTCTATACGGACTGGGCCGAAGTCTTCGAAGATGGACGCAATGCCACCTACGGGCAGGACTGGGCCTTCTTCTACGGAAGAGACCGAGTCGAGAACTACAATAATCGAGATTATATCGTGCACGAGGCGCCGAAGATCAATGCAAAGACGATACGGCACATCGTGTCTGCCCCGAATCACATCAGGGCGTGGCGCAAGGATTTCTATCACAGCATCGGCGGGCACAATCCGGATCTGGCCGCGGCCGATGATTACGAACTATGCGTGAGAACATTTCTCCACACACGAATGATATTATTAAGAAAATTTTGCTATATACAATACTATAACCAAACGGGGAATACGCAGAGGTCGCGCAATCAGGATATCCAAAGGCTCACGCGTGCCGTCAGCGAGAAGTACGACGCGAGAATCCATCAGCGCTTCGTGGATCTCGGCGTGGATGACTTTACCTGGGATGCACGTCGCCATGCGACGGATTGGTCGCGCGCCAACCCGGCCATCGAGCCGCATTGCAGTCTGATCGTCGGGTAGATCCCGGATTCCGTCACCGTCTCTCGCATCGCAGGCCGAGCGCCTGCGCGGGCCGGGTGACGCCGGTCTCGTCATCCTCCGCCCGTTCACGTGTGCGCGAGACGAATGTCCGGCGCGGCGGGGCGAACCATAACGGGTGGGGCGCAGATCCCTGAGCCCCGCCCCCCGGAGTGTGTTTCATGTCCCTTCTCAGGATGATCGCGGCCGCCGGCCTGACCCTCGCGGCCGGCGCGCAGCCCGGTGTCGCTCTCGCCGCACCGCAGGTCGAGCGCCTGCGCGGCACGATCGAGCGCGTCGAGGCCGACGCCGTCACCATCCGCACCCGCGCCGGCGCGACGGAGACGGTGCGCCTTGCTCCCGGCACCCGGGTGGCGCAGCTGACGCCGGCGAGCCTCGACCACGTCAAGGACGGCAGCTTCATCGGCACCGCCGCCAAGGCCGGGACGAAGCCCGGCGATCCGCCGGTCGCCCTCGAGGTGCTGATCTTCCCCGAGGCGATGCGCGGCACCGGCGAGGGCCACTATCCCTGGGACCGGCTGCCGGACGGGTCGGCCGAGGGCCCGGCCGAGACCAGCATGACCAACGGGACCGTGAAGGCGCCGGAGGTCGAGACGAGCATGACCAACGGCACCGTCAAGGCCCCCGAGGTCGAGACCAGCATGACGAACGGCACCGTGGCGGGCGGCAGCGCCGGCGCCGGCGCGCGGACGATCACCGTGTCGTACAAGGGCCAGAGCCTCGCGGTCTCGGTGCCGCCGGGGACCCCGGTCGTGATGCTGGAGCCCGCCGACCGGGCGGTGCTCAAGCCGGGCGCCAAGGTCTTCGCCTCGGCGATCCGCGACGGCGAGCGCCTGGAGGCGCGCAGCATCTCGGTCGGCAAGGACGGCCTGACGCCGCCGATGTGAGGCGGGCCGGCATCGTCGCCGCCCTCGTCCCGGTCGACGTGATCGAAGGTCCGTCGCGCCGGAGGACGATCGGTCGTGGCTCCGTGCTTCGCAGCACGGGGCCGCATCTATTTGGTGTGGGTGCCCGAAGATCGGGCGCAACTGCCCTCCCGGAAGCGCGTTGTTCCTGGCAGGCCGGAGTTCCGGCACAGTGCAACCTCCGCGCGGGTGCGTGTTTCGCGCCCCGAACCTCGCCCTTTCCTGACGGAGCCGGGACCGCAGTCTCGTAGTCGCGCCATGAAGCTGATCCCGAGCAATCACGCTGCGAGCTTCGGCCAGACGCACTCGACCGCGCCATCCCTGGCCGACGCGCTGCTGCTCGCCAAGCTCGGCTACGACCTGCGGGCGATGTATACCGACGTGAGCGACGAGCGGGTGCCGCCGGAACTCAACAGGCTGATCGACCGGCTGCACGCCGTGCTGGGCGACGATCCCGAGCGTCGCGGTTAGAACCTGCCCGGAGACCACCGGGACATCTCCACGACTCCGCCTCTGCTCCTCGCCGCACGGGCGTGACTGTACCGCGGAAGCGACAAGTCGGGTGAACGCACGGCTTCCCCGCGATCGCGCCTTGAGGTTGGCCGCGAAACAGTGTGGGGTGCGCGTCCCGAGCCGCCAGCCCCCCAGCCGCATGCCTTCGCTTTCCCGCACCCGCCTCGCCCTTCCGCTCGCCCTCGCCCTCGCGATCCTGGGCGGCGTCTCCGGGGCGGGAGCCGCCACGCCGCCGACCCAGCCGAAGGACGGACCGGGCGGGCAGGCCTATCCCGCCGCAAGCGTGGTGAAGCGGACCCTCGGCCGGGCCGGCGCGGTGACGCTGGCCTATTACGGCAACGGCCCGGCGCCGGCTGGGGGACGGCCGGTGGTGGTGGTGCTGCACGCCTGGGGGGCGGTGAACCCGCAGGCCTACGGCGCCTGGATCGAGCACCTCGCCCGCTCCGGCACCCTCGTGCTGTTCCCGCGCTTCCAGGAGCTCAACCGCACCCGGCCGGCGGATGCCAGCGGCATCGCCGCGGGCCTGATCAAGGACGCCTTGGCGGAACTCGCCGGCGACCAGGAGGCCAAGCCCGACACCGGCCGCGTGGCGCTGATCGGCCACCTCGCCGGGGTTCCGCTCGCCGCCAACCTCGCGGCCCACGCGCGCGAGACCGGCCTGCCGGTGCCGAAGCTGATCTTCGGCGCGATGCCGGGCGGCATCGCCCGGGACGACAAGTCACGCGGCATCGCGCTCCACGACCTCGACGCCATCGACCCCGCCACGATGATCGTCACGGTAATCGGCGACCGCGACGCCCGGGCCGCCGACATCGCGGCCCGGCGCCTGATGCGCGAGGCGAGCGCCGTGCCGGTCGACCACAAGCTGATGGTGCGGGCGCTCTCGGACGATCACGGCTTCCCGGCCCTCTCCGCCACCCTGGCCTCGCCCGCCGGCAGCAGCGCGGCCTACGACGTCGGACAGCTGAAGCTGCCGGCCGCCGACCCGAAGCAGAAGCCGCCGCCGTTCAAGTGGTCGGCCGACATGGCGCTCACCGGCGAGCAGACCGTGCTGGTGGCCCAGATCAACGGCGCCGGCACCGACAGCCTCGACTACCTCGCCTACTGGAAGACCTTCGACATGGCGGCGGCGGCGGCGTTCGCGGGCCAGAACGCCGCGAGCCTGAAGAGCAACCCGCGCTTCATCGACATGGAGCGCTGGAGCGACGGCTGGCCGGTGCGGCGCCTCTCGGTCGAGACCCCGCGCCCGCCCGCCCCGCCCAAGCCCGCGGCCGCCAACGCGACGCCGCCGGCACCCGCGAAGCCCGCCGCCAGGCCGACGCCGGCGCGGGGGCACTGAGCGGCCGGCCGGTGGCGTGAACCGTCCTCGGCGATCACGCCCCACATCGTCGTCCCGGGGCCCGGCGCGGTCGGAAACCCGGGACGACAGCGAGGGAATCGGTTCCCTCGATCGCGTTCTCGAACGCCGAACCAAGACCAAGAAGACCGGAGGATTCCCATGAAGCTGTTCTACGCCAAGGCCTCGCCCTTCGTCCGCAAGGTGCTGGTCGTCGCCCACGAGCTCGGCCTGTTCGAGCGCATCGAGCTGCTGCCCGCCGCCGCCCACCCGATCAACCGCGACGCGACCATCCGGGCGCAGAACCCCCTCGGGCAGGTCCCGACCCTGATCCTCGACGACGGCACGGCCCTCGCCGACAGCCGGGTGATCTGCGAGTACCTCGACCACCTGGGCGGGGGCGGGTTCTTCCCGGCTCCCGGCCCGGCCCGCTGGACGGCGCTCGCCGCGCAATCGACCGGCGACGGCCTGCTCGATGCCGCCCTGCTCTGCGTCTACGAGACCCGGGTGCGCCAGGAGGGCGAGCGCTCGCCGGCCTGGGTCGCGGGCCAGCGGGAGAAGATCGTCGACGCGCTGGCGCGGATCGAGGCGGCGGCGCCCAGCCTCGGCGAGCGGGTCGACATCGCCTCCATCACGTATGGCTGCGGCCTGGGCTACCTCGACCTGCGCCTGCCCGACCTCGGCTGGCGCGAGCGCGCGCCCGCGGCGGCGGAGTGGTACGCCGGCTTCTCCGCGCGCCCGTCGATGCAGGCGACGCGGCCCGAGTGAGAGGCGGGCCGAGTGTCGGCAGGGCTTGGCGCGGCTCTTGCTGCGCCGGGCCGGTCCTCGCCCACGGAGGTCCCGCATCCATGAACGACTTCGTCGCTCTCCTCCTCGCCGCCCTGACGTTCTGCCTCGGCTACTGGGCGGTCGGGTTCGCCGTGCGCCTCGCGGTGCGGCTCGATCTCGGCCACGCCCATCTGGGCGAGGGCAGCCTCGCCCAGGTCGCCCTCGCGCTGGTCGCAGCGACCGTGACCTGGCACCGGGCGCGGGGAGCCGGCGCCCGCGCCTGACCAGTGAACCCGCCATCCATGCGGGCGAAGACTGGCGGCCCTGCTTCCCCGCCCGTTGCGCGGGCCGGGCATTTGTCGCGAGTCTCGGCGTCGCGCACGGAGGCCGGGCCATGTCGACACGCCTGCTGAAGAAGACCGCGATCGTGTTCGGGGCGGGCTCCGCCGGGACCGGCTGGGGCAACGGCAAGGCCGTCGCCGTCGCCTTCGCCCGCGAGGGCGCCCGGGTGATCTGCGTCGACCGGCTGCTCGCCGCCGCCGAGGAGACGGCGCAGATCATCGCCGAGGAGGGCAACGAGGCCGAAGCCCTGTGCGCCGACGTCACCGATTACGAGGCGGTGGCGGGTGCGGTCGCCGCCGGCGAGGGGCGCTTCGGCCGCATCGACATCCTGCACAACAATGTCGGCCTGCCGGAGGCGGGCGGCCCCGAGGACCTCGACGAGGAGACCTGGCGGCGGGCGATCGAGGTCAATGTCGGCGGCGTCTGGCGCACCTGCAAGGCGGTGCTGCCGGGGATGCGGGCGCGCCGCTCCGGCGCCGTGGTCAACATCTCGTCGGTCGCCTCCCTGCGCTGGGCCGGGGCGCCGGCCTTCGCCTACGCGGCCGCCAAGGCGGCGGTGAACCAGGCCACCGTCTCGGTGGCGATGCAGTACGCCCGCGACGGCATCCGGGCGAACGCGATCCTGCCGGGCCTCCTCGACACCACGATGGCCGACGAGTGCCGCGGCGCGGGCACGCTCGAATCCGGCCGCGACCGGCGGGTGCCGCTCGGCCGCCTCGGCGAAGCCTGGGACATCGCCCATGCGGCGGTCTTCCTCGCCTCCGACGAGGCCCGCTTCATCACCGGCGTCTGCCTGCCGGTGGATGGCGGCCAGAGCTGCAGCATGGCGGCCCTCGCCTGAGGCCCGCGGGCCGGAGCGTCAGGGCCCTCACCTTCCGAAACAATGTGGCCGAAGCGTTACAGCCGGGGCGGAAGCGCGGGCGGCGGCCAAGCTCGGCTTTCCGACCCGCGCGGCGAGGGGTAGGTTCAGGCCATAACGGTGCGGCGGCCCGAACGGGCCGGCCCTGCGCCGCCGGGAGCCGGCCTCCGGGCTCCCCCGAACGGGGGTGCGCGGGTCCGGCTTCGCGCGATCCGGGAAAGCGACCGAATGCGGACGACAATCAAGGCTGCCTTGAACGCGCGGGCCGCCCGCCGCGTCGCGGCCGTGGCCGGTCTGGCCGTGCTCGCGGGCTGCGCCACGCCGGTGCTGACCCAGACCGGGCTGCTGACGCGCTACGACCGCCTGGCGCCGAGCGAGGCGACCGCCACCAAGTCGCGGATCTTCATCGACAAGGCCGCGATGGCCGCGGTCCGGACCGTCCGCATCATCCCCACGACCTTTCCGGCGGCGATCGCCGGCCCCGGCGTGACCGAGCAGGAGCGCCGGGTCGTCGCTAACGCGGCGGACCGCGCCCTGTGCTACGAGCTGTCGCTGCGCTACGACGTCGTCTCGTCCGGCCCGGCCGACCTGACCGTGCGGGCGAACATCACCCGCGCCGGCCTCACCAACGTGCCGGCGTCCGGCGTCGCGATCGGCGCCTCGGCGGCCATCACCATCGCCGCGCAGGTCGGCGTCGGCTTCGCCGACACGGTCGGCAAGGTGCCGGTGCCGCGCCTGCCGATCGGGCTCGGCGACCTCACGGTCGAGGCCGAGGCCGTCGACGCCCGCCGCCAGCAGCGCGCCGCGATGGTGTGGGCGGGCGGCGCCAACTCCTTCACCAACCAGGCCCGCTTCTCCCCGGTCGCCGACATCTACGACCTCGCCGGCGATTTCGGCCAGGATTTCGGCTCCTACCTCGCCACCGGCGAGGATCCGTTCGAGTCCGAGCTCACCATCCCGACCTACGAGCGCATCCGGGTGACGATGCTCGGCGAGATGCCCCGCGATCCCGACTGCCAGGCCTTCGGCCGCGCCCCGGGCGTCGACGGCATCATCGGCGATTCCTTCGGCCTGCCGCCGGACTGGACCGACAAGGGCCCGACGGCCGGGCGATAACGGACCCGTCGCCGCCGCAGGGGGTATCCGTTCCTCAGGGACCGCCACCGGCCCCATCCGGGACGAAAACCCTCCTGTCCATGATCGATCGTCCGCTCGTCGCCGTGCAGGTGCTCGCGCACGACCCGGAACCCGAGCCTGAGATAGAAGCCCGACGCGATCAGGGACGACTGGAGCGTGAGGACGGCGATGCCGGCCTCCCTCGCGGTCCGCTCGATCTCGGCCATCAGCGCCCGGTCGGTTCCGCGTCCCTGCACCTCGGGCGCGACGAAGACCGCGCGCACGCCGGCGCCGTCGCGGCTCGCGGTGCCGACGATGCGGCCCTCCTCCGCCGCGAAGACTTCCTCAGCCACGAAGACCTACTCAGTCACGAAGACCTGCCGCTCGGCGATCTGCGCGGCGACCCGATCCGGGGTGAAGCCCCGCACGACCCGCGCGATGGTCCCCGGCCCGTCATCGCGGGCGTTGCTCCCGTGCGGCGCCGAGAGGACGACGCGGCTGATCCCCGCTGCGTCGTCCACGGTTGCAAAGCGTACGCGGTGGATCATCGACGCCCTCCCCCGGCGCACCACGCCGGGGGAAGATTCCGGCCTCAGAACACCGCCTGACCGAGCAGCACCGCCACGATCACGATCACCACGGCGATGACCAGGAACAGGCCGAACAGCAGCCGCGCGATGCCGCGGGCGCCCGACGCTACGTTGGTGAAGCCGAGGGCACCGGCCACCAGCGAGATCACGAAGAAGATGATCGCCCATTTCAACATGGCGGGAGCGCTCCGGTCGCAGCGAAAAGTCGCAGCGATAACCGTGACCGCCACGCTTCGTTCCGAGGCCTGCTGGCGGTCTGCGCCGTTCGTCCGCATTGCCCGGACGCGGCCGCGCGCGCTACACCTCCGGGCATGTCGATGGGTCGTCTCACGCGGCTGGCGCAGCCCGGCCACTTCATGCGCTGGTCCGGGGCGATCCTGCCCTGGGTGGCGGGCCTCGCCCTCGTGCTGGTGGCACTCGGCCAGTACATGACCTGGTTCGTGGCCCCGCCCGACTACCAGCAGGGCGAGACGGTGCGGATCATGTTCATCCACGTGCCGGCAGCCTGGATGGCGGTGTTCTTCTACGGCGCCATGGCGGTCTCGGCCCTCGGCACCCTGATCTGGCGCCATCCCCTGGCCGACGTGGCGCAGCGCGCCGCCGCCCCGATCGGCGCCGCCTTCACGCTGATCTGCCTCGTCACCGGCTCGCTCTGGGGCAAGCCGATGTGGGGCACCTACTGGGTCTGGGACGCGCGCCTGACCTCGATGCTGGTGCTGTTCCTGATCTATTGCGGGCTGCTCGCCCTGTGGCGCACCATCGAGGACCCGAACCGGGCCGCCCGGGCGGTCGCGATCCTGACCCTCGTCGGCGCCGTCAACCTGCCGATCATCAAGTTCTCGGTGAACTGGTGGTCGACCCTGCACCAGCCGGCCTCGATCCTGCGGATGGGCGGGCCGACCATCCACCCGACCATGCTCCATCCCCTCCTCGTGATGATCGCCGCCGCCTCGGTGCTCGGCATCGCGCTCCACCTCCAGGCGATGCGCACCGAGATCCTGCGCCGGCGCGTGCGCACCCTGACGATCCTCGAGGCCGAGCGGCTGGACGCCGCCCTGCTGTCGCCGCAGGCCGCGTGAGACCCATGGATCTCGGACCCCACGCCGCCTTCATCCTCGGCGCCTACGGCTTCACCGCACTGGTGATCGCGGGCCTCGTCGCCCACGCGGTCCTCGACCGGCGGGCGCAGGAGCGGGCGCTCGCGCGGCTCGCACAGGAACCGCGAGGCCGCCGGTGAGCGAGGCCCCCATGCATCCGGTGCAGGAAGGCGCCGGCCAGGCCGGCGCCGGCGAGGAGGCCGAGGAGGTGCCGCGCCGCTCGCGGCTGCTGTTCCTGCTGCCGCTGCTGGCCTTCGCGGCGCTCGCCGGCATCTTCCTCGGCAAGCTGCTCACCACCGGCTACGACCCCTCGGCCGTCCCCTCGGCCCTGATCGGCCGCCCGGTGCCGGACTTCACCCTGCCCCCGGTTCCCGGGCTGACCGCCGACGGCACCGGCGTGCCGGGCCTGAATGCCGCAGACTTCAAGGGGAAGGTGACGGTGCTGAACGTCTGGGCCTCGTGGTGCGCGCCCTGCCAGGTCGAGCACCCGATGCTGGTGCGCCTCGCCCGCGACGGCGTGAACCTCGTCGGCATCGACTACAAGGACCAGCCCGAGAACGGCCGCCGCTTCCTCGGCCGCCACGGCAACCCGTTCAAGACCGTCGGCGCCGACGCGGACGGCCGCGTCGGCATCGATCTCGGGGTCTACGGCGTGCCCGAGACCTTCGTGATCGGGCCGGACGGGCGGATCCGCGAGAAGCTGGTCGGCATTCTCACGCCGGAGAATTACGACGCGTTCCTGGCGCGGGTCCGGGCGATGAAGTAGGGCGCCGACGCCCCGCGATCCCTGTCGCGTGCTGCGATGCGAGATCAGGCCGTGTCCGATGAGGCTCGCCGAAGCGCGGTTCGATCTGCCCCGGCGGACTTTGAGAGCCTGTTTGACGTGTAAGGGCGGTCTCGCGAGACACTCAACTGTCCCACCCGCGACCTCATCCCGAGGTGTCAGTCGATGAACAATCGACTGACACCTCGGGATGGGGTTGTGAGGGGGATAAAATTTGTCACTCAGCCAAACAGGCTCTGAAACCAACCCTGTCATCACAGGGCCGCGCAGCGGAACCAGGGATCCTTAACCGCCGACGATGCGGGATGAAGCGGGACCGTGTTCAGTCTCTCCTTCCACGTCGGCGGTCACGAATCCCTGGTTCCCGGCAAGGCTCGCCCCGGGGCCGACGCCGAGGGCGTGGAAATCCGCCGGCAAAAACCCGTCGGTGAGAATCCGTCACTTGGGCAGCGCGTAGATGTTGACCTCCAGCGCGTCGTCGGACGGGCTCGCGAGCGGGGTCAGGTACTCCTCGACGAAGGCGTCCTGGACGATGATGCCCTTGGCATCGAGATAGGCCGTCACCGTCTCGTAGGTCTGGTCGATGCCCTCGTAGGGGCCCTTGTGGGTGAAGCGCAGGGCCTTGCCGCTCGGCGTCGCGCCGAAGCGCAGGTCGTCCGGCAGGCCGGCCGGGCGCGGGTTCGGGGCGGCCTCGACCGGCACCATCACCTCGTACTGGAAACCGTCGTCGTCGGTGCGGGTGAACACCGAGAGCGGCTTGCCGACGGCCTTGATGCCGGCTTGAGCGAGCGCCGCCTCGACCTTGGCGATCGCGTCCTTGAGGCTCGGCACCGCCTGGTCCCACTTCGCGGTGCCGGACAGGATCGCGGCGGGCTTGGCCGGCAGCGTCACCTCGTCGACGTCGGAGGGGTCGCCCGGATTGGCGACGAGCGGCACGCGGCCGGCGGCCGGCGGCACCGGGGTCGCGGGCGGCAGCGCCTTCTCGGGCGCGGGCGGGGTCGGCGCCTGGTTCGTCCCCGGGCCGGGCCCCGGTGCCGTGGTGGTCGGCAGCGGGGTCGTCTGCGCCGGCGAGGGCGTGCCGGCCGGGGGCGCGGCGGGGGACGGCGCGGGCGCGGGCGCGGCAGGGCCGGGCGCAGCAGGGCCGGGAGCTTGGGCCGGCTGCTGCGCCAGAACCGAGGCGCCGCAGGCCAGGGAGGCCGCGAGGCCGATCGCGATCGTCGGAAGGCGGGTCTTCATCACGGGCGGAGCGCTCCGGGCGGCTTTGGCGTGCCGGCATCGCCGGCCCCATCGAACGCGTCAAGCGCAAAGCCGTTGCGTGCTCATCGCGGATGCGTGAGCGGGCGGCTTTCCTTCGGGCTTCCCGTTTCGGGCTCCCCGGTGCCCCGCCGCTCGCCTGCGCGCCGGTTCTGGTCCATACACCGCCCGATCCCCACCTGAACGTCCCGCTCCGGAGAGCCTGCCCCTTGTCCCCCCTCGCCCATCGCCGCTTCCTGAAGATGAACGGCCTCGGCAACGAGATCGTGGTGCTGGACCTGCGCGGGAGCGACGTCCGGGTACAGCCGCAGGAGGCCCGCGCCATCGCGGCCGACCCGGCCTCGCACTTCGACCAGCTGATGGTGCTGCACGATCCCGTCACCCCGGGCACCGAGGCGTACGTGCGGATCTACAACACCGACGGGTCGGAGGCGGGCGCCTGCGGCAACGGCACCCGCTGCGTCGCCTGGGCGATGATGGACGATCCGGTCATGGCCCGCCCGCTCCGGGGCGACCGCCTGATCCTCGAGACCCGCCCCGGCCTCCTCGAGGTGGTGCGGGTCTCGGCCCTGGACTTCACCGTCGACATGGGAACGCCGCGGCTGCGCTGGGACGAGATCCCCCTCGCCGAGCCGTTTCCCGACACGCGGCGCATCGAATTGCAGATCGGGCCGATCGACGACCCGGTGCTGCACTCGCCCGGGGCGGTCAGCATGGGCAACCCGCACGCGGTGTTCTTCGTCGAGCGCGACCCCGAGACCTACGACCTCGCCCGGATCGGCCCGCTGCTCGAATCGCACCCGATCTTCCCGGATCGGGCCAACATCTCGCTGGCGCAGGTCGTTGACCGCGCGCACATCCGCCTGCGGGTATGGGAGCGCGGCGCCGGCCTGACGCGCGCCTGCGGCACCGCCGCCTGCGCGGCCCTGGTCGCGGCGTCGCGCCTGCGCCTCACCGGCCGCGAGGCCATCGTGACCCTGCCGGGCGGCGACCTCACCATCGCCTGGGGCGAGGACGACCACGTCCGCATGACCGGACCGACCGAACTGGAGCACGAGGGCACCTTCGCAGCCTCGCTGTTCGCCGGAGCCGCCTGATGGGCGTGGAGGTCCTGAGCTTCGGCTGCCGCCTCAACGCCGCCGAATCGGAGGCGATGCGCCGGCGGGCGGAAAGCGCCGGGCGCACCGACCTCGTCCTCGTCAACACCTGCGCGGTCACGATCGAGGCCGGGCGCCAGGCCCGCAAGGCGATCCGGGCCGCCGTGCGGAGCAACCCAGGCGCGCGGGTCGTGGTGACGGGCTGCGGCGCGCAGGTCGAGACCGAGGCCTACGCGGCGATGCCCGAGGTGGCCGAGATCCTCGGCAATCGCCGCAAGCTCGACCCGGCGGTCTGGACCGATCCGGCACCGGAGCGGATCCGGATCGACGACGTGATGGCGCCGCACCCCGATCCCCTGCCCGAGCCGGCCCCGATGCGGGCGCGCACCCGCGCCTTCCTGCCGGTGCAGAACGGCTGCGACCACCGCTGCACCTTCTGCGTCATCCCGTTCGGCCGCGGCAACTCGCGCTCGGTGCCGGTGGCGCGCGTCGTGGCGCAGGTCCGTGCCCTGGTGGAAGCCGGCACCCGCGAGGTGGTGCTCACCGGCGTCGACCTGACGGCCTACGGCCGCGACCTGGATGCCTCGGGCGACCTCACCCTCGGTCTCCTGGTGCGGGCGATCCTGCGCGAGGTGCCCGACCTCGACCGCCTGCGCCTGTCCTCGATCGATTCCGTCGAGGCCGATCCGGCGCTGGTCGCGGCCTTCGCCGAGGAGGAGCGGCTGATGCCGCATCTCCACCTCTCGCTCCAGGCCGGCGACGACCTGATCCTCAAGCGGATGAAGCGCCGGCACGGCCGCGACGACGCGATCCGGTTCTGCGCCGAGATCCGGGCCTTACGCCCCGACGCGGTGTTCGGCGCCGACCTGATCGCCGGTTTCCCGACCGAGACCGAGGCGCAGTTCGCCCGCTCCCTCGCCCTCGTCGAGGAATGCGGCCTCGCCCAGCTCCACGTCTTCCCCTACTCGCCGCGCCCCGGCACCCCGGCCGCCCGGATGCCACAGGTCGCCCCCGCGGCGATCCGCGAGCGCGCCGCCCGCCTGCGCGAGGCCGGCACCGCCGCCCTCGCCCGCCGCCTCGACCGCGAGGTCGGCGCGACCCGCCGGGTGCTGGCGGAGCGCGGCGGCACCGGGCGCACCGAGGGTTTTTTGCCTGTGCGGCTGCCGGAGGGGGTGGAGGCGGGGGCGCTCGTCGAGCTGCGCATGGCCGGGCATGACGGGCGGTTGTTGCGGGTGGCGTGAGGAGCCCGACCGGTGGGTGGATGTGCAGAGTCTTTCTCGCTGCCGCCCTCTATTCGGAACTCTCGACCAATCCACACGCCCGCAACCCCTGCCGCATGTGCCCCGGCGCCGGCGCCTCGATCGCGATCGCCGGCTTCTTCGGGTAGAGCGGCAGCGCGAGGGCCCTGGCGTGGAGCTGCAGGCCCGGCCCGCCCTGGCGCGGGGCGGTGCCGTAGACCGCGTCGCCGAGGATCGGCCAGCCCATCGCGGCGCAATGCACCCGGAGCTGGTGCGTGCGCCCGGTCACCGGGGTCAGCGCCAGCCAGGTCCGCCCGGATGCCGGATCGCGTCCCATCACCCGCCAGCGGGTGAGCGACGGGTCGCCGGCCGGATCGGTCTTCATCCACCAGCTCCGGGGGTCGTCGGAGCGGCGCGCCAGGGGCAGGTCGATCTCGCCGGTCTCCTCCGCCGGCCCGCCCTCGACGAGCGCCCAGTAGGTCTTGCCGGCACGCCCTTGCGCGAACAGGGCGTTCAGCCGGGCGAGCGCCTTGGCGTGGCGGCCGAGCGCCAGGCAGCCGGAGGTGTCGCGGTCGAGGCGGTGGGCGGCTTCCGGCCGGCGCGGCAGGCCGAAGCGCAGGGCGTCGAGGTGCTGGGTCAGCGTCTCGCCGCCCTTCGGCCCGGGATGCACCGGCAAACCCGCCGGCTTGTCGATGACGAGCACCAGGGCATCGCGGTAGAGGAGCCGCGAGAGTATGTCGTCAACGATCATGAGGCTGTCGCAGTGGCGGCGGAGGCGGGCGAAGTTCGGGGCAGGCCGCCCTAGATCGTCCGCAGGGTCTGGAGCAAGTGCGGATGAGTGAGACCAAACAGCCGGGCTGGTTCGGCCGTCTGTTCGGCCGGAAGGCCGAGACGCCGACGGAGACGCCTGCCGAGGCGCCCGCCGAAACTCCTGCTGAAATTCCTGCCGAGGCCCCCGCGCCCAGCCCCGATCCCGCCGAGACGATGCCGACGGAGCCGACCGGCACCCTGTCGGAGGGCGTGCCGGACTTCGCCACCGCCGCCGACGACGTGCTCCCGGCCCCGCCGACGGTGACGGAAGCCTCGCCCGGGACCGCGCCGGAGCACGACCTGCCCGACGAGCTCGCCGGGGCCGACCTCGAGCCGGTCGAAGGGGTGCAGCCCGAGGGCTTGGTGCCGGCGGCGCCCGAGCCCGCCCAGCCGGAGCCCTTGCCCGAGCCGGAGCCCTTGCCCGAGCCCGCCGCGCTCGCGGAGCCCGAGCCGGTCGCCGAGGAGACCGAAGCCGAACGGGCTCCGCTCCAGATCTTCCAGCCTCCGGCCCAACCCGAGCCGGCGGAGGAGAAGCGCGGCTGGTGGAGCCGGCTGACCGGCGGGCTCAAGCGCACCTCCTCGGCCCTGTCGGACCGGGTCACCGGGCTGTTCACCAAGCGCAAGCTCGACGCCGACACCCTGGAGGAGCTGGAGGACGCGCTGATCCAGGCCGATTTCGGCCTCGAGACCGCGACCCGGATCGCGGAAGCGGTCGGCAAGGGCCGCTACGAGAGGGGGATCGCTCCCGACGAGGTGCGGGCGATCCTGGCCTCGGAGGTCGAGCGTGCCCTCGATCCGGTGGCCCAGCCGCTCGTCGTCGACGCGACGAAGAAGCCGTTCGTGATCCTGATGATCGGCGTCAACGGCGCCGGCAAGACCACGACGATCGGCAAGCTCACGCAAAAATTCCGGGCGCAGGGGCACAGCGTGATGCTGGCCGCCGGCGACACCTTCCGGGCCGCCGCGATCGAGCAGCTGCGGGTGTGGGGCGAGCGCACCGGAGCCCCGGTGGTGGCGCGCGCGCAAGGCTCGGACGCCGCCGGCCTCGCCTACGACGCGCTCCAGGCCGCCCGCGACGCCGGCACCGACATCCTGCTGATCGACACCGCCGGCCGGCTGCAGAACAAGGCCGGGCTGATGGCCGAGCTCGAGAAGGTGATCCGGGTGATCCGCAAGCTCGACGAGGCGGCGCCCCACGCCGTGCTCCTCGTCCTCGACGCCACGGTGGGCCAGAACGCGCTGAGCCAGGTCGAGATCTTCCAGAAGGCCGCCGGCGTCACCGGCCTGGTGATGACGAAGCTCGACGGCACGGCGCGGGGCGGCATCCTGGTCGCGCTCGCCGCCAAGTTCGGCCTGCCGGTCCACTTCATCGGCGTCGGCGAGGGGGTCGACGACCTCGAGCCCTTCGCGGCGCGGGACTTCGCCCGGGCGATCGCGGGTCTCGACAAGGGCTGAGGCGGCGGGGGGCCCTCCCCCCCCTCACTCCGCGCAATAGGCCGCCATCCCCTCCGCCAGCGCGTCGAACGCCGCCCGGCAGCAGCGCAGGGAGCGCAGGTCCTCGTGCATCGCCACGAAGGTCGGCAGCTCCCAGACGATCTCCGGCAGCACCCGGACCAGGTCCGGGTCGCGGGCGGCGAGCACCGTGTGGCAGGCGCCGAGGCCGAACCCGGCGCGGAGAGCCGCGAGCTGGGCGAGCGTGCTGTCGCTGCGCCAGGCGAAGCCCGCCTCGGCAAGTGCCGGGGTATTGCGTATCATCGCCCGCAGGAACGGGGTCTCGGCATCGAAGCCGACGACGCTGTGGCGGGCGAGATCGGCCGGATCCGTCGGGATGCCGCGTCTTTCGAGGTAGCGGCGGTGCCCGTAGAGGCCGAGGTGCACCGTGCCGACCCGGCGCGCCACCAGCGCGTCTTGCGTCGGCGGCGTCATCCGCACCGCGATGTCGGCGTCGCGCCGCAGCAGGTCCTGCATCCGGTCCGACAGCACCACGTCGAGGGCGAGGCCGGGGTACCGCGCGTGCAGGCCGGCGAGGATTGGCGGCAGCACCTCGGCGCCGACCACCTCGGAGGCGGTGATCCGCACCCGCCCCGACACCCCCTCGGCCTCCGCCGCCACCGCCCGGCGCAGGGCCTCCGCGGTCGCCCGGAGCGACCGCGCGAAGGGGGCGAGCGTCAGCGCGGCCTCGGTCGGCGCGAGCCCGGCGGGCGAGCGGGTGAACAGGGAGACGCCGAGTGCCCCCTCCAGGGCCGCGATCTGCCGGCCGAGGGTCGGCTGCGTCAGGCCCAGGGCCCGCGCCGCGCCGGAGAGCGAGCCCTCCTCAAGCACGGCCAGCGCCGCGCGATAGTGATCCCAACTCGGTCCTGTCATACGAAACCGTATAGCCGATCGCCGCCCTTCGGCAATTTTCGACGTGCCGGCTCCCTGGCACATGGTCACCCGTCACGAGGCGAGGAGAGCGCGATGACGACGGGTACGGCCCTGGTGCTGGGCGCGACGGGCGGGGTGGGCGGCGCGGTGGCGCGGCGCCTGAAGGCCGAGGGCTGGACGGTGCGGGCGCTCCACCGCGACCCCGGCCGGGCGGCGCGGGCCGCGGACGGGCTCGACTGGGTGCGCGGCGACGCGATGGTGGCCGCCGACGTGGTCGCGGCCGCCGCGGGCGCGTCGCTGATCGTCCACGCGGTCAACCCGCCCGGCTACCGCGACTGGGACCGTCTGGTCCTGCCGATGCTCGACGCCTCGATCGCCGCCTCGCGCGCCAGCGATGCCCGCCTGCTCCTGCCCGGCAACGTCTACGTCTACGGCCGCGACGCCGGCCCGAACCCGGGCGCCGACGCCCCCCAGGCGCCCCGGACCGCCAAGGGCCGCATCCGCATCGCCATGGAGGCGCGCCTGCGCGATTCCGGCGTGCGAAGCCTGATCGTGCGGGCCGGCGACTTCTTCGGCCCGCGCACCACCGCCAATTCCTGGTTCTCGTCCGCCCTGGTGCGCCCGGGGCGGCCGGTGCGGAGCGTGACCGGTCCGGGCACGCCGGGAATCGGCCACCAATGGGCCTACCTGCCCGACGTCGCCGAGACCATGGTGCGCCTGAGCGCCCGCGAGGCCGAGCTGCCCCGCCTCGCCGCCTTCAACATGGAGGGCCACTGGGACCCGGACGGCCGGCAGATGATCGCCGCCATCGCCCGCGCGGTCGGCGGACGGGTGCGGGTGCGGCGCTTCCCCTGGGCGCTCCTGCCGCTCGCCGCGCCGTTCTGGCCGCTGGCGCGGGAGATCCGCGAGATGCGCTACCTGTGGCGGGAACCGATCCGGATGCGCAACGATGACCTCGTCAGGTTCCTGGGGGCCGAGCCGCACACGCCGCTCGATGAGGCGGTGCGCGAGACGCTCGCGGGGCTCGGCTGCCTGAGCGCATCTGCCTGAGCGCGCCTGCCTGACGGCATCGGCCGGGAGCCCCCGAAAGCCCACCTCGCCCATCGCGGCGATCCCGTGCAGGATGACCGGCCACGGAAGACCGGGAACGGGATGGGATCGCTCAGGGTACGGTTCGGGCTGCTGGTCGGAAGCGCGGCCGCCCTGGTGGTGCTGGCCGCGATCGGCCTCTACGGGGCGCTGCACGCCGCCGAGCGCACGCTCGACGCGACGCTCGACGCGCAGGTGCGCCTGGAGCTGATCGCCGAATTGTCCGGGCGCCTGACCGAGTTCGGCCTCGCCGCCGTCGAGGCGGTCGGCGACAATCCGGGCCGGCCCGAGCGGCTGGCCAATGCCCGCAACGAGGTCGACCGGGCGCTCAACGCCGTCGACGACGGCCTGAGCCGGGCCGTCGCCGGGGCCGGCGGCGTCCTCGACCGCACGCAGTACACCGCCCGCGCCCGGCCGCTCGCCCGTCTGCGGGCCGCCCGCGCCATGCTCGACCGGCAGGTGGCGCAGATCCAGCGCGAGCCCGACCCCGCCCGGCGCGCCGACGCGATCCGGGGCGCGCTCAACGGCTTCGGCGCGGTGACGGGCCAGCCCCTCACCTTCCTGGTCGAGGCCGAGCGCCGGGCGGTCGAGGCCTCCTCCGCCGAGGTCCGGGTGCTCGCCGGGCGGATGCGCGGCGTCGCGGTCGCGGCGGCCGTGCTGATCGTGCTGCTGCTCCTCCTTCTGCACCAGGGCCTGACGCGGCCGATCCTGCGGCGGATCGAGGCGATCCGGATCGGGGCCGCGGCCATCGGCCGGGGCGAGCTCGACACCCGCCTGGCCGTGGCGAGCCGCGACGAGCTCGGCCTGCTCGTCGCGAGCTTCAACCGCATGGCGGCGCGGCTGAAGCGGCGCGAGGCCCGGGTCGCCGCCGACCGGGCGGCGCTCGAGGAGACCGTCGCCCGCGCCACCGCCGACCTGCGCGGCGCCAACGCCCGGCTCGAGGAGATCGACCGCTCGCGCCGGCGCTTCTTCGCCGATGTCAGCCACGAGCTGCGCACGCCGCTCACGGTGATCCTCGGCGAGTGCGACCTCGCGGCCCGCTCGCCCGACACGCCCGACGCGTTCCGGCCGGTGATCGCCACCATCCGCAAGCGGGCCTTGAGGCTGCACCGCCGGGTCGGCGACATGCTGCGGATCGCCCGCTCGGAATCCGGGGAGATCGCCCTCGACCGGCGCCCGGTCGGCCTCGCGACCATCCTGGCCGAGGCGGTGGAGAGCTGCGCGCCGGAGGCGCGCCGCCGCCGCATCGCGCTGGAGCTGGAGCCGAGCGCCGCCGACGCCGAGGTGCTGGCCGATGCCGAGTGGCTGCGCCAGATCGTCGAGGGGCTGATCGACAACGCGCTGCGCCACGCCGCCGGCGCCACCCGGGTGAGCATCGGCTTCTCCCCCGGCCGTACCGGCGCCGCCGTCACGGTGACCGACGACGGACCGGGCTTCCCGCCGGAGGCCGAGGCGCTGTTCGAGCGCTTCCGGCGCGGCGGCGGGCCCGGCCCGGCGCCCGCCGGCTTCGGCATCGGGCTCGCTCTGGCGCGCTGGGTCGTTGAGCGCCATGATGGGGTGATCCGCCTCGAAGCGGCCGATCCGGGAGCCCGGGTCGTCCTGGAGCTGCCCGGCGAGGACATGGGGGAGGATGCGGCATGGGACGCGGCAGGGGACGCAGCATGAGCCGGCGGCCGGACGGGCGCCGATGACCAGCGTGCTCATCGTCGAGGATGACGGCGACATCCGCGCCATGCTGGCCCGGGGCCTCGGCGCCGAGGGCTTCGACATCGACCTCGCCGGCGGCGTCGACGAGGCCCTGGCCGCCGCCCGCGAGCGGGTGCCGGAAGCGGTGCTCCTCGACAACATGCTGCCGGACGGCTCGGGCCACGACGTCTGCCGCTCGCTTCGCGAGGGCGGCTACCCGGGCGCGATCCTGTTCCTCAGCGCCAAGGACGACGTCGGCGACCGGGTCGACGGCCTGGCGGTCGGGGCCGACGACTACATCGTCAAGCCGTTCGTGTTCGACGAGCTGCTCGCGCGCCTGCGCACCCACCTGCAACGGCGGCGCGCCACCGGCGAGGCCCGCACCCTCGTCACCGCCGGGCGCCTCTCCCTCGACCTCGCGACCCGGCAGGTGCGCTTCGGCGAGGCCGGCGCCCGCCTGACGCAGCGCGAGGCGGAGCTCCTGGCGATCCTGATGGAGCAGGCGAGCCGCCCGGTCACGCGGGGCGACATCTTCGATCGCCTCTGGGCCAGCCAGGGCGGCCTCTCCCTCAACGTGGTCGACGTCTATGTCGGCTACCTGCGCACCAAGCTCGCCGACATCGCCCGGGCCGGCGGCCCGAGCCTCGTCACGGTGCGCGGGCGCGGCTTCATGCTCGACCTGCGCGAGGCCGGGTTTCGTCAGTGACGAAATTATTTTGGGCGCAATCGATACCGGCTAACTCCCGGCGCATCCTGCACAATAAGACCGGTCTGAGAATGGTCGTCCAGGGCTGTCCCGGACTTTCGGCAAAATAGCGCTTGCACTCCGGGTCGTGATTGCCGATATATCCCTGGTGACAGAAACCACTGTCATTCCAACGTCTTAAGAACCTCTTAGAGGTTCCGGCAGCCCAGGAGAAACGCCATGAAGTGGTCGATGCCCGTCGTCGCCGAGGTCTGCGTCGGCATGGAAGTCACCTCGTACGAGTCCGCTGAGATCGATCCCTTCAACTAAGGGCTCGCACGGTTCGCGCCTCCGGCGGTCGCCGCCGGATGGCGCTCGGCGCATGACACGAGAATGCCGGCCCGGGACCGACAGCCCACGAGCCGGTCGTCCGCCGAAGTCGAAGGAGGAACGCCAATGCGTTGGTCGATGCCCATCGTCGCCGAGATCTGCCTCGGCATGGAAGTCACCGCCTACGAATCCGCCGAGATCGATCCGTTCCACTGACGAGGTCGGGACCGGACCATGCAGGCCATCGTTCTGGGGTCCGGCGCGGGCGGGGGCGTGCCGCAGTGGAACTGCCGCTGCCCGATCTGCGCCCTGGCCCGGGCGGGCGACCGCCGGGTTCTCCCCCGCACCCAGTCGAGCCTCGCCGTCTCCGCAGACGGTGATCACTGGCTCCTGGTGAACGCCTCGCCGGACATCCGCCAGCAACTCTTCGACACGCCCGCACTGCACCCGCGCGAGGGCCTGCGCCACTCGCCGATCCGGGCGGTGCTGCTCACCAACGGCGACGTCGACCACGTCGCGGGCCTGCTCACCCTGCGCGAGGGCCAGCCCTTCCGGCTCCACGCGACGCGCGGCATCCTCGAATCGATCGCGGCCAACCGCGTCTTCGACGTGATGGCGCCGGGCACGGTCGAGCGGACCGAGATCGCCCTGGACGAGACCTTCTCGCCCGTGCCGGGCCTCGCCGTGACGCTGTTCCCGGTGCCCGGCAAGGTGCCGCTCTGGCTCGAGGACGGCACGCCGGAGATCGGCGCCGAGACCGAGAGCACCGTCGGCGCGATGATCGAAGCCGGGGGGAAGCGCCTCGCCTACGTGCCGGGCTGCGCCCGGGTCACGGACGGCCTCAAGGCCCGGGTCGCCGGGGTCGACGCGCTCCTGTTCGACGGCACGGTGCTGGCCGACGACGACATGATCCGCGCCGGGGTCGGCACCAAGACCGGCTGGCGCATGGGCCACGTGCCGATGACCGGCGAGGGCGGCTCGGTCGCGGCGCTCGCCGACGTGCCGCTCGGCCGGCGGGTCTTCGTCCACATCAACAACACCAACCCGGTGCTGGTGGAAGGCTCCGAGGAGCGCCGCGGCATCGAGGCGGCGGGATGGATCGTGGCGCAGGACGGGCTGACGCTGAGCCTCTAGCCCCGTCCCGTCCGGGCGCCCCGCCGCCCGGGTCCCCCGGTCCAGGCACTTTGGTCGCCCTTGACCCCCTTCCGCCGCGGCGCAATCTCCCGTCCCGAGGTCAGCCGCCGAACGAGAAACCGGAACGCCAGCACGCCATGACCGCTTCCCCCGCCCTCCCCCCGGACGATACCGGGCCCGCCGGCCGCCTGCTCTCGCCGGACGAGCTCGAGGCGGCGCTCCGCGACATCGGGGCGCGGCGCTACCACAACCTGCACCCGTTCCACCGCCTGCTGCACGACGGCAAGCTCGACAAGGACCAGGTCCGGGCCTGGGCGCTCAACCGCTACTATTACCAGGCGATGATCCCGGTGAAGGACGCCACCCTGCTGGCGCGCCTGCCCGATGCCGCGCTGCGCCGGATCTGGCGCCAGCGCATCGTCGACCATGACGGCGACCACGAGGGCGACGGCGGCATCGAGCGCTGGCTGAAGCTCGCCGAGGGCGTCGGCTTCGCGCGCGACTACGTGCTCTCGACGAAGGGAATTCTCTCGGCGACCCGCTTCTCGGTCGAGGCCTACGTGCACTTCGTCGCCGAGCGCTCGCTGCTCGAGGCGATCGCCTCCTCGCTGACCGAGATGTTCTCGCCGACGATCATCTCCGAGCGCGTCTCGGGGATGCTGAAGAACTACGACTTCATCACCCGCGAGACCCTGGCCTACTTCGACAAGCGCCTGACCCAGGCGCCCCGGGACGCGGATTTCGCCCTCGACTACGTCAAGCGCCACGCCGTGACGCCGGAGCAGCAGGCCCAGGCGCTCGACGCCCTGCGCTTCAAGTGCAGCGTGCTGTGGACCCAGCTCGACGCGCTCTACTTCGCCTACGTGGCTCCCGGGATGATCCCGCCGGAGGCCTGGCGCCCGGGCGAGGGCCTGCGGGCGGAGACCGCCACCGCCGGGAGCGCCGCGGCATGAGCCTGACCCCCGACAGCGTGCCGCGGCTGCCCCGCGGCGTCCGGCTGCGGCACGACACGGTGCGCGACGCCCACGTGCTGCTGGCGCCCGAGCGCACCTTCGACCTCGACCAGAACGCCGTCGCGGTCCTGAGCCTCGTCGACGGCACCCGCAGCATCCGGGCCATCGCCGAGGCCCTGGGCCGGCAATACGAGACCGACCCCGGCATCATCGAGCCCGACGTCGTCGCCATGCTGGACGGCCTGCTGCTCAAGCGCGTGCTCGAGACCGTGCCGGCGGCGTGAAGCCCGGGAGCGCCACTCATCCGGGAGGGACAGTCATGAACGCCGTCACGCCCATTCCACCGGCCCCGATCGGTCTTCTCGCCGAGCTGACCCATCGCTGCCCCCTGCGCTGCCCCTACTGCTCGAACCCGCTCGAGCTCGACCGGCGCTCGGCCGAGCTCGACACCGCGACCTGGCAGCGGGTGCTGGCCGAGGCGGCGGGCCTGGGCGTGCTGCACGTCCACCTCTCGGGCGGCGAGCCGACGGCGCGGCAGGACATCGTCGCGATCACCCGGACTTGCGCCGAGCTCGGCCTCTACTCGAACCTGATCACCTCCGGGGTGGCGGGGGCGCTGGACAAGCTCGACGCCCTGTCCGAGGCCGGCCTCGACCACGTGCAGCTCTCGGTCCAGGCGGTCGAGGCGGCCAATGCCGAGCGCATCGGCGGCCTCAAGAACGCGCAGCCGCAGAAATTCGCCTTCGCCGAGCGGGTGACGGCCCTCGGCCTGCCGCTGACGCTGAACGCCGTGATCCACCGCGGCAACATCGCCGAGGTGCCGGCGCTGATCGACCTCGCGGTCCGCCTCGGCGCCAAGCGCCTGGAGGTCGCCCACACCCAGTATTACGGCTGGGCCTACGTCAACCGCGCCGCCCTGATGCCGGCGAAAGCCGACGTCGACCGCTCGATCCGCACCGTCGAGGAGGCGCGCGAGCGCCTCAAGGGCCAGCTCGTCATCGACCTCGTGGTGCCGGACTACTACGCCAAGTACCCCAAGGCCTGCGCCGGCGGCTGGGGCCGGCGGCTGATGAACGTCACCCCGACCGGCAAGGTGCTGCCCTGCCACGCCGCCGAGACGATTCCCGGCCTCGAGTTCTGGCACGTGCAGGACCGCTCGCTCGGCCAGATCTGGGCCGATTCGCCGGCCTTCCGGGCCTATCGCGGCACGGACTGGATGCAGGAGCCCTGCCGCTCCTGCGACCGGCGCGAGAAGGATTGGGGCGGCTGCCGCTGCCAGGCCCTGGCGCTCGCCGGGGACGCCGCGGCGACCGACCCGGCCTGCTCGCTCTCAGGCCTGCACGGCAAGGTCCAGGCCCTGGCGATCGCCGAATCGGCGCTGGAGACCGCGCCCGACTACCAGTACCGCACCATCGGCGGCGCGCCGCGCACCGCCGTGCCCGAGGGAGCGCCCGTGTGAGACGCCACGTCCTGGCTGCCGCCGTCGCGGCCGCCCTCGCCTGCCCGGCCCTGGCGCAGACGTCCCCCTCGCCGACTCCGCCGCCGCAGGCCTCACCCCAGCCGGGCGCCCCGGCGCAACCGAGCGCGCAGGCGCCGGGCGCGCCGACCGCCACCGCGCTCCTGTTCGAGACCAACCAGCTCGCCGGCGCCCCGCCGGGCCGGGTGCTGAGCTACCGCTACACCCGCTTCAGCGGCATCGAGGGCGCGCCGTTCGGGCCCCCCGTCGAGGACCGCATCCGCGAGGAGGTGGCGCCGGGGGCGAGCCCGGAGACCCGCAACCTCAAGGTGGAGATGTTCTCCGGCGAGCGCCGGATGCCGACCGCGACCTACGAGGACGCGCCCGGCAATCCGGTCCTGGTGCGCTTCCTCGAACACCACCTCGACGACCTCGCCAAGGTGCTGAAGGGCAACCCGCGCTACATCAAGAACGCGATCCGGCGCGCCCTGCGCGAGAGCGCCTCCGTGGCCGCGACCGAGGTCGAGGTCGACGGCAAGACGATCCCGGGCTGGCGCGTGGTGGCGCGGCCCTTCGTCGACGACCCGATCCGCGAGCGCCTGCGCGGCTTCGACAGCCTGACCTACAGCTTCGTGGTCGCGCCCGAGGTCCCCGGCCAGATCGTCTCGATTGACGTGCGGGCGGCGAGCCCGGACGGCGGAACCCTGCTGCAGGAAGCCCTGACCTATGAACCGAACGCTGGCTAAGCTGGCACTCGCCGCAGGCGCGATGCTCGCTGCGGGCCTCGCCTCCGCCCGGGCCGACGACAACGACTACCCGACCGAGGCGCGGGCCGATTACGTCTTCGGCTGCATGGCGGCCAATGGCCAGACCCGCGAGGCGCTGACGAAGTGTGCCTGCTCGATCGACGCCATCGCGGCGATCCTTCCCTACGACCGGTACGTCCAGGCCTCGACGATCCTCGGCATGCGCCAGGGCATCGGCCAGCGCGCCAACGAGTTCCGCTCGACCAAGATGTTCGACGACAAGGTGGCGGAGCTGCGCCGGGCCCAGGCCGAGGCGGAGATCCGCTGCTACCGGCCGACCGCGAACTGACGGGGCGGTCGACCGCGACGCGATCGCGCCCGGCCTGCCTGGCCTCGCAGAGGGCGCGGTCGGCCAAGCGCCGCAGCGGCTCGACCTCCGCACCGGCCTGCGCCACCGCATCGTCCGTCATCCGCGGCGATCGTGCATGACCCCCGGTCGGACCGGACGGCAGGCGCCGTCCGGGTGACGCGGCCTGTCGCGGTCCCAGCCGAGGCGGTCGCGCGCTCCTCCGGATCGCCTCGCCACCGATCGCGGCGCAGGCCATGATCGGGGACGGGGCGGTGCCTACAACCCGAGCGCCTTGCGGAGCGACTTGTGGGTCAGTTCGGTGACCTCGCCGCGCTGGTCCACGTACGTGCCGGCGTCGTCGAAGACCGGCTCCGATCCGTCCCAGTAGACGAGGTAGGCGTCGGCATCGCCGGTGACCGTCTTCACCCGGCGCGTCAGGCCGCCCCACACCCCGCGCAGCTCGTGCGCGGCACAGCCGACCGCCGCCGCGACGTCGCTGACCTGGAAGTAGCGGGTGTCGCTGCGCGCGATCGCCTCGATGGCCGCCCTGGTCTTCTCGCCGCAGCCGGCGATGTACCGGCGGGCATGTCGAGGCGTCAGGTCGGCGAAGCCGTCGTCGTCGGGAGTTCCGGGCTGCGGGTGCGCATGACCCGGGCTGGTCGGGGTCCCGGCGTCGCCGCCGCCCGATCCGTCCCGGTGTCCCACGACGAAGGCCAGGATCGTTTCCCGAACGTCATCCGGCATGCGCATCAAGGTCGCAGAAGAAATGAAGAGTCCGTCGGTGCTCGTAGTCATTCAGCCGCTCCATTCATCGCCATCGAACGCCGCGATCCAGCGTCGATGATCTTGATGCATGATGAACCGGTATGTTTCAAATTGGTATATTGGAAATCTGTATTCCGTACATGCAACGGCGTCCCAATATACGATTGCGACTGCCTCGACACCCCGCCCCGTCCTGACATCGGCAGCCCTTGCCGTGAGCCTGGGCGAGGCTGGCGCGGTGCGCACCGACGGTCGTCACGGTCGTTGCGCTCCGTTCCGGGGGCGGCCACTCTGCCGTCGGACATCCCGCGGGAGGGGCGAGGACATGGTGTCGATGCGCAGCGCGGCTCTCCTGGCGAGCGTCCTCCTGGGTCTGGGTCCAGCCGCGGCGGACGACCTCTCCCTCTGGTCGCTCTACGACCGGACGCTGCGCTCGGCGAAGTACATCGATCTCACCCACGCCTTCGCGCCGGTGCAGCCGGTCTGGCCGGGCTTCGCCGGCGCCCGGTTCAAGCCGGCGCAGGCCGGCCGCACCCTGGAGGGGTTTGCCAAGGAAGGCGACGTCTTCACCTACGAGACCCACGGCTTCGTCGCGACCGCCTACGACCTGCCGACCGACCAGTACGGCACCCAGCTCGACCCGCCGGCGCACTGGAATCCGCGCGGCGCCACGATCAGCGACCTGCCGGCGACCTACACCCTGCGGCCGCTCGCGGTCATCGACATCTCGCCGAAGGTGGCGCGGGACGAAGGCTATCACCTCCAGGTCGCCGACATCGCGGCGTGGGAGGAGAAACACGGCCGCATCCCGGCGGGCGCCGTGGTGATGGTGCGCTCGGACTGGTCGAAGCGCTGGGCGGAGGCCGAGCGGTTCCGGCAGAAGCCGTTTCCCGGCGTGAGCCTCGCGGCGCTGCAATTCCTGCACCTCGAGCGCAAGATCCTGTTCCACGGCCACGAGCCGCTCGACACCGACACGACGCCGAACCTCGAGGGCGAGGCCTGGCTGATGCACAACAACTTCGCTCAAGGCGAGGGGGTGACGAACCTCGATCAGGTGCCGGAGGCCGGCGCCCTGATCGCCATCGGCTTCGCCAAGCCTCTCGGCGGCACCGGCGGCTTCGCCCGCTACGTCGCGATCGCGCCGGCGGACTGGCCGCACGGGGTCAGCGCCGAGGCGGTGCCGGGCGCGCCGCTGCCGCTCCAGCCCGCGCCCCTGCGCCGCGATGCCGACGGGGTGATGCGGCCGACGAAACCGTGACGAGAGGGGAATGGCGCCGCCCGCGACCCGGATCGCATCCGGCCGCGAGGGACCGGGCGGATCACCCGCCCATGGCGCTGCACAGCTCCACCAGCACGCCGTCGCCGTCCCGCAGATAGGCGACGACCTGGCCCCAGGGTTTCGTCGCCGGCTCGGAGACCGGCAGCGCGCCCGCCGCCACGGCCCGGGCAAAGGCGGCCGGAACGTCGTCGGCGACCAGGCCGACCTCGACGCCCGCCGGCGCCTCGGACCGGCGGTTGAGGCGGAAGCCCGGGCAGGTCCGGGCGACGAACCGCTCCTCCGCGAAGGCCAGCGCCGTGGCGCCGGTCTCGAGTTCGGCGTACTGCCCGCTCTCGTGGACGAAGCGCGGCGAGAGCCCGAAGGCGCGCCCGTAGAACGCGACGCTCGCCCCGACGTCGGGAACGTACAGGATCACGTAACCGAGCCGCATCGTCCCGGTCTCCCTCACGGATGTTCGATCCGTCACGTCCCGCCGCCCGCCGGGAAGGTCTGCGTGAACACCCGCCCCTCGGTGTCCTTGGCCGCCACCGTCACGGGCTCGGCATTGCCCGCGTAGGTGAAGCGGAAGGTCGGGTCCTCGCTGATCGAGATGCCGCCGGTCATCGAGAAGAGCGGCGTCTCGCCCTGGCGCACGCTCAGGGATTCGACGAACCAGGCCGGGGTGTAGAGCCGGGTCACCTGGTCCATCTGCAGGCCGGAATAGTTCGGGTGGCGGACCTGGACCTGGGCCTCGCCGCGATCCGCGAAGGCGCGGAAGCGCATCCGGCCGAGATGGGCCTTGGCCTCGGCCGGGTCCTTGACCACCGGCGCCGAGCAGCCGCCCGCCGCCTTGACGTAGGCCTTGGTCATGTAGAGCGCGCCGTCCTCGGTCTCGGCGATGGCGCGGACGTAGGAGTAGGAATTCACCCGGATGCGGGTGGAGAGGTCGAAGTGGCGCTGCGGCACCGCGAACCGGATCGTGCCGACCACCGGCGAGGGGTTCTCGTCCACCACGAGGGTCAGGCTCTTCACGCGGCGGGCATCGCCCTCGGGCAGCGCGATCCGCAAGGTGACCGGCACGATGGCGGCGTCCTCGGCGCGCCGGGGCGCCTCCAGGCCGACCAGCCCGGCCCCGTCCCGGATCGGGCGGTCGCCCAGGACGGAGGGGCGCAGCTCGGTCCAGGTGGTCTCGGGCCGCTCGTCCTGCGCCGATGCCGGCCCGGCCAGCACCGCCACCACCGCCAGGGCCGGCAGCACGCTCGCCGACAGCACTCTCATGGCGTTCTCCCGGGTTCGCGCCCTCTCTCGGGGCTTCGACCAATGTAGAGGACGCGTCGGCCCGGCACCAGGGTAAGCCCCTGGCGCGACGCCGCTTCGGACCGCATCCCGCCGCATCGCGGGGGCTCCCGGCGCCGTTGCGCGCGCGCTCCCCCCGGCCTATCCCGGGGTGCGCCCGCCCGAGGATCACCGTTCGAGGATCACCGCCCCGTGACCGCGCCCTCCGCGTCTTCCCTCGCCAACCTCCTGCCGGATCTCGGCCGACGCACCCTGGTGATGGGCATCCTCAACGTCACCCCGGACTCGTTCTCGGATGGCGGCCGCTTCCAGGACCTCGACGCCGCGCGGGAGCAGGCCGACCGCCTGGTGCAGGAGGGCGCGGCCCTCCTCGACATCGGCGGCGAATCGACGAGGCCCGGCCACGTCCCGGTACCGGCCGAGGAGGAACAGGCCCGGGTGCTGCCGGCGATCCGGGCGCTCGGCCCCGCCCTCCCCGTCCCGATCTCGATCGACACCTACAAGGCCTCGACCGCGGACGCGGCCCTGAGGGCGGGGGCGCGCATCGTCAACGACGTCTGGGGCCTGCAGCGGGAGCCGGAGATCGCGGTCGTCGCGGCCCATCACGGCGCGCCGGTCGTCGTGATGCACAACCGCGAGAGCGTCGATCCGAGCCTCGACATCCTGGACGAGATGCGGGCCTTCTTCGAGCGCTCGCTCGCCATCGCCCGCCGGGCCGGCATCCCCGACCGCGACATCGTGCTCGATCCCGGCATCGGCTTCGGCAAGAGCTGGGAGCAGCACCTCGAGGCCCTGCGGCGCCTGCCCGAGCTCAAGGCGCTCGGCTTCCCGCTCCTCGTTGGCGTGTCGCGCAAGTCGGTGCTCGGGCGCATCCACAACGCCGCGACCGCGCCGGCCGACCGGCTCTTCGGCTCGATCGCCGCCCACGTCGCCGCCGCGTCGCTGGGGGCCGACATCGTCCGCGTCCACGACGTGCGCCCCCACGTCGAGGCCTGCCAGGTGGTCGACGCGATCACGCGGCCCGCCTCCCGCGCCGGAGCCTGAGACCTTTGGACCGCATCCTGATCCACCGCCTCGCGGTCTTCGCCCGGCACGGCGTGCTGCCGGAGGAGGAGGTGCTCGGCCAGCGCTTCTACCTCTCGCTCGACGCCCGCCTCGATCTCGGCGAGGCCGGCCGGACCGACGCGATCGGCGCGACCGTGAGCTACGCCGACCTCGCCGCGCTAGCCCACCGCATCGCCACCGAGCGCCGCTTCCGCCTGATCGAGGCCCTGGCCGAGACGATCGCCCGGGAGGCCCTCGCCGCCTTCCCGGCCCTCGACAGCCTGACCGTGCGGATCGACAAGCCGGGCGCGCCGGTGCCGCTGGTGCTCGACGGCGTCGCGGTCGAGATCACGAGGACGCGCCGTGGCTGAGGCTTACCTGGGTCTCGGCAGCAACCTCGGCGACAAGGCCGCGATGCTCGACGCAGCGGTAGCGGCGCTCGCCGCCACGCCCGGCCTCGCGGTGACGGCCCGCTCGCGCCACTACCGCACCCCGCCCTGGGGCGACACCGACCAGGACTGGTTCCTCAACGCCGCGATCGGGATCGAGACGACGCTCTCGCCCCACGCACTGCTGGAGGCCTGCCTGTCCGCCGAGACCCGCCTCGGCCGGGTGCGCGAGCGCCGCTGGGGCCCGCGGGTGATCGACATCGACGTGCTGCACTATGCCGGCGCGACCGTCAGCGACGAGCGCCTGGTGCTGCCCCACCGTTTCCTGCGCGAGCGCGCCTTCGTGCTGGTGCCGCTGGCCGAGATCGCCCCGGCCCTGGTGATCGGGGGGGAGACGGTGGCCGAGGCGCTGGCGCGGCTCGACCGGAGCGGGATCGAGCCGGAGGCGGATCCAGGTTCGCGTTGACGCCCTACACCGACCGGGTGATCCCGCCATCCACCCGGAGGTTCTGCCCGGTGATGTAGCCCGCCCCGTCCGAGGCGAGGAACGAGACCACGGCGGCGATCTCGCCCTCCCGCCCGTAGCGGCCGAGCGGGATGCGCTCGCGGATGCCCGGCTTCTCCGGCAGGCTGTCGATGAAGCCCGGCAGGACGTTGTTCATGCGGATGTTGTCGGGGGCGTAGCGGTCGGAGAAGAGCTTGGTGAAGGCGGCGAGCCCCGAGCGGAACACTCCCGAGGTCGGGAAGGCCTGCTCGGGCTCGAAGGCCGCGAAGGTCGAGATGTTGATGATCGCACCCCCGCCCTGGCGCTGCATGATCGGCGTCACGAGGCGGGTCGGCCGCACCACGTTGAGGAAGTAGACCTCCATCCCGCGGGTCCAGTCCTCGTCGGTGAGGTCGAGGAGCGGGCCCTTCGGCCCGTGGCCGGCGCTGTTGACGAGCACGTCGACCCGGTCCCAGCGTTCCATGGCGCGCTCGACGAGGCGGGTCAGGTCCTCGACCGAGCGGTTCGAGCCCGTCACCCCGACTCCGCCGAGAGCCTCGGCCAGGGCCTCGCCCTTGCCCGACGAGGACAGGATCGCGACCTTGAATCCGTCCGCCGCCAGCTTGCGGGCGGCCGCGGCCCCCATGCCGCTGCCGCCGGCGGTGACGATGGCGACGCGTTCGCTCTTCATGAATGCCGTCCTTCCCGGGTCTCGCGTCCGCCTGCATGCCACGGCCGGGGCCGAGCGTCACGGTGCGGCCGGGCTCGCCCGTTCGAGGGGCAGGCCGGCCTCGGCCCAGCCGTCGGTGCCGTCCGGGTACCAGCGGACGCGGCGGTACCCGAGGGCGAGGGCGCGCTTGGCGGCGTTCCACGACATCCAGCAGTGCCGCTGGCAGAACAGAACCACGGGCCTGTCGCGGTCGCCCCCGGTCGCCGCCGCGAGGCCGCTGCGAAAATACGCCTCGGTCTGCGGCGCCAGCGCGCCGAAGCCGGTATTGGGCAGCCAATGGGCGCGCGGGATGCTGTCGTGGGGAGCGTCGCGCCAGATCGTGCCGGGCGGCAGGGTGGCCGGGCGGGGCGGGCGCGGCAGCACGTCGACGAAGGCGACGCCCGCCCGCCACAACCGCTCGGCCTCGCCCGTGCTCACGGTCTCGGCACCGTGCAGGGCCGCGGGCGTCGGGCTCCGGAAGTCCTCCTGGCGGTACCCGTCGGGCTCGGGCGGAGCCGCCTGGGCCGCGCAGGACGCCACGACCAGCAGCAGCGCCGCGGCGCTCCGCCTCACGGCTTGGGATCCGCCGGCAGCAGCCGGTTCTCCTCCTCGTCGAGGAGCGGCACGGCGTAGTCGCGCAGGACCGCCTCGATCTCGGCCCGGCGCTTGCGCAGCGCCGTGTTGAGGACCCGCTTCCACTCGTTCTCGCCGTGCCGCACCCCCATGGCGATGCGGTAGGAGAGCGGCGGCCGGTCGGGCTCGCGCAGCAGCGGCACGACATCGAGGCCTCCGGCCTGCTTGCCGGCCTCCTTGGCGAGCCAGCCGGCGGCCGGGCCCCACAGCACCGCGGCGTCGAGCTTGCCCGCGGCGACGTCGGCGACGATCTCGGCCGAGACGGTCTGGTGCGGGCGCGCCGGATCGAACTGGTAGGGTGGATAGGGCTTCATCGTCGGCACGAGGCCGACTGCGCCCATGCGGTCGACCGGCGGGGTGCCGACGATGACGCCGATCGCCTTGCCCTTGAGGCGCGGGTCGTCGAGCCCGGTCAGCCCATCGAAGCTGCCGCGGCGCGACACCAGGACGTAGGGAGAGCGGTAATAGGGGTTGGTGTGCTGCACCAGCTCGCTGCCGAAGGCGGAGCCGACGATGACGTCGCACAGGCCGGTGCCGAGCGTGTTGCGCACGAAGCCTGGCCCCTGGGTGAGCCAGTAATAGCGCAGCTTCACCTTCAGCTCGTCGGCGAGGATCTGCGCGATGCGGTTCTCGAAGCCGTCCCCCTTGCGCTCCGAGAACGGCATGTTGCCGGGATCGGCGCAGACCCGCAGGGTGTCGGGGGTGACGAGGTCGGGCAGGTTCTGCGCCCGCGCGGGGGCGGCCAGCGCGAGGCCGGCCGCCAGGAGCGTCGCTGGGAGAGGTACCCGCGCCATCAGCCGCCCAGGCACTCCTTCTCCGCCTTGCGCGCCGCCTCCGGCTTGTCCTCCTTGTCGCCCGGCCGCACCCGGCCGAGCGCGCCGGCGGCCCGCGCCTTCAGGTAGACGTAGAGGTCGTCCATGTAGCAGGTGACGTTCTTGTTGTCGCCGAAGGCCGGCATGACCTTCTGGGTCGACGAGTTCACGTCCTGCTTGCCGCCGACGACGATGCCGACGAATTCCTCGTAGGAGAGGGTCTTCAGCGAGTCCTTCAGCGCCGGGGCGTAGGTCGAGCCCATGCCGTCCGGGCCGTGGCAGACGTGGCACTCGGCGTGATAGCGGCGATAACCCGAATAGGTGTACCAGTCGACCTTCTTGCCGTTGTCGGTGATGTGGAAGGTCGGCGCGCCGGCGGCGTCGAAGTACTTGCCGTCCTCCACCTTCACGGCGGCATCCTTGGCGAGCAGCTTCTCGTCGGGCTCGGCGGACTTGTCGTTGGGGTTGAGCTGGTTGGCGAGAGCCGGATCCGGCTTCTTGGCATCCTCAGCATGTACGGCAACCATCCCGATGGCTGCTAGGGCGAGGCCGGCCACGAACGGCCGCAGGACAGCTTTGCTGAGGTCACGCAACGGACGTTTCTCCCTGACAACTTTGGGTGGCCACCGCAGACGCCGCGGCGGCACCGTCGTCAACGTCATCTAATCATGGGAGAGCCGGCGCGGGAACCCGCGCCGGCCCGGACTTAGGTCTGAGATGCTTTGGTCTCAGCCCGCTTCCCTATCGGCCGTGAGGCCGGTCAGTTCGGCAGGGTGAAGACGGTCAGCTGGCCGCCGAGGTTGGTGTAGCTCGACAGGGCGGCGTAGCCGCCGACCGCGCCGAGGCCGGCATTCGGGTCGGTCAGGCCGGCCGCCAGGCCGATGCCCGCCCAGCCGCCGACGCCCGACAGGACGGCGATCTGCTGCTTGCCCTTGTGCTGGTAGGTCATCACGTTGCCGATGATGCCCGACGGGGTCTTGAACTTGTAGAGCTCCTTGCCCGACTTGGCGTCGACCGCCTTCAGGTAACCCTCGAGCGTGCCGTAGAACACCACGTCGCCGGCGGTGGCGAGAGCGCCCGACCACACCGAGAACTGCTCGGGCACCGACCACTTGATCTTGCCGGCCACGTTGTCCCAGGCGATGAAGTTGCCCATGCCGCCGTGGCTGTTGGGCGCCGGGTACATCGACAGGGTCGCACCGACATAGGGCTGGCCCGGGGTGTAGCTCACCCGGAACGGCTCGTAGTCCATGCAGACGTGGTTGGTCGGCACGTAGAACAGGTTGGTCTTGGGCGAGAAGGCCGCCGGCTGCTGGTCCTTGGAGCCCAGCGCCGCCGGGCAGATGCCCTTCGAGTTGGTGTCCTCGCCGTTCTGGTCGGTCGAGTACTTGGCGACGACGAGCGGACGGCCGTAGGTCTTCGAGGACTTGTCCTGATCGACCTTGGTGGCCCAGTTCACCGCCGGATCGTACTTCTCGGCGACGAGCAGCTCGCCGGTGGCGCGGTCGAGGGTGTAGCCGAAGCCGTTACGGTCGAAGTGGGTCAGGAGCGGCCGCTCCTTGTCGCCGACCTTCTGATCCGTGAGGATCATCTCGTTGATGCCGTCGTAGTCCCACTCGTCGTGCGGGGTCATCTGGTAGACCCACTTCGCCACGCCGGTATCGGCGTCACGGGCGAAGATCGTCATCGACCACTTGTTGTCGCCCGGGCGCTGCTTCGGGTTCCAGGTCGAGGGGTTGCCGGTGCCGTAATAGACCAGGTTCAGCTTCGGGTCGTAGGAGTACCAGCCCCAGGTCGAGGCGCCGCCGGTCTTCCACTGGTCGCCTTCCCAGGTCTTGATCGACGAGTCCTTGCCGACCGGCTTGCCGAGCTCGGTGGTCTTCTCCGGGTCGATCTTCATCTCGGCGTCGGGGCCGACGTTGTAGGCGCGCCAGGCCTGCTTGCCGGTCTTGAGGTCGTAGGCGGTGATGTGGCCGCGGATGCCGTACTCGGCGCCCGAGATGCCGACGATCAGCTTGTCCTTCACCGGCATCACGGTGGCGGTGTTGGTCTCGCCGATCTTCGGATCGCCGTTCTGCACCGACCAGTTGACCTTGCCGGTCTTGGCGTCGAGCGACACGATGGTGGTGTCGGCCTGGTGCAGGAAGATCGCGCCGTCGGCATAGGCCAGGCCACGGTTCACCGTGTCGCAGCACATCACCGGGATGACGTTGGGATCCTGCTTCGGCTCGTACTTCCAGAGGATCTTGCCCTCCTGGTTGAGGTCGAGCGCGTAGACGATGTTCGGGAACGGCGTGTGCACGAACATCACGTCGCCGACGACCAGCGGCGAGCCCTCGTGGCCGCGCAGCACGCCGGTCGAGAACGTCCAGGCCACCTGCAGCTTGTTGACGTTGCCGGTGTTGATCTGGTCGAGCTTGGAATAGCGGGTGTTGGCGTAGTCGACCGTCTGAAGGACCTGCTCGGCCGGATTGGCCGAGCGCTTCAGCACGTCGTCGTTGGCCAGCGCCGGGGTGACGCCGAGAATGCCCGCGCCCAGCGCAAGAAGATGAACCGCTCTCATGGATTCCTCCGACAGGTGCATTCCGCCGTGCGCCCAGAGGGGACGCAACGAGCCGTTTCCTGTTATTAGCGTTTTGGGGATGTCGTTGGCTTCGGCAGCGTGTCACAACCGGCGGCCAGCGAAGCTGGCGCGAGAGGAGCCCTGAAGGGCCTTGCCGTGTCTGCGAACCGAACACCGCCTTCCCCCGGCGGCACCGTTGAAACCGAAGCTTGAAGGAACTCTAAGAGAAATTGGGACGCCGTCAACACACCAGCCTGCCGCAGGGCGGGTCCGGCCGGCCCCCAAATCCATAACTAAGGTATACATCCGCTCAATGCTGCATGGCAGCATAGAAATTGTGCCGCGCAACATCAACCGGTCGTGTACGAACGTGGCGGGCGGGGGCCGCGGTTGCCTCGCCGGGCGCACTTAACCGTAGGTCGTCGTCTACTCCCACTCCAATTCCTGGTAGGCGGCGGTGGCGTTGCGGGCGTTGAAGTCGTCGAACAGGGCCCACGCCCCCGCCTCGTCCCGGGCGGCGCGGCCGGCCTCGCCGATCGGTGTGCCGTCGCGCACCATCGCCCGCACCTGCTCGTCCAGGGCCGCGAGGTAGCGGTCGATCGGCCCCGCGGCGGCCGGCCACGGGACGGCGGCGGGCCCGTGCCCCGGCACGACCCGGGCGGCGGGCCGCGCCCGCAGGGCGCGCAGGGTCGCGATCCAGCCGGTGAGGCGCCCGTCGAGGGCGGGGACGTGGCCAACGAACAGCAGGTCGCCGAGGAACCAGGTGTCGCTGCCCTCGTCGCGCACGGTGAGGTCGCTGTTGGTGTGGGCGGTCGGCCAGGCCTCGAGATGCAGCACCCGCCCGCCGAGGTCGAGGTCGAGGCGCGTCGAGACCAGCAGCGTTGGCGGCACGATCCGGGTGCCCGCGAAGTCGGGGCCGACGAGGTCGGCAT
The DNA here is from genome assembly GCF_003173755.1 of Methylobacterium terrae. NCBI lineage: Bacteria > Pseudomonadati > Pseudomonadota > Alphaproteobacteria > Hyphomicrobiales > Methylobacteriaceae > Methylobacterium > Methylobacterium terrae. The sequence continues at coordinate 3,863,201 of NZ_CP029553.1, forward strand.
TGGCCCGCAGGTACGAATCCGTCCGCGCCGCCAGCGCCTCCGGCAGGGCGCGGTGGCCGACGAAGGTCGCGCCCCCGTCCGCGAAGGCGGCGTTGCCGAGCACGTGATCGGGGTGGACGTGGGTGTTGATCACGTAGCGCACCGGCAGGGCGGTGCGCTCGCGCAGGGCCGCGAGCAGGCGTCGCCCCGCCGCCAGGCTGCCGCCGGTATCGATCACCGCGACCGCGTCGCGGCCGATCACGAAGCCGACATTGGCGATGGCGCCGGCATTGCCGCGCCCGGCCAGCGCGTAGGGCGCGGCGTAGACGAAGACGCCGGGCGCGACCTCCTGCACCGGCAGGGGGTCCGCGGCGGCCTCGCCGACCGTCGCCCGCACCGGCCCGTCAGAGGCCCCGGCCGGCGCGCCGAGGAGCGGCAGGACGAGGGCGAGCGCGCTCGCGATCCTCACGCGTCGCCGACCGCGTCATCCCCCGCCTGGGGCGGCGCCAGGGGCGTGAACAGGGTGCGGTCGGGCTTGATGTCGAGGAGCGGCGTGCCGTCGAGGCAGTCGAGCCCGCGCACGTGGACGACCCCGTCCTCGACCCGGATCAGGTGGACGATGCTGGTGCCGATCGGGTTCGGTCGCACCGGCGAACGCAGGGAGAAGGTGCCGCGCGTGGTGCCGTCGTCGGCCGGGCTCTGGCGCACGAGGTCGCGCCGCGACCGGTCGAGCCAGTACAGGATCTCGAGACGCTCGTAGAGCGAGACGCCGTCGAGGGCCTCGCGCCAGGGCGGGAAGACCTCGATCCGGCAGGCCGGGCCGTCGGCCCTGCCCTGGCGCGGGCAGCCGAGCCGGTCGATCCAGGGGGTATGGATGCGGCCGATGAAGACGAGCCCCGCATCCACGGTCGCGGGCGGTGCCACCGCGACCTCGCCGGCCCGGATCTCGTTCAGGCGCACCATGTGGCGGGTTCCCTCCCCTCGCGAGCAGGCCGGGCCTCGACGGAGGTGTTCAGACTGCGCTGGCCCGACCTGCCGCCGGACCGACCCGCGGGGGCAGTCGTGGGCCCGGCCATGAGACCCTATTGCACCGGCCGCTCGCCTGGCAATCGGCGGCCGCTCGACCCGCGAGCGCAGCCCGCGGTCTCGCGACGTCGTGCCGCTCAGTACACCGAGAAGATCTCCGCCAGGGCGGCGGGATCGCGGGTCACCGTGAGGGCGAGGGCCAGCAGGATGCGGGCCTTCTGCGGCGTCAGGTTGTCGGCGCTGAGGATGCCGAGCTCGGCCAGGCGCCGCGTCGGCGGGACGACGCCGCTGCCGGCCCGGGTCGACTGCACCACCGCGAGGCCGGCCTCCACCGCCCGAGCGAGCGCCTCGGCTTCCGCCGGCGTCGTCATGCCGGGGGCGAGCCCGGCCGAGACGATGCCCCGCGCCCCCGCCTGCACGAAGGCCCGCACCGCCGTGCCGTCGGCGTCGGCGTGGGAATAGGCGATGTCGACCCGCGGCAGCGCGTCGAGGTCCCGGATGTCGAAGGGCGTGCCGGGGGCGTGGCGCCGCTCCGCCCGGCGGTAGTAGCGCACATGCGGCCCGTCGACCTGGCCGAGCACGCCGAAATCCGGCGTGCGGAAGGTCTGCATCCGGGCGACCGAGGTCTTGGTCACCTCGCGGGCGGCCTGGATCTCGTCGTTGAGCACCACCAGCACGCCGCGCCCGCGCGAATCCGGCGCCGCCGCGGTGCGCAGGGCCGCGACGAGGTTGAGGCCGGCATCGCTCGACAGGGCGCTGATCGGCCGCTGCGAGCCGACCAGCACCACCGGCAGGTCGACCGTCAGGGTGAGGCTCAGCGCGTAGGCGGTCTCCTCCAGGGTCGCGGTGCCGTGCCCGATCACGATGCCGGCGAGGTCCGGGTGCTCCCGCGCCAGCCGCTCGCAGAGCAGGACCAGCGTGCGCCAGTCGGAGAAGCCGACCCCCGGGCTCGTCACCGCCCGGTAGCGGACCGCCACCACCTCGGCCACCGCGCGGGTCTCGGGGATCCGCGCCAGGATCTCCTCGGCCTCCAGGCGCTCGCCGGTGGCGGTGTAGTCGAGGATGTCGAGGCCGTCTCGGCCCACCGACGAGAGGGTGCCGCCGGTGCCGATGAAGGCGACCTTGGGAAGTGCGGTCATGCTGATGGGACTCCTCGTGCTCGGGCCCGGCGCGTGCCGAAGGCTCGGCAAGGCGCTATCCGGCAGGAAATCGTGGCAGCCCCCGTGCCGGCGGGACGCGATGCGCCGGCCGATCGGAAGGGTCTGGTGCCGGCGGAGGGGATCGAACCCCCGACCTTCGGTTTACAAAACCGCTGCACTACCGCTGTGCTACACCGGCGAGAGCCCGCGAGGCCGAGTGCCGGCAAACCATTGCTCAGCGACCACGAGACGTCAGTGACGGGCGGGTCTTTAGACCCACTGGTCGCGTCGGCGTCAAGGCGCAAAATCCGCCGCCCGCGTCAGGCCGCCCGCGATTGCAGGAACGCGACGGGGCCGGGATCGGTCCGGTCGAAGACCGCGGCGGTCAGGCGGCCGGTCCGCACCGCGGCGGTGTCGAGGTTGGTGCGGTAGAGATGGCGTTCCGGGACGCCCGCGTAGCACGGCGTGTGCCCATGGACGACGTGCTTGCCGAAATCGAAGTCCGCGGACAGGAACGGCTCGCGGATCCACAGGCGGGCCTTCACGCTCGGATCGATGCCGCGGCGGCCCGGCCGGAAGCCGGCATGGACGTAGTAGCGCAGCGCATCCTCGTGGACGGTCCTCAGCCCGGCGATCCAGGCCAGTTCGTCGGCCGGCAGGTCGGCGACTCGCGCGGCGCGGTAGGAGGCGAGGGTGCGGTCGCCGCCGGTCGTGATCCAGGCCCCCGCCCGGCGGGGATCGCGCGCGGCCTGCAGCAGGAACGCTTCCCGGTTGCCCATCAGGCACACCACGGCCTCGGGATCCGCCGCCTGCAACCGCCGGACGATCGCGACCGCACGGGCGCTCTCCGGGCCCTTGTCGATGTAGTCGCCGAGGAAGACCAGCCGGCGCCGCAGGCCCGCGCCGTGCGCCGCGATCCGGTCGAGCAGGCTCTCGAGGGCGTCGGCACAGCCGTGGACGTCGCCGATGGCGTAGGTCAGTTCGTCCATGGCGGCCGGATGCGCGAGGTGACGGGGCAGGAATATGGTCCAAGCCGAAGACGCGGCCGCTGTCGATGCCGCAGCGGCAGGACGAGACGCCGGGCCTAGGAATCGAGACGCCGTGCACATTCGCCCGCCGGGCATGCGCCGATCGGCCCCGGACCGGCCAGGCGATGGCCGGCCGGGCGACCGGCGGTCTCGCATCCGGCTACGGATGTGGCGGTTTCGATCTTGCTTTGCACGATCCTCTGGCCCTAACGCCAAGTCACGACAACTCGGCCGAGCGATCCATGTCCGAGCCAGCAGCGACGGTTCGCCGAACGGCGGGCCTGCACTTCTCGACCGCCACCGCGTCTCCGTCCGGCCAGGGCGGGTTCGAGGCCTATCACGATCTCTACGCGATGGTGGCCGACGCGGTGCGGCTCGACGAGGCCTTCGCGGTCGCGGTCGCGGCCGAGCGCCTCGGCGACATGATCCTGTTCGACCGGCAGATGCGGGGCGTCGCGCATGTCCGCTCGCCCCGCAGGGTCCTGCGCAACGGCTTCGACCATTTCACGGCGCAGCTCGTCCTGGACGGCACCCTGGCGGTCGACACGCCGGAGGGCAGCCGGATCGTCGAGCCGGGCGAGTTCGCCCTCATCGACATGAGCCGGCCGATGGAGACGCGGGCCGGTCGCGCCCGCGTGCTGACGCTGTCGGTACCCCGCGAGGAGATCGAGGCGGTCGTGCCCGAGCCGGGGCGCCTGCACGGCGCCGTCCTGCCGCGGGACCGCGCGCGCCTGCTGACGCAATTCCTCGGCGCCCTGCCCGAGGAGATGCACCTCCACGGTGCAGGCGCCCGCCAGCGGCTGTCGCGGGTGACCTCGGACCTTCTCGGCCTCTCGCTCTCGGGCCACGCTCCGCCGGGCGCGGAGGCGGTGCGGACGGCCGGCGCGGCGGCTTGCCGCCGCAGGGCGCGGCACTACATCGACGCGCATCTGGGAACGACGCCGGAGGAGGTCGCACGGGCCATCGGCGTGTCGCGTTCCGCGCTCTACCGCGCCTTCGAGGCGAGCGGCGGCGTCGCCCGCGCCATCCGCGCCCGCCGGCTGGCCCGGCTGCGCACCCTGCTGGCGCGGCCCGACGAGCCCGGCCGGATCGCCGAGCTCGCCCATGCCTGCGGCTTCTCGAGCGAGTCCGATTGCAGCCGCGCCTTCAAGGTCGCTCACGGCCTCTCCCCGAGCGAGTACCGGCGGCTCGGCCGGGAGGAGAGCGGGCCGGGCGCCCTCCCCTCGCAGAGCTTCGCCGGCTGGTGGAACGACCTGCGCTGAGGCGGCCGGGACCGGCCGCACGGCTTGCTGCGATGCAACAAAGCGTCGCGGCTCACGGGTGCCGTCCGATCCTGGCACGCGAATCGCTGCCTCTCCCCGGCGCGGCGAGCCTCCCTCCGGTCCGGACCTCCGCCGCCCGATGGCGCGCGGCCGGTGGAGGTGGCATGTCGGACTTTCTCACCGTGGCCCTGGTCTGCGCCGGGGCGCTCGCGGCGCCGGACTGCTCCCGCGAGACCGCCCTCGACATCGCGGTCGCACCCGCGCCGACGCCCATCGCGTGCCTGATGCAGGGCGAGACCCTGGCGGCGCGCAGCGGCCTCGTGCGCGGGGGCGAGACCTACCTGAAGGTCGCCTGCGAGCGCCGCCGCACCGCCGCGCTCCAGCCGGAGATGCGGCCTGAAGGCCGTTAGGCCGGATCCCGGGTGCGGTTTGGGGGATGGATGGATCGGCCGCGCCGGTCTATGGCCATCCTCCCGTTGCGCGAGGCGCGGCGCGGGCCCACCTGCGCGGTCGGAAACCCGCCTCAGCGCGTCGAGAGGAGCGTCGCCCCCGCCCCATGCAGATCGAAGCCGTCCCGCCGCAGACCCATCTGCCGCCCCTCGCCAAGCTCGCCCTGGAGCTCGGCCCCCTCGGGGTCTTCTTCCTCGGCAACGCCTACGCCGAGAAGTTCGGCTTCGCGGCCGACCAGCGCCTGTTCGTGGCGACCGGGCTGTTCATCGTCGCGACCCTGGCGGCGCTCGCGATCCACTACGTCTGGGTGCGGCGGCTGCCGATCATGCCGCTCGTCTCGGGCGTCGTGGTGGTGGTGTTCGGCGGGCTGACGCTGCTCCTGCGCGACGAATTGTTCATCAAGCTCAAGCCCACCATCGTGAACAGCCTGTTCGGCGCGGTGCTGCTCGGCGGCCTCGCCTTCGGCCGGCCGCTGCTGGCCCTGGTGCTCGACAGCGTGTTCGACCTCACCCAGGAGGGCTGGCGCAAGCTCACCTTCCGCTGGGGCTTGTTCTTCTTCTTCCTCGCGGGCGTGAACGAGGTGGTGTGGCGCACCCAGACCACCGATTTCTGGGTCAGCTTCAAGGTGTTCGGCATCATGCCGATCACCATCGCCTTCGCGCTGGCCCAGACGCCGCTGCTGCTGCGCTACGAGCGCAGGAAGGACGAGGACAAGTCGGGCCGGGCATAATCGGGCCAAGCATGGACAGGCCAAGCATAGACAGGCCAGCACAGGGACGCGGTGCCGCAGGCGGAACGGGGGCGGGACTTCGGCGATTCACCCCGTCATGAGCGCCGCACCCGCCGACCTCGCCGAGAAGGCCCTGGCCATCCACCGCCGCCTGTGCGGGGTCTATGGCTGCCCGATCCCGTACTTCCACGACCTCGACCCGGTGAGCGAGCTGATCTCCTCGCTCCTGTCGCACCGCACCCGCAACGCCGATTCGGGCCGGGCCTTCAAGGCCCTGCGGGCGCGCTTCAACGACTGGGATTCGCTCGCCGCCGCGCCGACCGAGGAGGTGCAGGCGCTGATCTCCGGCGTGACCTGGCCCGAGCTGAAGGCGCCCCGCATCCAGGCGGTGCTGCGCGCCGTGCAGGCGCGGGCGGGGAGCCTCGACCTCGGCTTCCTGCGCGATCTTCCGGTGCCGGAGGCGCGGACCTGGCTCGAGGCGATCCCCGGGATCGGGCCGAAGACCAGCGCGGCGGTGCTGTCGTTCAGCAGCCTGCGGATGCCGGCCCTGCCGGTCGACAGCCACCACCACCGCGTGGCGCAGCGCACCGGCCTGATCGGCCAGAAGGTCGATGTCGGCCCCGCCCACGCGATCCTCCGCGCCCAGCTGCCGGCGGACTGGGATGCGCAGCGCCTGTACGACAATCACGAGGTCCTGATGCTGCACGGGCAGCGCTGCTGCTTCCACCGCAACCCGGCCTGCGGGGATTGCGCCGTGCTCGACCTCTGCCCCACCGGCCAAGCCCGGACGGAGGCGCGCAAGCCGCAGGGCACGGCGGCTCTGCACCCCTGATTCCGCCCGCTTGACCCCCCTTCCGGAACGGTCCAGAACGCCGCGCCCGCGGGATTGTGACAGCCCTCGGCCAGGGACCGACCCAAGGGACGACGATCACGATGCCCGCGTTCAAGGAACTGGTCTTCTCCGGCGTCCAGCCGACCGGAAACCTGCACCTCGGCAACTATCTCGGCGCGATCAAGCGCTTCGTCGCCATGCAGGCGCAGTACGAGTGCCTGTACTGCGTCGTCGACCTGCACGCGATCACGGTCTGGCAGGACCCGGCCGAGCTGACGCGCCAGATCCGCGAGGTGACCGCGGCGTTCCTGGCGGCCGGCATCGACCCGGCCCGCTCCGTGGTGTTCAACCAGAGCCAGGTGCCGCAGCACGCCGAGCTCGCCTGGATCTTCAACTGCGTCGCCCGCCTCGGCTGGCTCAACCGCATGACGCAGTTCAAGGAGAAGGCCGGCAAGGACCGCGAGAACGCCAGCGTCGGCCTCTACGATTATCCGGTGCTGATGGCGGCCGACATCCTGGCCTACCGCGCCACCCACGTGCCGGTCGGCGAGGACCAGAAGCAGCACCTCGAACTCACCCGCGACATCGCCCAGAAGTTCAACAACGACTTCGCGGGCGCGATCGCCGCGCAGGGCCACGGCGAGGCGTTCTTCCCGATCACCGAGCCGCTGATCGGCGGGCCGGCCGCCCGGGTGATGTCCTTGCGCGACGGCACGAAGAAGATGTCGAAATCGGACCCGTCCGACTACTCGCGCATCAACCTCACCGACGATTCGGACGCCATCGCCCAGAAGGTGCGCAAGGCCAAGACCGATGCCGAGCCCCTTCCCTCGGAGATCGCCGGCCTCGAGAAGCGGCCGGAGGCCGACAACCTCGTGGGCATCTTCGCGGCGCTCAACGACGCGACCCGCGAGGACGTGCTGCGGGATTACGGCGGCGCCCAGTTCTCGGCCTTCAAGGGAGCGCTGGTCGATCTCGCGGTGGCGAAGCTCGGCCCGATCGGCGCCGAGATGCAGCGTCTGGTCGCCGATCCCGGCCACATCGATTCGGTGCTGGCCGACGGTGCGGCGCGGGCCGAGGCGATCGCCGCCCCGAACATCGCCGCCGTGAAGGACATCGTCGGCTTCGTGCGCCGGCGCTGAAGGGCGGTTCGATCCCAATGCCGCGGACCTGACACCCGCCGGCGTCATTCCGAGGCCGCGCAGCGGAACCCGGAATGACGCCGGCGGGCTCGAGGTCTGCCGGCTCGATCGATCGGACCCGGCGACGAGCGAAGTACCGACTATGGTATTCGTCCGATACCGGACGATCCGAGTCGTGCTCAGTCGAGTATCTGACGATCGCTTCCGCCTACAGGCCGCCAGAGCCTGAACATGCGCCGCCCTCGCGAACCGCTGCGTGAAATCCATCCCGCGCGTTCGCCGTCCGCGTGCGACCGCACGAAGTCATTCTCACATCTTGCCGCTGGCCTTGAGCTGTGTCAGCCGCTTCACGGCCCGCTCGGCCGAATCATCCCGCTGCACATCCCGCGCCCATTCCTCGATCAGGGTGGGGCGGGAGCGCAGCCCTTGCAGCAACACATCCATCTCGTCCCTCAGAACGGTGTTCCGGGGAGCTGTCTGCTTCTTGGACGACGGGGGTGATTTGTGCTGGCTCGACATGCCGGGCATGCTCTGACGACGTCGTTAACGGATGGTAAATGTCCGCCCGATCCCGGCCTTCCGCCGGCCTCGCTCACCCGATGGTGATGGATCACGGCAGGCGGGCTTGAAGCGCGACCGGCGCGGCCGATAACCCGGACGACGCGATCCACCCCCGGAGGTTGTCCGCATGGCGATCCAGGCCCTCGTCTTCGACGTTTTCGGTACCCTGCTCGACTGGCACGGCGGCGTCGCCCGAGAGGCCTCCCGGCTCCTCGCGCCGTTCCGGCCCGACCTCGACGGCGCCGCCTTCGCGCGGGCCTGGCGCGACCGCTACCAGCCCGGCATGGAGCCGATCCGCCAGGGCGCCCGCCCGTACACCGACCTCGATACCCTGCACGGCGAGAGCCTGGAGGGCGTGCTGGCCGGCCTGAACCTCGCCGACGCGGTGCCGCCGGAGATCCGGCGGGACCTGGTCCTCGCCTGGCACCGGCTCGACGCTTGGCCCGAGGTGCCGGACGCCCTGGCGCGACTGCGCGAACAATACCTGCTGGCGCCGTGCTCCAACGCGCATGTGCGGCTTGCCATCGCGCATGCCCGCCGCAACCGCCTGCCCTGGGACACGGTGCTCGGGGCCGAGATCGCCCAGGACTACAAGCCGAAGCCCGCCGTCTATCTCCGCGCCGTCGAGTCGCTGCGGCTCCGGCCGGACGAGGTGATGATGGTGGCGGCCCACTCCTCCGACCTCGCGGCGGCAGCCGCCTGCGGGCTCGCCACCGCCCACGTCGCCCGGCCCGGGGAGAGCGGCCCGGGCACCGGCGAGCCGGCACCGCTGGTACCGGTCGACATCGCCGCGTCGGACTTGGCGGATCTGGCGCGGCAGCTCGGCTGCTGAAGGGCATCTCACTTGGCGGCGGCGGCAATGCGAGCCCCCGTTTCCACCCGCGACCTCATCCTGAGGTGCAGGCGGCGGGTGGAATGGTAGGATGTGGGCCCATCGAACAGGCAAGCCATGAAGAAGGGACCCGCCCCCTGTGAAGAGGCGGATCCTCTGACGACAGCGTCAGTTCAGCAGGGCACGCGCCGGCCGGCGCTCGTCCGGCGAAACCGACTGGTCGCCGATGAACAGCCCGGCGGGGCCGAGGCGCACCGGCACCGTCTCGCCGTCATGGACGCGGCCGGCCAGGATCTGCTCGGCGAGCGGGTCCTGCACCGCCTTCTGGATCACCCGCTTCAGCGGGCGCGCGCCGTAGGCCGAGTCGTAGCCCTTGTCGGCGAGCCAGGCGCGGGCGTCGGGCTCGATGTCGAGGGTGATCTTGCGATCCTCCAGGAGCTTCGCCAGGCGCCCGAGCTGGATGTCGACGATCGCCCCCATCTCCTGCCGCTGCAGGCGGTGGAACAGGATGATCTCGTCGACCCGGTTCAGGAATTCCGGCCGGAAGTGCGAGCGGACCACGTTCATCACGTCGTCGCGCACCACGTCGGTGTCCTGGCCCTCGGGCTGGTTGACGAGGTACTCGGAGCCGAGATTCGACGTCATGACGATCAGCGTGTTGCGGAAATCGACCGTCCGCCCCTGCCCGTCGGTGAGCCGCCCGTCGTCGAGGACCTGCAGCAGGACGTTGAACACGTCCGGATGCGCCTTCTCGACCTCGTCGAACAGCACGACCTGGTAGGGCCGGCGCCGCACGGCCTCGGTCAGCGCCCCGCCCTCCTCGTAGCCGACATAGCCCGGAGGCGCGCCGATCAGGCGGGCGACCGCGTGCTTCTCCATGTACTCGGACATGTCGATGCGCACGAGCGCCGTGTCGTCGTCGAACAGGAAGCCGGCGAGCGCCTTCGTCAGCTCGGTCTTGCCGACGCCGGTGGGGCCGAGGAACATGAACGAGCCGATCGGCCGGTTCGGGTCCTGCAGGCCCGCGCGGGCGCGCCGGACGGCGGTCGCCACCGCCACCACCGCCTCGTGCTGGCCGACGACGCGCTTGCCCAAAGCCGCCTCCATCCCGAGCAGCTTCTCGCGCTCGCCCTCCAGCATCTTGTCGACCGGCACGCCGGTCCAGCGCGACACGACCCCGGCGATGTGGCTCGGCGTCACCGCCTCCTCCATCATCCCCGAGCCGTTGCCGCGGGACCCGTCCGCGCCAAGTCCCTCGTTCCCTTTTGCCTCGATCTCGGATAGCTCGCGCTCGAGCCCCGGGATGATGCCGTAGGCGAGTTCGCCCGCCTTCTGGTACTGGCCCTGGCGCTGCGCGGCCGCGAGGTCGTTCCTCGCCTCGTCGAGCTTCTTCTTCAGCTCCGCCGCGCGGCCGAGCTTGTCCTTCTCGGCCTTCCAGCGCGCGGTGATCGCGGCCGACTGCTCCTCGAGGTCGCCGAGCTCCTTCTCCAGCCGCACCAGGCGGTCGCGGGAGGCGGTGTCGGTCTCCTTCTTCAGGGCCTCGGCCTCGATCTTCAGCCGCACGATCTCGCGATCGATGCTGTCGAGCTCCTCGGGCTTCGAATCGACCTGCATGCGCAGGCGCGAGGCGGCCTCGTCGACGAGGTCGATCGCCTTGTCGGGCAGGAAGCGGTCGGTGATGTAGCGGTTCGACAGGGTCGCGGCCGCCACGAGCGCCGAATCCTGGATCCGCACGCCGTGATGCTGCTCGTACTTCTCCTTGATGCCGCGCAGGATCGAGACCGTGTCCTCGACGGTCGGCTCCGAGACGAAGACCGGCTGGAAGCGGCGAGCCAAAGCCGCGTCCTTCTCGACGTGCTTGCGGTACTCGTCGAGCGTGGTCGCGCCGACGCAGTGCAACTCGCCGCGGGCGAGCGCGGGCTTGAGCAGGTTCGAGGCGTCCATCGCCCCGTCCGCCTTGCCGGCGCCGACGAGCGTGTGCATCTCGTCGATGAACAGCACGATCTGGCCTTCGGCGGCGGTCACCTCCGAGAGCACGCCCTTCAGCCGCTCCTCGAACTCGCCGCGATACTTCGCGCCGGCGATCAGCGCGCCCATGTCGAGGGCGAGGAGCTGCTTGTCGCGCAAGCTTTCCGGCACGTCGCCGTCGACGATGCGCAGGGCCAGGCCCTCGACGATGGCGGTCTTGCCGACGCCGGGCTCGCCGATGAGGACGGGGTTGTTCTTGGTGCGCCGCGACAGCACCTGGATGGTGCGGCGGATCTCCTCGTCGCGGCCGATCACCGGATCGAGCTTGCCCTCGCGGGCCGCCTCGGTGAGGTCGCGGGCATACTTCTTCAGCGCGTCGTAGGCGTTCTCGGCGGTCGCGTTGTCGGCGGTGCGGCCCTTGCGCAACGCGTTGATGGCGCCGTTGAGCGAGGCCGCGGTGACGCCGGACGCCGCCAGGATCTTGCCGGCGTCGCTGTCCTTCTCGACCGCGAGCGCCAGCAGCAGGCGCTCCACGGTGACGTAGGAATCGCCCGCCTTCTCGGCGGCCTTCTCGGCGGTGTCGAACAGGCGCATCAGCTCGCGGGTCGCCTGCGGCTGCGAGGCGCCGCCCGACACCTTCGGCTGCTTGGCGAGCCAGGCCTCGGTCTGGGCGAGCGCCACGCGCGACTGGCCGCCGGCCCGGTCGATCAGGCCCGCGCACAGGCCCTCGGGATCGTCGAGCAGCACCTTCAGCACGTGGGTGGGCGCCAGCTGCGGATGGCCCTCGCGAAGGGCCAGCGACTGCGCCGACTGCACGAAGCCCCGCGCCCGCTCGGTGTACTTCTCGAAATTCATGAATTCGCTCCTCCTCGGCCGACCTCCCGCCCTCGAAGAGGCGACGGGGATCGAAAGGTTCGCCCTCGCGCGTCGAACCGCGCGCCGGACGCCGGCCCTTCCAGGAAGCCGCCGGCCCTCCCCATGTGGTGTGACATATCGGTAACACAAGGGGCGGGCGCCCCGATTTCGCGGGCGCAAGGCATGCGGCGGGGGGATGGGTCGGCGGGAGGCGCTGCGCCCGATGTTCAGGACGGCCGATTTCCACTAACCAAGGGGGCATGACCTCCGCCGCCCTCACCGTCACCGCCCTCCACCGCTACCCGGTGAAGGGGCTCTCGCCCGAACCCCTCGCCTCGGCCGCGCTGCAAGCCGGCGCCTACTTCCCGGGCGACCGGCTGTTCGCGGTGGAGAACGGCCCGAGCGGCTTCGATCCCGCCGCCCCGGTGCATCAGCCCAAGATCAAGTACCTGATGCTGATGCGCAACGAGGCCCTGGCCCGCCTGACCACGGCCTACGACGACGCCACCGGCGTGCTGACGATCCGCGAGGGCGACCGCGAGGCGGCGAGCGGGGATCTCGGGACGTCGGAGGGACGGCTTGCCATCGAGGCGTTCTTTCGCCGCTACATCCCGAAGGAGCTGCGCGGCCCGCCGAAGGTGCTCGCCGCGCCGCAGGGCTATCGCTTCACCGATTCGCGCAGCGGCTTCGTCTCGCTCATCAACCTCGCGAGCGTCGCGGCGGTCGAGGACATGGTGGGCGCGCCGGTCGATCCGCTGCGCTTCCGCGGCAACCTGCACGTCACCGGCCTGCCGGCCTTCGCCGAGCTCGACCTCGTCGGGACCGAGTTCGTCACGGATGCAGGCGTGCGCCTGAAGGTGACGAAGCGCATCGTGCGCTGCGCCGCCACCAACGTCGATCCGGCGACGGGCGAGCGCGACCTCGCGATCCCCGACGCCCTGCAGAGGAACCTCGGCCACGCCGATTGCGGCGTCTACGCCGAGGTGGCGGCGGGGGGCGAGGTGCGGGCGGGGGACGTGCTGCGGGTGGGCTGACAGGGCTTGAGGTCAGTCGCGGCCGAACTCGAGGGCTGTGAGCAGGCATGTCAGCGCCGCCTCGGCCTCGGCGACCCGGAGCACCGCGGCCTCGTCCAGCCGCGCGGCCAGCCTGTCGGCGGGAAGGGCCTTTCGATATTCCGGCCAGCGCTTCTGAAGCTCTTCCAACGCCCGGGCGCTGTTCGTTGGGCGCAAGGCGCGCAGCCTTCGAGATGGCGCAGGATCAGGGCCTCGTGGCAGGGAATCTGCCAGATCAGCATCAGGCCATTCCGCTCGGCGGTGCCGGCCACTTTCGCGTCGCGGTCCGGGTTGCGTCCCGTCGTGTCGCCGTCCAAGAGGACAGCCTTGAAGGCGTAATCCTCTCCGAGATCGGCCCGCCGTCGCGCTTGCCGGGCGGCCAGTTCGACCAGGGCCAAGGGATCGCCTCCCCCAGGCTGAAGGATGACCGCATCGATGTGGACCCGGCGGTGGCGCGCCTCCACGAGCCGGCCGAGCAGCACCCCGTAGCTGCGCTCGCTCTCGCCCTCGCAGCCGAGGAAGATCCGCCGTCGTTGTGGGATCTTTCGCGGGCTGCGCGTCATCCGATCTGTGGCACCGCGCCGAACAGGCCGCCCATGTATTTGCGGTAGAAGTTGTCGTCGGCGGAGATCTTGTCGATGTCGCTCAGGCCGTAGACCTGAGTGCGACCGGCGCCGTCCTTCTCGCAGAACAGCACCTCGCCGGGGGTCAAGTGCTCCAGCAGGGAGGCATTGTGGCAAGTGATCCAGAGCTGAGCGTCGTGCGGATTACGCCCCGGATCATGAAACCAGCGGAGAATTTCGGGGAGGACGAGAGGATGAATGGCGGCGTCAAGCTCGTCGATGATTGCCACGCCGCCGCGCTCCAGAACGAAAACCAGAGAAGGATAAAGCTTGAAGAATTGCCGCGTGCCGTGGCTCTCAAACCCAAACGGCATTGGCGCGAAGAGACCGTGGTGCGAAAAAAATGCCGCGGGTGTACCGCCGACGATACTGACTTCGACCTGCGCCACACCGACATCGATTCGTGCAATATCGTTATTAATTTTCTCAATATAATGCGGGTTGTCAAAATAATACTTTATCACATCCTCATCGTTTAAATTCCATTCTATTGAATAATATATTTTTTTCAACTGTGTCGGCGATGTCTATAATATATTTTGAATAGGGATGATTAATCTGTGCCAGCGTCGAGATTGCGCTCGCATTGGATCTGAGGATCGCCTCCAGTGCACCACGGTGCCGATGAAGGTTAAAAGACTTTGCAGCTGACACCGTCTTGTCAGATCGGCGCTCGAAGAGCGTGACCTTTCTTCCCTGTGGCCAGTAGAGAAGCGACTCCGTAACGAGTGGGGCCGCAAGGTCGCCCTCAATCGTCAACTCGTAGACGTACCGACACTGACGACCCTGAGGATCATCGGCCGCGGCAAGATCGACCGGGCCACCGAGATGAACCGCCAGCCGGGTCGGCGCCTTCAATCCGACTTCGTCGTTGAAGCGCTCGAACGGCAGCCGGTTGGTCGGACCAGCCCCAAAGCTGTCCTTGATGAACCAGATGAGGAACGACAGCGCTCGCAGGACGTTCGACTTGCCCGACGCGTTGGCACCGAACAGAGCGACGACCTTCGGCGCATGCTCGCGCGATCCACGCCACAATGGCGCCGCGCGGCTCACTTCGTCCGGATGCGTCCCCGTCACCCGCAGGTCGATCACCTGCCGGTCGCGGATCGACGCGAAATTCTCGATTTCGAGGCGGTGGATCACCATCGGAACCCTGACCGCGGCTCAGCCAGGGACCCGCGCAACCGCGCCCATCATAGCGTCCGGCCGCTTCAGATCCCAGGCTGAACCCAGCGCCCGCCTCACCCCTTCGTCGGCAGCCAGGCCGGCTCCGGTTCCTGGCGCGGCAGCACCGCCGCCACCTCGTCGAGGTCGACCGTGTAGCTGTCGGTGAGGAGGCGCCAGAGATCCTGGCGGCTGGCGGCGCGGTCGCTGAGCGAGCTGACCGTCGCGGCGAGCAGCGCGGGGTTGGTGAGGGCGGGGCGCGGCAGGAGCAAGTCGGCGGGGCGCATCGGTCGGAACCTTGGTGGAGCGTCCACAGGATGTTCCCAACGTGGTTAACCATGCGTAAAGATCACCGTCATCGAACCGTCGCGACCCGGGCCCAGAACCCGCGCCGGAGCCCGACGGCCCCGTGCGCGGGCGCGGTCGTCGCGCCCGGGAGCGTCGCGTGGAAGGTCCGCGTGCGATTTCGGTGTGACAGGCCGCGCGATGATGCGTAGAACCCCGCGCCGATACCGGCCGCGCGCCGCCCTCGTGCCGCGGCCCGACCCTGCGAGAGGAAACCCGCCGCGATGAGCGATTCCGGAGCGGACAAAGCGCCCGACGTCCAGTTGCCCAACGTTCACGTGCGGGCCGAGGTCCTGGTCCAGGCGCTGCCCCACATGCAGCGCTACGACGAGGAGATCGTCGTCATCAAGTACGGCGGCCACGCCATGGGCGACCGCGCCGCGGCGGAGGACTTCGCCGAGGACATCGTGCTGCTCGAGCAGTCGGGCTTGAAGCCCGTGGTGGTCCATGGCGGCGGGCCGCAGATCGGCCGCATGCTCGACCGGCTCGGCATCAAGTCCGAGTTCCGCGAGGGCCTGCGCGTCACCGACGAGGCCACCGTCGAGGTGGTCGAGATGGTCCTCGCCGGCTCGATCAACAAGCAGATCGTCGGCTGGATCTCGGCCGAGGGCGGCAAGGCAATCGGCCTGTGCGGCAAGGACGGCAACATGGTGCGGGCGCGCCGCGCCGCGCGCACGGTGGTCGATCCCGATTCCCACATCGAGCGCCACATCGACCTCGGCCTCGTCGGCGAGCCCGAGCACGTCGACCGCACGGTGCTCGACGCAGTGCTGAAGGCCGAGCTGATCCCGGTCCTCGCCCCCGTGGCGGTCGGCGGCGACGGCCAGACCTACAACGTCAACGCCGACACCTTCGCGGGTGCGATCGCCGGGGCGATGCGGGCCAAGCGCCTGCTGCTCCTGACCGACGTGCCGGGCGTGCTCGACAAGAACAAGAAGCTGATCCCGGAACTGTCGATCGAGGATTGCCGCCGGCTCATCGCCGACGGGACCATCACGGCCGGCATGATCCCGAAGATCGAGACCTGCATCTACGCGCTGGAGCAGGGCGTCGAGGCGGTGGTCATCCTGGACGGCAAGGTGCCGCACGCGGTGCTGCTCGAGCTGTTCACCGATTACGGCGCCGGCACGCTGATCCGCCGGTCTTGAGACGCGCTCCCGGCGGGCGGCCCGACAGGACCGCCCGTCCCCCGTCTTCCCTTCCGCCCCGCCTCGCTTATCTTGAGCGTCCGGGGCCGCGGGGCCCCCGTCGCCGGAACGTCCCTTGCTCCTGCCAGGCGAGAGCCACCTCACCGGGCCTCAGGCCCGCGGCTTCTCCGGGATCGACACCTGGGTGTTCGACCTCGACAACACGCTCTATCCCCACGACGCCCGGGTCTGGCCGCAGGTCGACGAGCGCATCACCCTCTACGTGATGAACCTGTTCGGGCTCGACGGGATCTCGGCCCGCGCCCTGCAGAAGTACTTCTACCACCGCTACGGCACGACGCTCCGCGCGCTGATGGCCGAGTGGAAGATCGACCCCTACGAGTTCCTCGACTTCGCCCACGACATCGACCATTCGAGCATCGCGCTCAATCCGGACCTGGGACTGGCGATCGAGGGCCTGCCCGGCCGCAAGCTGATCCTCACCAACGGCTCGCGCCGGCACGCCGAGAACGTGGCGAGGAAGCTCGGCATCCTCGACCATTTCGAGGACGTGTTCGACATCGCGGCGGCCGACTTCGTGCCCAAGCCCGAGCGCTCGGCCTACGAGAAGTTCCTGGACCGCCACGGCGTCGACCCGACCCGCTCGGCCCTGTTCGAGGACATCGCCAAGAACCTCGTCGTCCCGCACGACCTCGGCATGGCGACGGTGCTGGTGGTGCCCCGCACCATCGATCCGTTCCGCGAGAGCTTCGAGCAGGAGGCGGTGCGCGCGCCCCACATCGACCACATCACCAACGACCTCGCGGGCTTCCTCACCGATCGCGTCGCCCCGGCGGTCGCGGCGTGAGCCCGCCGGACGGCGGAGGCGAGGACGACCCGGCGGAGATCTGGGGCCGGCGGATCGGTCGCGGGCTCGGCTTCGCGGCCCTCGTCGTCCTGGGCTACCTGCTCGGCCGGCAGCTGAACCTGTGGTGACCCTTCGCGAGCCAGAGACGACGATGTCCGACATAGACTGGAGCACCCGCCGGGCCCCCGACCTCGCGACCTTCGAGACCCTGGCCGAGGCGGCCTTCGCGCGTCTGCCGGACGAGTTCCGGGCCCTGTGCGAGGGCGTGGTGATCCGGGTCGAGGAGTTTCCCGACGACGAGACCCTGGAGGAGATGGGCTGCGAGAGCGAGTTCGACCTCCTCGGGCTTTTTCGCGGCACCGGCCTGGCGCAGGGAGGCGGCGCCCTGAACCTCGCCACCGGGCAGTTCCCCAACATGGTCTGGCTCTATCGCCGGCCGCTGCTCGATTACTGGGCCGAGCACGACGAGACCCTGGGCCACCTCGTCGCCCACGTGCTGGTGCACGAGATCGGCCATCATTTCGGGCTCTCCGACGACGACATGGCGGCGATCGAGGTAGCGGCCGAGGAGTGAGGCCCGGGTCCGGACGCCTTAGGCCTCGCCACCGGGATTCCTTGCTGGGGTACCGACGGCATAGTCCTGACGGGCTATGGCGAGAGCCGCACGCTCGACGGCTCGTGCCGATCTAAAACATTGCTGAACTTGTCTCATTCGTTCTCGAGCGGTGCTCGACCGGCGCCAACATGCACGGGGGCAGTATAACCGTGAGACGATTGTCGATGCTTGGACGCAACCCTATCGGAGGCGATGCATCGTCAGCCCGCTCGTCACCGTGAACCGGACATGCCCGCCGCCATCACCCTCACCCCCGTCGTCATCGATACCGGCAGCATCGACAGCGAGGGCCGCCTGGCCTTCCGCGACGGGCGCCTCATCGGCGTCCTGACCCTGCTCGACCCGGACCTCTACGACGAGCTCGGGGTCGGCCGGCACTGGTTCCTGGAGGCGGGGTTCGGACGGGTCGCCGGCGAGCCGCGCCCGCCGACCTTCCCGACCCTCGACGCGGCCCGCGCCTGGCTCGACGACCGGACGTCCCGCGTCAGGCCGCACTGCGCGGCGGAAGCGCGCTCGCCTTCGGCCGGCTGGTGCGGAACTGGCCCCGCTCCGTCGCGATGAAGATCAGCACCACCACGGTCACGCTGGTGAACCACCAGCTCGCGGTGGTGCCGATGCCGAGGCAGGCGGAGGCGAAGGCGGTGGCGGCGGTGGCCATCGCGCCGGGCGTCAGCACCGGGTGCTCGCGGCCCGAATGGCGGATGCCGTTCCACAGCACGAAGGCCGCCGCGAAGGCGCCGACGATGCCGAGCTCGTACCAGATCTCGAACAGCAGCGAGGCCGGGGCGTTGGCCGGCAGCATGCCGATCACCTTGCCGCGGATCGCGGTCTCAAGGCCGTGGCCGGTGATGAGGCGCAGCGGCTCGCTCGTCACCACCCGCTGCCAGGCCTTCAGGGACAGGACCGTCGGGTGGAGCGGCCCGAGCACCGGCGTCAGCAGCGGCCGCAGGATGAAGGGCAGCAGCGGCGCCAGCGCGACGAGGCCGGCCGCGACCCCGGCGGTGACCCGCACGCCGAGGCGCTGGCGCCAGGCCGAGAGCGCGAAGGCGCCCGCACCGCAGGCCAGCGCCAGGAGCGGCACCGGGCCGGGGGCCAGCACCAGGGCCAGCGCCACCACCACGGCGAGGCCGAGCGCCTCCATGTCGCGCCGGCGCGAGCGCAGCCAGGCGGCGGCGGGCCAGACCAGCAGGGCGAGGAGCATCGCGCCGCGCTCCAGCGCGCTGTCGTCTTCGAAGCCGCCGCGCAAGGCGGCGCCGCTGAACAGCCCGAGCAGCACCGCCCCGATCGCCGCCGCCCCGACCCCGAGGGGCAGGAGGTAGAGGTTGGCCGAGCGCATCCGGTCCGGCAGCGCGAGGTAGCCCGCCACCGTCAGCCCCACCGTGGCGGCGAGGTTGAGGAGGCGCTCGCTCGCCGGGCCCGGGAACGGCGTCCAGACGAGAGACAGGGCGCACCAGCCGAGCAGCAGCGCGCCGGCCAGGATCGCCCGCGCGCCGCCGAGGCGCGTCAAGCCAGCGCCGAGGGGGCGCTGGGCGCCGTCGAGCAGGGCCGCGATGATGAGGAGCGCGATGCCGATCGGCGCCAGGATCACGACGCTGCGCCGCGACACGAGCGCGGTGACCGGGATCACCGCCGTCAGGCCGAAGAAGGCGAGACGGCGCAGGAGCGCCGCGGCGTCGACGGCGGGATCGGGGGTGTGCGACGTCGCGCGCGGCATGGCGGCTGTTCCGGCTGACGGCACCCGAAACGGAGCCGTACTCCCTCCTAGTCGAGAGGGCGGTCGGTGCGCTGTAGATGGGGCGCAACACTGAGGCAGGGCGCTCGGTGCGACCGCAGCCCCGCGCGGCGGCTCAGCGGTCGAGCGCCGCCGCCACGTCCTCCTCCGTCACCGCCTCCAGGGCCTTTCCCACCTTGCAGGCGCGCGTGCGCGCCCCCGGGGCCATCACCAGGATCACGGTCTCGGTGCCCGGGCAGGCCGGGTCGGCGCAGACGATCTCGCTCACCGTCAGGCTCACCTCCGGGCCGAAGCCGCCGAGGCGCCGGGCGATCTCCGCCACCCGGGCGCGGGAGGCGGCGTCCAGCCCCGAGCGCCGGCGGAAGGCGCCGAGCAGGCTCATCGGTCAGCGCGGCAGGCTGAGGAGGCCGGCCTGGCCGTCGGCGCAGCCGAAGGCAAGGTGCTCGCCGCCGGCGTGCCAGCTCATCGCCGTCACGGCGCTGCCCCGCACCGCCGGGCGCACCAGGAGCTCGGAGGCGTCGGTGAAGCGGATCAGGAGCACGCAGCCGTCCTCGTAGCCCGCGGCCAGCACGGGGGCCTTGGGGTGGAACGCCACCCGCGAGACCCGGGCCGGGCGCACGCCGCATTCCCGCGGCGCCTTGCCGGTCGGGCCTTCCTTCGAATCGAACGGCCACACGATCACGGCTTCCGCGCCGCTCGTCGCCAGCCAGTCCCCGTCCGAGGACCAGGCATAGGAGCGCACCTTGGCGGGGTAGCCGGTCATCCGCATGTGGCCGCGGTCGGGCTGCAGGCGCCAGCCGTGCAGGGCGTTCTCCTGCATCGTGGTGATGACGAAGCGCCCGTCGGTCGACCACGTCACGTCGATGTGCGAGCCCTTCCAGGTCAGGGCCTCGGGCGGGGTGTCGAGGTTCGGGTACCACAGGGTGGCGCCGCCGTAATGCGACACCGCCAGCCGGTAGCCCTTGGGCGCGAAGGCGAGGCCGCGGGCGGTCGAGGGCGCCTCGAAGGTCTTCTCGCGGCCCTTGGCGTCGCGGGCGACGACGCGCTTGCCCGCCGCGTAGGCGACGCCGCCATCGGCGTGGAGCGCCAGCGCGTCGATCCAGGCGCCGCCCTTGGCGGTGGCGAGCGTCTCGAGGGCGCCGTCCGCCTTGACCGCGACGACCCGTCCGTCGTCGCCGCCGGTGACGAGGCGCTTGCCGTCGCCGGCGGCCACCAGGATGCCGGCCTCCGGATGCGCCGCGACCCGCGTGCTCTCGCCGCGCTCAGTGACGAGGAGCACCGCCCCGTCGCCGAGGGCGAGCGCGAGGGTGCGGCCGAGCCAGTGCGCCGCGATGACGTGGGCGCCGGCCGCGATCTCGGTGACCTGCTGGGTGAGGGAGGGGGCGGCGGTGGCGCTCATCGCTCGTCTTCCGTGAACCTCGAATGCGAGGCCGGGCCTCTCACACGGGCGGCCGGCGCGCAAGGGCGGGACCGGTTCCGGCCGGGATTAACCGGGCGTCCCGCAGGGTTAAGGCTTCGCTCACCAAACCGCAGCAATTCGAGGGATCGGGCCCGAACACCGCCCAGGTTCCGGTGGTTCCTACTCCGAACCGTCGCCGGTGCGCCCGGCGGCCCCCCCTCCTCCTGGAGCGAGTTGCGTGATGATCCAGTCTGCCTACGCGGCGATGGTGCCGCCCGCCGCCCTCCCCTGCGAGACGGTGCTGGTGGTCGAGGACGAGGCCATGGTGTGCGAGATCGCCGCCGAGGCCCTGGCGGACGAGGGCTACCGCGTGCTCACCGCCGCCGACGCGGTCGAGGCCGGCCGCATCCTGCAGGCCGAGCGGGTCGACATGCTGTTCACCGACATCGACCTCGCCCGCAACACCAACGGCGTGGCCCTGGCCCGCGACGCCCGTCGCCACTGCCCGCGCCTGCCGGTCGTCTACACCTCGGGCGGCCGCCACACCCTGCGCGAGGGCGAGGCCGTCGACGACTCGGTCTTCGTGCCGAAGCCCTACCGGCCGAGCCAGATCGTGGCCCTGGCCAACCGCATCCTCGGGCACTGAGCCCGACACCCCTCTCACACAAGACCGGAGCCCCGACCCCGATGCGCCCGCCCTTCGTCCTGACCGGCCTCCTCGCCCTCGTCCTCGCCGGCCACGCCCTCACGGCCGGCGCCAAGGACGCGCCGGCCCCCGCGGCCGCACCGCTGCCGAGCGCGACCTGCGACGTCGTCGGCCTGCGGCTCGAGGACGTGATCGCGAAGTCCGCCGAGTTGCAGAAGCCCGCCAACGAGCAGGCCGTGCGCGACCTGCGCACCCTGCGCGACGCCGCCGTGGTGCTCGACACCTACAAGCACCCGAAGGTCTGCGCCCAGGTTCTGACCGTCCTGCGCGCGCTGGCCGCCAACCCCGAGCGGACGATCGACCAGGGCGGCGACACCGACGAGGAGAAGGCCGAGGCGATCGAGCAGGCGCGCAAGCCGAAAGCTCCCGAGACGAAGGCTCCGGAGAGCAAGGCTCCCGAGACCGCACCCGAGCCGAAGAAATAAGCGAGGACGAAGTGGAAGCGGGGCTTGCCGAAGCATCCCGGGGCGGTTTTCCACCGGCCCGGTAACAGATTGGAATTCCTCTGAGTTTCGCGGGCGGCCTTGATCCTGCCCGGTCATCTCGCTAGTTCGTGCCTGTCGGCGGCCGGCGATCTCCGTATCCGGGATCTTCGGGCCGCCGGCCTTGTCCGACGAACAGGAGCGAGAGCCGGGACGGCGTCGCGCCGACGCCCGTGAGAGGCGGCCGGCCCGCGCGCTGGTGGCCGTGCCGCGCTCGGCCGTCCCAGAGGAGTCGTCCACCGTGCTCACGCAAGGGTTGCCCCGGTCCCGCGCCCGCCTCGGCCGCGTCACCCGCGACGCGGCCCTCGGCCTGTCGCTGATGCTGTCCGCCTCGGTGGCGGCGCAGGCGGCCCCCGCCGAGGAGACGAAGTCCGCGGAAGCCGCCGTGACCCACGCCGCCGTGACGCACGGGAGCGGCGCGCCGCTGCGGGTGGAGCTGAACAAGCTCGAGACCGCCGGCGAGACCTGCAAGGCGGTGCTGGTCGTCGAGAACGGCAAGGGCGGCCCGATCCGCTCCCTGCGCCTCGACCTCTACGCCTTCGACCCCGACGGGGTCGTCCAGAAGCGCAGCATGGTCGAGCTCGGCCCGGTGCCGGCCCGCAAGACGGCGCTTCGCCAGTTCGAGATATCCCCGACCCCCTGTGCCCAGGTCGGCCGGGTGCTGCTCAACGACGTGGCCGCTTGCGAAGGTCAGGACCTGACCCGCGAATCCTGCCTGGATCGGATCGAGCCCTCCTCCGCCAAGGGCGCCGCGCCGTTCGTGCGCTGATCCTCCGCTTCCCCTCATTCCTTTTCCCCCGGAGACCGCCGAGATGGATCCGACCACCGCGCCCGCCGCGACTGCCGGCCACGACTTCTCCTTCCTCGGCCTCTTCCTGCAGGCCGACCCGATCGTGAAGGGGGTGATGATCCTCCTGGTCCTGGCCTCCCTGGTCTCCTGGACGATCATCATCGAGAAGCTGGTGCGCATCGCCGGCGCGCGGCGCCAGGCCAAGGCCTTCGGCCGCCTCGTCGCCACCGGCGGCATGCCGGAGGCCCGCTCCGGCATCAGCGCCCGGGTGGTGGCCGCCGCCCAGGAGGCCTGGCGCGACCAGGATTCGAGCGAGACCCGGGCCGAGCGGCGCGAGCGCATCGAGCGCGCCATGCGGGCGGCGCTGACCCTCGACGTCAAGCGGCTCCAGGTCGGGCTGCCGTTCCTGGCGAGCGCCGGCTCGGCGGCGCCGTTCATCGGCCTGTTCGGCACGGTCTGGGGCATCATGAACTCGTTCTCGTCGATCGCGAAGAGCCAGGACACCAGCCTCGCGGTGGTGGCGCCGGGCATCGCCGAGGCTTTGTTCGCCACGGCCATCGGCCTCGTGGTCGCGATTCCCGCGGTGCTCGCCTACAACAAGTTCTCGAGCGACCTCGGCAAGGTGCAGTCGGCCTTCGTCGCCGGCATCCAGACCCTCGGCAACCGGCTGGCCCGCGACCGCGGCCACCACGCCCGCAGCGCCGCCGCCGAGTAGATCGCTACTCCCGTTCAACCCGAGAAGACGCCCCTGCCCCGCTGAGGCAGGCGGCCGGAGGCCCGCCAGATGGGTATGGGACCGGTGCAGGCCGGCGCCGGCGACGAGGATGGCTTCGACGCCGCGCCGATGTCCGAGATCAACGTCACCCCGATGGTCGACGTGATGCTGGTGCTGCTGATCATCTTCATGGTCGCCGCACCCCTGATGACCGTCGGCGTGCCGGTGCAGCTGCCGAAGACCGCCGCGGCGAAGAGCGCCGAATCGAAGAAGCCGGTGGTAGTCTCCGTCGACAAGGACGGCCAGGCCTTCCTCGCCAAGGAGCCGCTGCCGGCCGACGCCGCGCTCGCCCGCCTGAAGGCGGTGGCCGCCGAGGATCCGGGCCAGACCGTGCTGGTGCGCGGCGACAAGGACGTGCCCTACGGCAAGGTCATGGAAGTCATGGGCCTCGTCGGCCAGGCCGGCTTCGCCAAGGTCTCGCTGATCGCCAACGCGCCGTCCGGCGGGGCGACGCCCGCCGCCGCGCCGGCCCCGGCGGCCCCGCGGTAAGTCGATGAGCCACACCGTGACGACCGACGCGCCGGAACCGCGCGAGCCGGGATCGGGCCTCGGCCTCGCCTTCCTGGTGGCGCTGGCGCTCCATGCCGGCGGCCTCTTCGCCCTGACCTACTGGCGCAGCCCCGCGACCCCGACCGGCGAGAACGAGATCACCATCGATCTCGCGCCGGACATGGCGGCGGTCGACGTGCCGAACGAGGCGAAGGACGCCGATGCCGTGCCGACCCCCACCGACGTGACCGAGCCCACGACCGTGCCGACGGCCGAGCCGCCGTCCGACACGGTGCCGGTCGAGACCCCGCCGCCGCCGGACACGAAGGTCGAGGAGACCCCGCAGGAGACCCCGGTCGAGCAGGTCCCGGCCCAGGCCGTGCCGCTGGAGAAACCGCCCGAGCCCGTCACCGAGGCGGTGCAGGAACCCGAGGAGGAGGTCGTCACCTCGACCAACGCCGAGGCGCCGGCCGCGGTGGTGGCCAAGCCCGTGCAGGAGCCCAAGCCCGTCGAGAAGCCCAAACCCGTCGCCAAGCCGAAGCCGGTGGAGAAGCCCAAGCCCGTCGAGAAGCCCAAGCCGATCGAGGCGAAGAAGCCGCCGCCGAAGCCGACCCGCGACGAGAGGCGCGAGGCGCAGCGGGCCGAGGAGCGCCGGCTCGAGGCCTCCCGCCAGCGCCGCGCCGCGGCCTCCGCCTCGCAGATGAACCAGGGCGGCGCCTCGGCCGCCGCCAGCGCCAACGCCGCCCGGGCCTGGGGTGCGATGGTGCGCGGGGCGATCCAGGGCCGGGCGCGCAGCGTCGGGGCGAGCGGCACCGCGACGGTCCGCTTCACGGTCTCCCGGTCCGGCCGGGTGCTCGGCGCCTCCCTCGCCGGCAGCAGCGGCAACGGCAGCATCGACGCCGCGGCGGTGGCGGCGGCCTCCGGCAGCCTGCCGCCGGCGCCGGCGGAGTTCACGGGGGCGCAGCAGAGCTTCACCCTGCCGGTGCGCTTCAACTGACGGCGCAGGCTCCGCGGAACCCCGCCGCCCCGCGGGATTTCCGGTTGGCGGCCCGGCTCCGGCCGGGCGACCGACCGGACGCCGCATGACCACGTACTTCACGAGCGACACCCATTTCGGCGACCCGCGCGTCCTGCGCATCGACCGCCGGCCCTTCCCCGACCTCGCGACCCACGACGCCGCGCTCGTCGAGAACTGGAACGCGGTGGTGGCGCCGGACGACACGGTCTGGCACCTCGGCGACTTCGCCCTCGGGCCGCCGCCGGAGCGGGTCCGGGCCCTGCTCGCGGCCCTGAACGGGCACAAGCACCTGATCGTCGGCAACAACGACGGTCCGGCGACCCTGACGGCGCCGGGCTGGCTCAGCGTCGCGCATTACGCCGAGATCGACGTGGACGGGCAGCACCTCGTGCTGTGCCACTACGCCTTCCGGACCTGGAACCGGATGGGGCGCGGCGTCGTGAACCTGCACGGCCACTCCCACGGCAAGCTCAAGCCGGCGACCCGGCAATACGACGTCGGCGTCGATGCCCGCGAGTTCCGCCCGGTCACCCTGGAGACGATCCGCTCGACGAGGCGTCGCCGCGCTACGATCTGAGACACCGCAAAGGCACTCGCCCGGGCCGTGGCGTGCCGGCCATCTAGGCAGTTTTGCGCGGAACCCCACGGGCGCCCCCGACGTTCCTCGAACACAAGAAGCAAGCTGGGCTTTACGCCTCATCCATGAGGTCGATCGCCGCAGCTTCTGATCCCAAAACTGTTCGTGAGTACAGCGATGTCCCCACAACGTCGTCTTCCGCTCGGCTGGCCCGTCGTCGCCGCCTTCCTGCTTCTCGCCGCTCCCGCCCTGGCGCAGCCGGCTTGCATCGGTGCCCAGCGCAAGATCGACGAGGCCGGTGCCCTTCGCTTCCAGGCCCGCCAGGACGCCCGCATCGGCGACCGCGACCGGGTCTGCGACAACCTCGGGGATGCCGAGGACCGCTACGAGGATGCCCGCGACCGGCTCGAGGATTGCGGCCTCGGGGTCGCCTCGGTCGACCTCAAGAGCGCGATCCGCTCGGTGCGCCAGGAGAAGCGGGTCTTCCGCTGCGACTGAGCGCGTGCCGTAGCGCACACCGTTTCACCGACAATTCACGCATCTCTCTCACCGGGCCGCGCCGTGCGTCGGCGCGCCAGATCGGATCTCTCGCCATGACCAGCGCCACCCAGACCTCGTCCGAGTCCCGCCTCGCCGCCCCGACCGCCGGTGCCCACTCGTTCACCGCGGCGCTCTGCGGCTTCCTCGGCTCGACCGCCGCGACGACCGTGGTGATGCTGCTCCTCAGCAGCGTCTGAGTGCATCAGGGCGCCACGGACCAGAACCGGCGCCGGGCAAACAGCATGTCCGGCTGCCCGACCTGCGGGCTTCCCGCCTGAACATGCGTCCGAGCCGGCGCCGGCGGGCAGACCGGATCCGGGCGCCGCGCCTGGATCGCCACCGGCTCGGGCCGGACCAGGCCCATCCTCACCTGCACGTCCGGATTGCGCAGGGCCGCGACCGTCGCGACGGAGGCCATCAATGCGCCCGCGACGGCGCCGAGGAGGAAATTCAGCATAGCGGCCGGTCCTTGCGCCGACATCGTAGCGGTTTGAGGGCGAAGACCCCGGTCTTCGGGCCGTGCCCGATGCCGCAACGTCGGCGTTCTTTCACAACTCGAGCTTAACAAATCGATGGCAGACCGGCTCCGGGGCCGCCTCAGCGGCCAGCCGGAGAGGCAGACGATGAGCTACGGCGCGAACGCCTACGCGAGAACGGCCCAGGTGGCGTTGACGCCCCGCGAGGCGGAAGCGGCGGTGCTGATCAAGGCGGCGGTCCGCCTGCAGGCGATCCAGGACAATTGGGACGCGCAGCACCCGACGCTGGACGACGCCCTGGCGTTCAACCGCAAGGTCTGGACGATCCTCTCCACGGCGGCGACCGAGCCGGACGCGCCGCTGCCCGATGAACTCAAGACCTCGATGGCCCGCCTCGGTGCCTTCGTCTTCACCCGGACCTTCGATGCGATGGTCGAGCCGAGCGCCGACAAGCTGACGGCGCTGATCCAGATCAACCGCGACCTGGCGAGCGGCCTGCGCGACAATTCCTGATCCCCTGCCCTGATCCCTCGCCCCGACTACGCGTACGATCCCGCATGACGAGGCCCCCGTCCCGGTGGGACGAGGGCCTCGTCGCCGGTACGAGGACCGGGGCTACTTCTGCTGGCTGCGCAGGGAGCTGTCGCTGCCGGAGGTCGTGGTCATCGGACCTTCCAGGCCGCTGGTGTTCTGCTCGGCCCGGTCGGGAAGGGTCTGGTCGAAGTTGCGCCGGTTGGCGGCGTGGTCGTGATACTGCTCGGTCTGGACGTGCTTGCTGTCGAGGCCGCGCGCCGCGCCGTGCTGGGACTTGTCGCGGTTGCTCAGCACCATGTTCTCCTCGAGGATGCCCTCGGGCAGCTCGGTCATCGCGCCGGTGCCGGAGCCCTTGCCCTGCGCGCCGGGACCCATGTTGTGCCTGTCGGCCTTGGCCATGCTCATCCTCCGATCGAACGGGCTCGGGACCGGGAACGACGCCGGTGGCGGCGCCCCGTCCCGCCTACTTGATTAGAGTATGAGCCGTGTCGGCCGGTGCAAGCGGGGCCGCGGGAAATATTGCCGGGAACCTTTTTCTGGCGGGAGCGATGAGCATGCCGCTCTCGACGGCTTGTGAACGCTGAACCGCGGCGCTCGACCAAGCGCGACGCCGCGGAACCTTCAGCAATACCGACGATCACCCGCGCGGCGTGCTACTCCTTGCGGCACGGGAAGGCGTCGCGCAGGGCGAGGAGGGCGAGGACGCCGGCATTCTCGCGCAGGGCCGGGGGATGGGCGGCCCCGTAGGCCACGACCGCCCGGACGAGCTGCAGGCGGTTGCCGTCGGGCGGCAGGCAGGCGCCGAGGATCGGCGGCTGGCCGGCGCCGTCGGCGACGCCGGCGAGATCCTGCACCGCCGCCATGAAGGCCCAGCAGCCGACGGTCTCGGGATCCTGGCGGAACTCGACCTCGGTGCCGCGCACCTTGGCGCCGCGCAGGAGGCTCTTGCACTGCGCCACCAGGACGGCGCCGTCCGCGGCGCGCGCCGGAGCCGGTGCGGCGAGAGCCGCGGCACCGAGGGCCAGGGCCCCGACGAGGGCGAGCGGTGACGGGGCGCCGGGAACATGCAGGCTCGCGCCGAAGGGCGACGCGCGATTCCACGACCTGCTCAGGATCGACATGCGGACTGACTCGACGCGGGAGGCCGCCGGTCTGCGGCCCGGCCCCATCCTAGCAAGCGGAGCCGCGCCCCGCCGCGCCTCAGGTTCGGTCAGTCACACCTACGTTGCCGCAGGCCGGGCAACCGGTCAGCGGGCCGGGTACACCACGCGGGCGAGCGCCGCCTCGACGCGGGGCGTCGGCACCGCCGCCGGGGTAGCCTTCTGGTACTGCGCCATCATGCGGCGGGCCGCATCGGCCGGCAGGGCGCCGATCGGCGCCGTCATGGCGAGCAGCTCCTTGCGGGTCTTGCTCGCGACGACGCCCGGACGGTTCACGTCCTGGAAGTCGCTCATCCGATGCTTGTCGCTGTCGGGGTCGCCGTGGAACACCCGCGGCCCCTCGGGCATGATGACGATGTCGCCGGGCCGCAGCGTCGGATCACGCAAAAGGGCATTCCGGGCGTCGAGGGACTTGAGCGGCGACACCGAGATCGCCAGCGGCTTGTCGTCCTTCTGCTTCACGTCGGCCTTCGGCAGGGCGACGTAGCGGGTGCGGCCGCGCATCGCCTTGGCCTGGGCCGCGAGGCGGTTGCGGCGGCTCGCCCGCTGGCGGATCGGCGCGTCGTAGGGCTGCACGGCGTAGGGCTGCGCCACCGGGGCCGGCGCGTAGGTGGCTTGCGGGGGCGAGAAGATCTGCCGCAGGAAGTCGAGCCCGTCGCCGTCCGCCGCCCGCGCCCCGGCGCTCGAGGCGATCAGCAGGCAGCCCGACGTCACGGTCAGGAGCATGGCACGCAGCCGGGCAGCCGGCAGGGTCTGGTGCAGCGGCATGAAGCCCCCAGTGAGTGCGGGTCGAGGATGAGAGATCTGTACTGGTACTCGGCCGATTAACCTCGACGGCAGCCTGCCAGTTCCGGAGTTCTTGCCATAGATGAACAATTTATGAGCGCGGCGGCCTCGGGCGCCTCCGATCGGATGAGGCGCGAACGGCGAAGGCGCGGTCCGGCACCCCGAACCTCACCCGGTTCGGCGTCGTCCTGCCGCCCGCGCCGCGAACACTGGATGCGGATCGGTACGATGCACGCACGAATGCTGACGCGACGGGAGTCGACGAGGATGCCGCCCGGGCTCGGCCGGAGGGGGCGGGCGCCGCTTCGCCCGCTCGCCGCCGCCATGCTGGCGATCGGGCTCGCCGCGCCGGACGCGGCCCGGTCGCAGGCGGCACCGCACGGTCCCCAGCCGGACAAGCGCGTGCCGATGGAGCCGACGGCCTGGCCCTTCACCGCGATCGGCCGGGTCAACGTGGTCCAGGGCCCGGCCCATCGCAGCCACTGCACCGGCACCCTGGTCGGGCCGCGCCACGTGCTGACCGCCGCCCACTGCCTGTTCGACGCCCGGCTCGATACCTGGGTCAAGCCGCACCAGATCCATTTCGTCTCCGGCCAGGCCCGCGACCTCAATACCGGCACCGCCGCGATCGAGGCGTTCCGCCTCGCCCCCGGGATCGACCTGCGCGCGGCGACCCGGCCGAGCCGCGGCGGCATCGCCCCCGGGATGATCGGCCGGGACTGGGTGATCCTCACCTTGAGCCAGCCCCTGGCCTTGCGGCCGGTGCCCTGGCTGGTGCTGCCGAACGCCGACCTGCCGGGGAGCCGGCCGGGCGCGGTGGTGGCGCTCGCCGGCTACGCCGCCGACCGACCCTACCTGCCGGTGATCCACCGCGGCTGCGCCGTCCGCATCGACGCCCCGGACACCGGGATGCTGAGCGATCTGTGCGAATCGATGTCGGGGGAATCCGGCGCGCCCGTGCTCGTCCTCGACGCGGACGGCACGGCCGCCCTCGTCGGCATCCACACCGCCGTGACGGGGGGCACGCGGGTCGGCAACGCCTACCGCTCGGCGAGCGGCGTCGGCGTCGCGGCGGCGGGCTTTGCCGGCGTCCTCGACGAGATGGTCAGGAAGTGACGCGCCAGAACGCCACCTGGGTGTCGCCGTAGCTCCGGCGCTCGAGCTCGGCGAACCCCTCCGGCGCCGCGAGGGCGGCGGAGGCCGCCTCCTCCACCACCGCGAGGGCACCGTCCTTCAGCCAGCCGCCGTCGCGTGCCGCCGCGAGCGCCTTCGGGGCGAGGTCGCGGCCGTAGGGCGGATCGCAGAAGGCGAGGTCGAACCCCTCGCCGGGCGGCGCGGCGCCGAGGCGGGTGGCGTCGCGGCGAAACAGCCGGGTCGCCCCGCCGAGCCCGAGGGTGTCGAGGTTCTGGCGGATCACGCCGCGCGCCTCCGCGCCCTCGTCGACGAGGAGCGCGAAGGACGCCCCCCGGGACAGGGCCTCGCAGGCGAGCGCGCCCGTGCCGGCGAACAGGTCGAGGACGCGGGCGCCCTCGACCGGATCGTCGTAGGCGTGGGTGAGGACGTTGAACATCGCCTCGCGCAAGCGATCCGAGGTCGGCCGGATCGCGTCGCTGCGCGGCCCGGCGAGACTACGGCCGCGCAAGGCACCGCCGACGATCCGCATCGGTCAGGCTCAGCCGCGCGGCCGGCCACCGCCGGGACGGCCACCGGGACGCCCGCCGGGCTTCCCCCCGCCGCCGGCCCCGCCGGAGCGGAAGCCGCCGCCGGGCTTGCCGAACGGCTTGCCCCCAGGCCGGCCGCCACCGCCGCCCGGACGCCCCTCGCCCCGGCCCGCGAACGAGCCGCCGGGCTTGGCACCGAAGGACTTGCCGCCGAAGGACTTGCCGCCGAACGAATTGCCGCCCGGCTTGCCGCCGAAGGATTTGCCCCCGCCCGGCTTGCCGCCGAACGAGCGGCCCTCGCCACCCCGGCCGCCGGGGCCGCGCCCCTCGCCGCCGAAGCCGCGCCCCTCGTCCCGCCCGCCGAAGGAACGGCCCTCGCCGCTCCGGCCGCCGGGACCGCGGCCCTCGCCGCCGAAGCCGCGACCCTCGTCGCGGCTACCGAACGAGCGACCGCCGCCCTTGTCGCCGAACGAACGGCCCTCGCCGCGCTTGTCGAAGGAGCGGCCTTCCCCGCCGCCGCTCCCGAACGAACGGCCGCCACCGGAGCGGCCTTCGAACGAGCGGCCGCCGCCTTCCGGCCGTCCGCCGAAGCGGCCGAAGCCGCGCCCGCGACCGCCCTCGTCGCCGAGCCCGGCCTTGGCGCCGCTGAACCTGTTGCCATCGCGCGGGCCGCGCTGCGGGGCGTCGCCGTCGCGGTCGCGCCGCATCGGGCGGTCGTCGCCGCGGGGGGCGCGGTCCGGTGCGCCCTCGCCGCCGCGGAACTTGGTGCGGCGGTGCGGCGCCGCCTCCTCCTGCGGCTGGGCCACCAGCCGCTCGACCAGCACGCGCCGGTCGCCCGAGGCGATGGCGCCGACTCGCTTGCGCGGGGCGTCGGCGGTGGCGGCGCGGATCTCCTGCGGGCTGTCGCCGCGGCGATGGACCCGGCCGCGATTCGGCAGGTCGCCCGCCGCCTCGGCCTCGGAGTCGCGCCAGACCGTGCGCGGCGCCGGCGCGCGCCGGCCCGCCGACGCGCCGGGCGGCTTGCCGAATTGCGGCCGGGCCGGATCGCGCCCGCGGGGGCCGGCATCCTGCGCCGCCTGGCGGGCGGCGGCCTTCGGCGAGCCGAACGGGGCGATCGGCTCGCGCACCGGGCTGGTGAAGTCGACGCCGGCCTGCTCGGCGAGGCTGTTGCCGAGCTGGTCCTTCAGCACCCGGGTGCGGATCTCGTCGACCAGCCCGACCTCGAGGTCGCCGAGCTGGAACGGCCCGAAGGAGAGCCGGATCAGCCGGTTCACCGACAGGCCGAGATGCTCGAGGATGCGCTTGACCTCGCGGTTCTTGCCCTCGCGCAGGCCGAGCGTCAGCCAGACGTTGTCGCCCTGCGCCCGGTCGATCGTCGCCTCGATCGGGCCGTACTCCATCCCGTCGATGGTCACGCCCTTGCGCAAGCCGTCGAGCATCGCCTGGTCGACGTCGCCGAAGGCGCGCACGCGGTAGCGGCGCAGCCAGCCGGTCTCCGGATGGGCGATGACCTTGGCGAGCCCGCCGTCGTTGGTCAGGAGCAGCAGTCCCTCGGTGTTGATGTCGAGCCGGCCGACCGCCACCACCCGGGGCATGTCCTCGGGCAGGACGTCGAACACCGTTTGGCGTCCCTCCGGGTCGCGGGCCGTGGTGACGACGCCGCGGGGCTTGTGGAACAGCCACAGGCGGGTGCGCTCGCGGGTCGGCAGCGGCTCGCTGTCGATCGTGATGCGGTCGTCCGAGGTGACGTTCACCGCCGGAGAATCGAGGCGCTGGCCGTTCAGGGTCACGCGGCCATCGAGGATCATCGCCTCGGCGTCGCGCCGCGAGGCCACGCCCGCCCGGGCGATCGCCTTGGCGATGCGCTCCGGCTCCGGCTCGGCGGCCGCCGGCTTCGCCGCGGCCCTGGCGGGGGCCGTGCGCTTGGCGGAAGCCTGTCCCTCGGGGGAGCCCGCGGATGCCTCGTCCCGTCCGTGACGCTGCTGCGGCGCCCCGGTCTCGTCGTCGTTGATGTCGTTCATGCGCGCCTGATACCAGACGGGTCCTGTCGACGCGAGTGGAACCGATGCGCGATTTTGCAAGGGGGCCTTCTTCGGGAAGCGGGCCTTCTTCGGGAAGCGGGTCCCCTTCGGCGAGCGGGAACCCGTCGGCGAGCGGGAGCCCGCGTCCCGATCCTCTGGGCCTCGCCTTCGACGCCGCGCGGGAGGCCGCGGTGCGGGGCGAGGTGCCGGTGGGCGCGGCGGTCGTGCGCGACGGCGTCGTGCTGTCGGTCGCCGGCAACCGTCCCCGGGCCGACCGCGATCCCACGGCGCACGCCGAGATCCTGGCGATCCGTGCCGCCTGCGCGCTCCTCGGCGACGAGCGCCTGACCGGCTGCGACCTCTACGTCACCCTGGAGCCCTGCGCGATGTGCGCCGGCGCGATCAGCTTCGCGCGGATCCGCCGGCTCTACTTCGCGGCCGCCGACCCGAAGGGCGGCGCCGTCGAGAACGGACCGCGCTTCTTCAACCAGCCAACCTGCCATCACGCGCCGGAGGTCTACGGGGGCTTTCGCGAGGGCGAGGCCGCCGCGCTCCTGCGCGAGTTCTTCCGCGATCGGCGGGCCTGACCCGTCCCTGGAATTCAGCCTTCTCAAATCAATATAGCAGTGGCTATATGGCGGCAGCCCGGCCCGGCCGGGAGCGACGGAGCACGGGCGGATGCGGGACGGATGGGCGTGGCGCGCCGGAGACGGTGCGGCGGAGCCGAGCCTCGGGGCGATGAATGCGAGCGTGCCGGTGCGGGCCACCGGCTCGTGGCCGCGGCGGCTCCTGGCGTTCCTCGGCCCCGGCTACATGGTCTCGGTCGGCTACATGGACCCGGGCAACTGGGCCACCGACATCGCCGGGGGTGCGCAGTTCGGCTACACCCTCCTCGCCGTCATCCTGCTCTCGAACCTGATGGCGGTGGTGCTCCAGGCGCTGGCCGCGCGGCTCGGCATCGCCACCGGCCGCGACCTGGCGCAGGCCTGCCGCGACGCCTATCCGCGCCCGGTCGGGATCGCGCTGTGGCTCGCCTGCGAGGCGGCGATCATCGCCTGCGACCTCGCCGAGGTGATCGGCACCGCCATCGCCCTCAAGCTCCTGTTCGGCCTGCCGCTCCTCGCCGGCGCGGTGCTGACCGGGCTCGACGTGCTGCTGATCCTGCTCCTGATGCGCCGAGGCTTCCGGGCGCTCGAAGCCTTCGTGATCGCGCTCCTCACGGTCATCTTCGTCTGCTTCGCGATCCAGATCGCGATGGCCGCGCCGCCGATCCGCGAGGTGCTCGGCGGCTTCGTGCCCTCGCCCCAGATCGTCACCAACCCGGCGGCGCTCTACCTCGCCATCGGCATCCTCGGCGCCACGGTGATGCCGCACAACCTCTACCTGCACTCCTCGATCGTGCAGACCCGCGCCTATCCGCGGGACGAGGCGGGGAGGAAGAGCGCGCTGCGCTTCGCGGTCGCCGATTCGACCATCGCCCTGACGCTCGCGCTCTTCGTCAACGCCGCGATCCTGATCATGGCCGCGAAGGTCTTCCACGGCGCCGGCCAGACCGGGGTTCAGGAGATCGAGGAGGCCCACGCCCTGCTCTCGCCGCTCCTCGGGATCGGCCTCGCCTCGACCCTGTTCGCGCTGGCGCTCCTCGCCTCGGGCCTCAACTCCACGGTCACCGCGACGCTCGCCGGCCAGATCGTCATGGAGGGCTTCCTGCGCCTGCGCCTGCCGGATTGGGCGCGCCGCCTCGTCACCCGCGGCATCGCCATCGTGCCGGTGGTGATCGTCACCGGTCTCTACGGCGACGAGGGCACCGCACGCCTCCTGGTGCTGAGCCAGGTCGTGCTGTCGATGCAATTGCCGTTCGCGGTGATCCCGCTCGTCAGCTTCGTCTCCGACAAGCGCAAGATGGGCGTCTTCGTGATCCCGGCCTGGCTCAAGATGCTGTCCTGGAGCATCGCCGCGGTGATCGTGATCCTGAACCTGAAGCTCCTCGTCGACACGGTCTTCGGCAGCTGACGCCGATGTCAGGAAGCAGACGCCGCCCGTGAGGTGTGGCGTCTGCACAACATTTGGGCGCGGATCGTGCACCGAACTGGCCGAGAACTCGGAACATCGGCGCGGCCCGACGATTGAGGCACCACGTTTTTTGATTTGCGTGGACGCCACGATGAAGATCCGCACCGGCTACTCGATCGCCTTCGACACGCCCGGCCCGACCCCGATGGTCCTGATGCTCAACGTGCATCCGTCCCGGGCCGGCGACCTGATCACGCCCGACACCATGACCATCGACCCGCCGGTTCCCGCGCGCCGGTTCGTCGATTCCTTCGGCAACGTCTGCACCCGCATCGTCGCGCCCGGCGGACGCATCACGGTCTCGGCCGATTTCCTGGTCGAGGACAGCGGCGCGGTCGACGACTACGCCCCCGACGCGATCCAGCACCCGGTGCAGGACCTGCCCGACGACGTGCTGCCCTTCCTGCTCGGCAGCCGGTACTGCGACACCGACAAGCTGTCGAACACCGCCTGGCAGCTCTTGGGCAACACGCCGGAGGGCTGGGCCCGGGTGCAGGCCATCGTCGACTACGTGCACGAGCGGATCCGCTTCGACTACCAGCGCGCCGACGCCACCCGCTCGGCCCTCGACGGCCACACCCAGCGCGAGGGCGTCTGCCGCGACTTCGCCCATCTCGCCGTCACCTTCTGCCGCTGCATGAACATCCCGGCGCGCTACTGCACCGGCTACCTCGGCGACATCGGCGTGCCGGCGGTGCCGGACCCGATGGACTTCTCGGCCTGGTTCGAGGTCTATCTCGGTGGGCGCTGGTACACGTTCGACGCGCGCCACAACCGGCCGCGGATCGGCCGCATCGTCATGGCGCGCGGCCGCGACGCCACCGACGTCGCGATCTCGACGAGCTTCGGCCCGGCCTGGCTCGCCAAGTTCGAGGTCCATACCGACGAGGTGGTGGAGACGGCGCCGCAGCGGACGGAGTGGCTGCAGGCGGCCGAGTAAATATAGGGCGTTAGAAACCTCCTCTCCCCGCGGGCGGGGAGAGGGCCGTGCCTCCGTTCAGGAGGTGCGGCGAGCCCACAGGGCGAGGGTGAGGGGGTGTTTCCCGGAAGGGCCTCTTTCGGTACCACCCCCTCACCGTCGCTCCGGCTTACGCCTCCGCTTGCCGTGTCCCCTGGACGGTGACACGGCCCTCTCCCCGCCCGCGGGGAGAGGAGAAACCCACGCCCTTCGTTCGAATCCACTCCCCTGATTCGCTCGCCGGGCGGGACGCCTCCCGACGCCGTCAAGCCTGGATGCCCACGCGTTCTCCGGCTATGGCGGCCCGATGCTGCTTCGTCCCTACCAGCGCGCGAGCCTCGACGCGCTCCAGGCCGATTGGGCGCGCGGCGGCCGCAACGGCCTGATCGTGCTGCCGACCGGGGCCGGCAAGAGCCTCGTCATCGCCACCCTGGTGCGGGAGACGATGGTCCGCAACCCGGGCGCCCGGATCGCCGTCGTCACCCATACCCGCGAGCTGATCGCCCAGAACCACGCCGAGCTCCTGAACCTCTGGCCGGAGGCGCCGGCCGGCATCGTCTCGGCCGGGCTCGGGCGACGGGAGGAGACGAAGCCGGTCCTGTTCTGCGGCATCCAGTCGGTGTGGAACCGGGTCGAGGCGACCGGCGGCTTCGACCTCGTGGTGGTCGACGAGGCCCACCTGATCCCCCGCGACGCCGAGACCCGCTACGGCCGCTTCCTCGACGCGGTGCGGGCGCGCTCGCCGGACATGCGCCTCGTCGGGCTCACCGCTACGCCCTACCGCCTCGACAGCGGCCGCCTCGACGAGGGAAAGGGCCGGGTGTTCGACGCCATCGTCTACGAGGCCCAGGTCGGCGACCTGATCCGCGAGGGCTACCTCGCGCTGCTCGTCTCGAAGGCCACCGCCACGACCCTCGACGTCAGCGGCGTGCCGGTGCGGGCCGGCGACTACGTGCCGGGCGCCCTCGAGGCGGCGGTGAACCGCGACGTCATCACCAGGGCGGCGGTGGCCGAGATGGTGGCCTTCGGCTCCGGGCGCCGGGCCTGGCTCGCCTTCTGCGCCGGGGTGAAGCACGCCGACGCGGTCCGCGACGCGATCCGGGCCGAGGGCTTCTCCTGCGAATCAATCTCCGGCGAGACGGGGAAGCGCGAGCGCGACCGGATCGTGCGCGACTTCCGAGCCGGGCGCCTGCGCTGCCTCACCTCGGTCGGCGTGCTGGCGACCGGCTTCAACGTGCCGGAGGTCGACCTGATCGCGCTGCTGCGCCCGACCCAGAGCACCGGCCTCTACGTGCAGCAGGTCGGCCGGGGCCTGCGCCGCGCCAAGGGCAAGACCGACGCCCTCGTCCTCGACTATGCCGGCCTGGTGCGCCGCCACGGGCCGATCGACGTGCTCTCGGCCAACGCCGTGGCGCGGGCGCGGCTCCTCGGCGAGGGCGGCGGTCCCCGGGCCAAGCCCTGCCCGGGCTGCGGCGCTCTGATCGCGCTCAACGCCAGCACCTGCGAGGCCTGCTGGGTCGAGCCGGCGGAGGAGGACGAGGCGGAGATGCCGCACGAGGCGGTGGCCGACGACGAGACCGCCGTCCTCTCCGCCGGCACCGTCGCGGTGGTGCGCGAGGCCCATGCCCGCTGGTGGCCGGTGGCGGGCTGGCGCTTTTCCCGCGAGGGACGCCCGCGCGGCCCGGACGTGCTGGCGGTCGCGCTGGAGGGCGACGAGGACGCGATGACCGTGCGCCTCGACCTCGAAGCCTCGGGCTTCGCCCGCGAGAAGGCGGTGCAGTGGTGGCGCCGCCTCGGCGGCGAGATGCCCGCCCCCCTCGACATCGACGAGGCGCTCGACCGCCGCGACGAACTCTCCCGCCCGGAGGCGGTCCGGATCGTGCCGACCGGCCGGCTCTCCGAGAGCGTCGATTATCGGCTGGCCGGCGGCGCGACCTGGACCGACACCCGGCGGGTCGCCTGACCCGTCAGCCCGCCGCCGCCAGGCGGGCGACCTCGGCCTCGGCCGTCGCCTTCTCGGCCTTCACCTCGGCGGCGAGTCGCCGGATCTCCTCGAGGTCGCCGCCCTGGCAGGCGGTCTCGAGGGCGGCGCAGAGGCGCGACAGCCGGGTGAAGCCGATCAGCCCCGACGAGGCGATGACGCCGTGCGCCGCCGCGCCGAGCGCCGCCGGCTCCCCCGTCACCGACCAGTCCTGCAACTGCGTCCTGAAGCGTCCGAGCAGCACCGGCAACGCCTCGTCGCCGACGGCCTGGCGCAGGTCGGCATAGATCGCGGCGTCGAGGGAGGGCGGCGTCGCCATGGCGTCGGGCTCCAGGTGCAGATCGGCTCGAGCGGCTCTCGTCGCGGGCGCGGCGCCCGTCGTGGCCCGATCGTACAGGATATGGAGCGGCGGCGATGCTCGGCCATCAGGCCGATCCCTTCAGGATCGGGGCCGATCCCGTCAGGATCGGGGCCGATCCCTTCGCGATCGGGGCCGATGCCTGGAAGCGGGGCGGCACCTCGCCGGCTCAGGCCGACCGCGCCACCGCCGTGCCGATCTCGGCCGCCCGGGCCTCCGCCTCGCGGGCATAGGTCCGGGCCCGCAGGATCGCCTCCGAGGGAAGCTGCTCGATCACCTCCCCCTTCGGATCGACGACCTGGAACACGATCTGACGGCTGTCGGGGTCGCGCCGGTACCGGGCCGTGCTCACGGTGGCCTCCTGCGGCGGCACGGTCCGGATCGCGGTCGCTTCCGCCTCCCGGCTCAGGTCCAGGGTCACCGCCGGGTCGAGGGGGATGTCGGGGCCGGTCCGCGACGAGGGACGAACGTCGTTCCGCGTGGCCGCCGCGACCGCGGCCGGCGGAAGCGCCGCGGCAAGGCTGCTGGTCTCGATCACTGCCAAATCCTTTCGGGCGATCCATTCGCGTGCAGCTAACCGCTACGAGCCCTACCCGGATGTTAACGCCGCGCTCCGACCTGAAGGT
The DNA here is from genome assembly GCF_003173755.1 of Methylobacterium terrae. Taxonomy (NCBI): domain Bacteria; kingdom Pseudomonadati; phylum Pseudomonadota; class Alphaproteobacteria; order Hyphomicrobiales; family Methylobacteriaceae; genus Methylobacterium; species Methylobacterium terrae. Next base: position 3,901,942 of record NZ_CP029553.1, read on the forward strand.
TGTCTTAAGGCGGAGTTTCCGGCCGTTAAGCAATTGTCTTGAATTCCGGTGACAGGGCCGGCGCCGAGCCGCCACCACCTCGGCCGCAAGGCGACCCGCTCGCTGGGGCGGGGCGAGAGGAGGATCAGGAGGACTCGACAGGACGTGACGCAGATTGAGGGGGCGACCGCTCCCGCACGACGACACCTTCCTGTCGACGCCGCGCGGCGGAAAGCATCAGATCCTTGATTTCCAGATCTTGCCGGAACAGCATGGCATCTCTTCATTGCATGAAGCCTCGATCCCGCATTTAGACTTGGCGGATGCCAGTTTGGAATCATACAAAACAAGGTCGTGGCATTTGAAAGTCGCGATTTCCTCGCCTAAGAGAGCGCCGACGGAGGCGGCGTCGCGCGTCCGGACGACGTGAGCGAGGAGCACCCCATGGCCGACGGATCCACTTTCGCGCAGGCCTTCACCATCCTGTTCCGCGAGGGGCTGGAGGCGCTCCTGGTCGTCGCGGCCCTCGCGGCGTTCCTGCGCCGGGCCGGCGCGGCGGAGCGCATCCGCCCGCTCTATGCCGGGGCCGGCCTCGCGGTGCTGGCGAGCTTCGCCATGGCCTGGGTGTTCGAGGCCTTCTTCGACGGCAACCACAACGACCTGATCGAGGCCGGCGTCATGCTGGTCGCGGCCGGCCTGATGTTCACGATGAGCGGCTGGCTGTTCCTGCGCCAGGACCCGGCGGCCTGGAAGGCCGAGATCAACCGCATGGCCGAGCGGGCGATGAGCGCCGGCACCGTCCTGTCCCTCGGCGGCATCGCCTTCCTGGCGGTGTTCCGGGAGGGCGCCGAGACGGTCCTGTTCCTGCACGCCCTCGCCCGCACGGTGGGCGGCTTCGACGCCTCCCTCCTCGGCGGCCTCCTCGCGGCGGCGCTCGCCCTCGCGGTGGTGTTCGTGGCGATGCAGTGGCTGGCCCTGCGGCTGCCGCTGCGCCCGGTCTTCCTGCTCACCTCCGCCTTCCTGTTCGTGATGGGCCTGCGCCTCGTCGGGGCGGCGATCCAGGAATTCCAGGAGCAGGTGATCGTGCCGGTGCACAATGACGGCGTGCCGGAGTTCGTCACCGAGCTCGGCTTCAACGGGAGCTGGGAGGCGCTGGCCGTCCAGGGCGCGATCGTGCTCTGCGCGCTGGCCTGGCTGGTGGTGCGGCGCCAGCGCCCGGCCGGCACCGTGGCGGCCCGCCCGCAGGTCTCCGGCTGAGGACCCGCGCCCGGGGCGGTATCGCTCCGGGCCCGCTTCGGGCTAAGGAGCGGGGCGCCCCCCGGCCGGCCGGGGTGGCGGCTCGCGCCGGGAGGCCCCGTTGTCCGACACCCCCACGCTCTACTACTCGCCGGGCGCCTGCTCGCTGGCACCCCACATCGCCCTCGAGGAGACCGGCGCCGCCTTCGAGGCGGTGAGGGTCGACTTCGCCACCGCCGAGCAGCGGGGCGGCCGCTACCTCGCCATCAACCAAAAGGGCCGGGTGCCGGCGCTGGCGGAAGGCGAGTGGGTGCTGACCGAGAACCCGGCGATCCTGCGCTACATCGCGCGGACCCACCCGCAGGCCGGCTTGTGGCCGGAGGATCCGCGGGAGGAGGCCCGGTGCGCCGAGTGGCTGGCCTGGATCTCCTCCACCATCCATCCGGCCTACGCCCATATCCGCCGGGCTGAGCGCTACGCCACCGATCCGGCGGCGATCGAGGACGTGAAGGCTAGAGGGCACGAGACCTGCGCCGACCTGTGGACGATGATCGAGGTCGGCCTGTCCCGGGGCGGCTGGGCGGCCGGCACGCGTTACAGCGTCGCCGACCCCTACCTCCTGGTGTTCTGGCACTGGGGCCGCGGTCAGGTGCTCGGCTACGACATGGCCCGCCAGTTCCCGTACTGGACCGAGCACGCCCTCCGCATGGCCGAGCGCCCCGCCGTGCAGCGCGCCTTCGCCCGCGAGGGGCTGCCGCTGCCGGCGTGACGAGGTCCCCTCAGGACCGCGCGACTCAGCCGCGAAACGCGCCCTCGCCCGAGAGGTACTCCCGCTCGGCCGCGCTCTCCGGGCGGCCGAGCACCGCGTTGCGGTGCGGGAAGCGGCCGAAGCGCGCGATCAGCGCGCGGTGCTCGTGCGCCGCCTTCAGGTTGACCGGGATGCCGAGCGCGGTGAACAGCGCGACGCTGCGCTCCTGGTGGCCCGGATCCTCGGCGTGCATCAGCGGCATGTAGAGGAAGGCGCGCAAATCCGGCGCGATCGCGGCGTCGAGCCCGCGCGCGATCGCGCGGTCGGCGGCGGCGAGAGCCGCCGCGTCGGTCGCCCAGGCCCGGGGCGTGCCGCGGAACAGGTTGCGGGGGAACTGGTCGAGCAGCAGCACCAGGGCGAGCGCGCCCTCCGGACTCTCCTCCCAGGCCGCGAGGTCGCCCCGCGCCGCCGCCTCGTGCAGCGGCAGGTAGGCCCGGCAGGCGGCGTCGAAGGCCGGATCGGCCTTGAACCAGCGGTCGAACCCGGCCTCGCGCCAGAACTCCACCAATTCGGCGGGCGTCGCCCGTTGCGTCATGCCGATCCCCTGTCAGCGCCCGGAAGGGCCGATTCCGCGCAACGAACTTGGCAGCCATGTGCGCGTCCGCGCGCATAGCCTATTCCCTGACGCGAATCACGCCGCTACAAGCCGCCCGTCGCACGGCCGCTCCAGCGCCCGGAGCGTTCGAGATTCTCGCCATCTGCACAAAGGGGGAGCCGCCATGCGGGTCTATTACGATCGTGATGCCGACATCAATCTGATCAAGGGCAAGAAGGTCGTCATCGTCGGCTACGGCAGCCAGGGCCACGCCCACGCGCTGAACCTGCGCGATTCCGGCGTGAAGGACGTGGTGATCGCCCTCCGCAAGGGCTCGGCCAGCGCCAAGAAGGCCGAGGCCGAGGGCTTCAAGGTCATGGAGGTCGCCGACGCCGCCCGCGAGGCCGACGTCGTCATGATGCTGACCCCCGACGAGCTGCAGGGCGAGATCTACCGCGACTCGCTCCAGGCGAACATGAAGCAGGGCGCCGCCCTGCTGTTCGCCCACGGCCTCAACGTCCACTTCAACCTGATCGAGCCGCGCGCCGACCTCGACGTGCTGATGGTCGCCCCGAAGGGCCCCGGCCACACCGTGCGCTCGGAGTACCTGCGCGGCGGCGGCGTGCCGACCCTGATCGCCATCGCCCAGGACGCCTCCGGCAACGCCCACGACCTCGGCCTGTCCTACGCCTCGGCCAATGGCGGCGGCCGCGCCGGCATCATCGAGACCACCTTCAAGGAAGAGTGCGAGACCGACCTGTTCGGCGAGCAGGTCGTGCTCTGCGGCGGTCTCGTCGAGCTGATCAAGGCCGGCTTCGAGACCCTCGTCGAGGGCGGCTACGCCCCCGAGATGGCCTATTTCGAGTGCCTCCACGAGGTGAAGCTGATCGTCGACCTCATCTACGAGGGCGGCATCGCCAACATGAACTACTCGATCTCGAACACCGCCGAGTACGGCGAGTACGTGACCGGCCCGCGCATCATCACGCCCGAGACCAAGGCCGAGATGAAGCGCGTGCTCACCGACATCCAGAACGGCACCTTCACCCGCAACTGGATGCTCGAGAACAAGGTCAACCAGACCTCGTTCAAGGCGACCCGCGCCCGCAACGCCGCCCACCCGATCGAGGAGGTCGGCGAGCGCCTCCGCGGCATGATGCCGTGGATCAAGGAGAAGGCCCTGGTCGACAAGGCCAAGAACTAACATCTTCGGAGCCGCGGCCGCCCCGGGCGAGCCGCGGCGTCCCCTCGCGAACGCCGCGCGGACCGCCCACCCGCGCGGCGTTCGCGCGTCCGGGGCTCGCGACGTGCCGAGTGTTTCCTCCGATCGGCGCAGATCAGGGGCTGTGCCCGGCATCCTCGGCGAGATGTGACGAGCCTCGCGCGCCTCTCTCCGCTCTTCGCCGAGGATGAGGCGCCAGTTCCGGCGTCGTCATCGGAAAAATTTAACATAGGTCAACGCGGTCGACGGCGTGGCGAATGCTGCCGGCTCCATCCCCTCGGCCTGACGAAGAAGCCGGATATCGTATCAATCGCCGGACGTCGATTTCCCGTCCGACCAAGGCTTCGCGTCCGCCGCGGCCGCCGGAGACCGGTCGAGACGCCGTCCTCCGGCCCGCTCGACACGTTGACGACTCGACACATCATCCGGGGGTGCTGCAAGGCGCCGCGGGCGCGCCGCCGTTGACGCAGCGCAGCGTCGCGCGATCTCGCGAGCATGATTGACCGACCCGTTCTCTTCTGCCTGCACTTCCTCGGAGGCAGCGCCCGCACCTGGCGCCCCCTCGCCGAGCGTCTCGGGCCTCACCTGCGCTGCGTCGCCATCGACCTGCCGGGCTTCGGCGACGAAGCCGGGCATCCGGGTTGCGGCGTCGCCGCCATGGCCGACCACGTCGCCGCCCGCATCGCCGCCGAGGCCCCGCCCGGGCCCTGGTTCATCGCCGGCAACAGCATGGGGGCGAAGGTCGCCCTCGCGCTCGCCCGTCGCAGCGAGGACGGCGATCCGGCGCTCGCCGGCCTCGCCGGGCTGGTGCTGCTGGCTGGCTCGCCGCCCTCCCCCGAGCCGATGGAAGAGGAGCGTCGGCAGGCGATGATCGCCTGGATCGACGCCGATCCGGAGACCCGGAGGCGCGAGGCGGAAGGCTTCGTCTCGGCGAATGTCGGGGCGCCCCTCGATCCGGAGGATCATGCCCGGACCGTCGAGGACGTGCTGCGCGCGAACCCCGAGGCCTGGAAGGCCTGGCTCGCCGGGGGCGCCAACGAGGATTGGCGCGGGCGCATCGGCACCCTGTCCACCCCGGCGCTGGTGGTGAGCGGGGCGCAGGACGGCGATCTCGGGCCAGAGGCGCAGGCGGCGCTCACCCTGCCGCACCTCGCCTGCCACCGGCACGAGGTGGCCGCCGGCGCCGGCCACCTGCTGCCGCTGGAGCGGCCGGAGATGCTGGCGGCGCTGATCCGCGACCTCGTCACGGCGCCGCCGCGAGCCGCCGAGGCGCCGACCCTGCCGCCCGCCTTCGCGGCCCTGATGGGGTCGGAGCGGGTCAGTACCCGCCTGCGCACCACCCTGCGCGAGCGGATGCGCGAGCCGGACGGCCCGTTCTGCCTGAGCGCGGAGGAGCGCGCGACGCTGACAGCCTGCCTCGACCGGGTGCTGCCGCAGTCGGGCCCCGGACAGATCGACCTCGCCCGCCGCATCGACGCCCGGCTCGCGACCGGCCCCGGCGACGGCTGGCGCTTCGCCGCCCTGCCGCCGGACCCGGAGGCCTATGCCCGGGCCCTGCGCACCCTCGACGGGGCGGCGCGGGAATCCTACGGGCGCCCGTTCACGGCGCTCGGCGGCTCGGAGCAGGACGCCCTCCTCGCCCGCGCGACCTCCGGCGACCTGCCGGAGATTCCGGGTGGCCTCGCGCCCGACCTGATGACCTGCTGGTTCGAGGAGTTGCGCGGCGAAGCGGTGCGCACCTTCCTCGCCCACCCGGCCGGTCTCGCGGCGATCGGCTTCACCGGAATCGGGGCCGGGGGCGACGACGCCGACGCCCTGCCCGGCTACCGCCTGACCGGCCTGAACGAACGCGAGCCTTGGGAAGCCCCTGTCCTCGAGACCGTTGGAGACGCCCGATGAACCTCTCGGGGCAGAACCGTTACAGCACCGACGAGGTCGTCGACGTGGTGGTGGTCGGCACCGGGGCGGGCGGTGCGCCGCTCCTCGCCGAACTCGCCGCGGCAGGGTTGAAGGTCGTGGCACTCGAGGCCGGGCCGAACTTCGATCCCGCCGGTTACGGCTTCGACGAGACGCTGGCCGACGAGATCTACTGGACCGAGGAGCGCCTGAGCGGCGGTTCGACGCCGGAGGCCTTCGGCGGCAACAACAGCGGCACCGGAGTCGGCGGCTCGACCCTGCATTGGGGTGCCTTCGTGCCCCGGGCCGATCCCCGCGATCTCCGGCTGAACTCCGAGAGCGGCGAGGGCTGCGACTGGCCGATCGACCGCGCCGAGCTGGTGCCGTTCTACGACCGCGTCGAGGCGTTCATCGGCACGTCGGGGCCCACCCCCTATCCGTGGGACGAGAGGCGGCGCTTCCCGCTGCCGCCGGTCCCGCGCAACGGCCCGGCCCAGCTGATGGCCTCGGCCTGCGACCGCCTCGGCATCGCGGCGACCGACGCGCCGGCGGCGGTGGTCTCGCGCGATTTCACGGTCGATCCGGCGGTGCCGGAGCGCAGGGCCTGCATCAATTGCGGCTTCTGCCACCAGGGCTGCCGCACCCGCGCCAAGGCCAGCATGGACGTGACCTACCTGCCCTTGGCGGTGGCGCGGGGAGCCGAGATCCGGGCCGGGGCCCGCATGCACGGGGTCGAGCGCGACCGGGCCGGGCGGATCACCAGTGTGATCTACCGCAGCGGCGGCCGCGACCACCGGCAGCGTTGCGCCCACCTGATCCTGTGCGCGGGCGCCGTCGAGACGCCGCGGCTGCTGCTCCATCTCGACCTCGCCACCGCCAGCGGCCAGGTCGGGCGGAACTACATCGGCCACGTCGCGACGCAGGTCTGGGGCACCTTCGCGGACGAGGTCGGGATGAACCGGGGCTATCCGTCCTCGCTCATCACCGAGGACTTCACCCGGCCGAAGGGCGCCGATTTCGCCGGCGGCTACCTGGTGCAGAGCCTCGGCGTCGAGCCGCTGACCTGGGCCAACGCGGTCGCCCGCGGCCGCGGCCTGTGGGGGCCGGCGCTCACCGAGTATCTTCGCCGGTACAACCGCGTCGCCGGGATCGGCATCAACGGCGAGACGCTCCCTTGCGACGCGAACGTCCTGACCCTGTCGGACGAGACCGACGCGCTCGGGATGCGAAAAGCCCATATCAGCTTCGGCTACGGGCCGAACGAGCGCGCGCTGAACGCCCACGCCACGCAGGTGATGCGCGAGATCTGGGAGGCGGCCGGCGCCTCCGACGTCTGGGTGCTGGAGCGGGTCGCCCACACGCTCGGCACCTGCCGGATGGGCCGGAACCCCGAGGCCTCGGTGGTCGATTCCTTCGGACGCAGCCACGAGGTCGAGAACCTCTGGATCTGCGACGGCTCGGTGTTCCCGAGTTCCCTCGCGGCCAATCCGGCCCTGACCATCATGGCGCTGTCCCTACGCACCGCCGGCGCGTTCCTGAAAGGCTCCCGATGAGCGACGATCCCCGCGCGGCCTATCCCCGGCCGCCCTTCCCCGGCGCGCAGCAGCAGCCGCGCCCCGGCCTCACCGGGCCGATGGACCCGGCCCCCGACCACGGCGAGGAATCCTACGTCGGCAAGGGCCTGCTCACCGACCGGATCGCGCTGATCACCGGGGGCGATTCCGGCATCGGCCGGGCGGTCGCGATCGCCTATGCCCGCGAGGGCGCCGACGTCGCGATCTCCTACCTCGACGCGGAGGAGGAGGACGCGCGGGAGACCAAGGCCTGGGTCGAGAAGGCCAGCCGGCGCTGCCTCCTGCTGCCGGGCGACCTGCGCGACGAGGCGCATTGCCGGGCGATCGTCGCAAAAACCGCCGCGGAGTTCGGCCGCATCGACGTGCTCGTCAACAACGCCGCCGCCCAGGTGGTCAACGAGGGCCTCGACGACGTCACCGCGAACGATGTCGAGGGTTCGTTCCGCGCCAACGTCTTCGCGATGATCTACCTGGCGCAAGCGGCGGTGCCGCACATGCGGCCGGGCTCGGCGATCGTGAACTCGACGAGCCAGCAGGCCAAGGTCGCCGATGCCAGCATGCTGGTCTACGCCGCCACCAAGGGGGCGATCAGCACGCTCACGGTCGGGCTGTCGAACCTGCTTGCGCCCAAGGGCATCCGGGTCAACTGCGTCGCTCCCGGCCCGGTCTGGACGCCGATCCAGCCCATCGTGAAGAGCCCCGAGCAGATCGAGCAGCTCGGCGCCGACACGCCCCTCGGCCGCGCCGGCCAGCCGGCCGAGCTGGCGCCCGCCTACGTGCTCCTCGCCTCGCGAGAGGGGAGCTACATGACCGGCGCGCTCGTGCCGGTCACCGGCGGCCAGCCGATGCTCTGACGGAAGGGCAGCTTTGCGGAGGGAAGGCTGTCCGGCGGGGTACCCCGCCCTAGCTCCTTCGTCATCGGACGGACCCGGCCCGGGACCGTCCCACCGCCCCGGCCGAAAGGCCCGGGGATGGGCCACAAACCTTACCGCAGCATCGGAACGGCCGCCCCTCGGCCTCGTTGTTGCGGGAAATCCACGGAGTGACCGACATGACGGACTCGCAAGGCAAGGCCGGCTCCCCGCGCCAGCACCGCACCCGCAACAACACCGACTCGAACGCCAAGCGCGTGTCGATCGAGACCCTCAACGCGCGGCTCGCCGACGGCATCGACCTGGCGCTCAACATCAAGCAGGCGCACTGGAACCTGAAGGGCCCGCAATTCATCGGCATCCACCTGATGCTCGACGGGTTCCGCACCGAGATCGACGACCTCAACGACAAGGTCGCGGAGCGGGCCGTGCAGCTCGGCGGGACGGCGGTCGGCACCGCCACGGTGGTGTCCGCCTCCTCGAAGCTGACCCCCTACCCGACCGACATCTACGCCATCGCCGACCACCTCTCGGCCCTGATCGACCGCTACGCGGCCTATGCCAACGCCGTGCGCGAGAACATCGACCAGACCGACGAGGCCGGCGACCCGGACACCGCCGACCTGTTCACCGAGGTCTCCCGCGCAGTCGACAAGCAGCTGTGGTTCCTCGAGGCCCACGTGCAGGAGCCGACCGGCGCGATGCGCGACGGGGACGGCAAGGGCGCGCGCTGAGGTGGTGGAGTTCGGATGCCGGGGCCGGCGGTGAGCCAGCCTTGGCTTTGAACTCCCTTGCCCGTCTGCTCACGCTGAAGAATGCAAACGTGGTTCGCCTCTCCCGCCATGGGGGAGGCGTTTTTGCATCTGGAGACGGATATCGACGGCGAAGGTTCGATCAGTTACGCTACGTCATCAATTGGTGAGGCGGCCCACGTGACCGAGGCAGCGTCCAATGCGGCGGAGATCGCTGCGCGTCGCAAGCATCTGGCGAAGCGTCTGAACGAGCACATCAAACTGTTTGTGGCTTATGTGAACGCTTTGGCAATTGCCATCGCGGGCGCTGCCATCATCGTGCCGATGGTCAACGCCCCGGATGCGACCCTGAAACGGTCAGGCCTCGCTTGGTTCACGGCGTCTCTCGCCTTACATTGCTTCGGTCAGGCTATGATCCGACTTCTGCGCCGGGAGGAGTGACGATGCCTTGGGACGCCACGCTGGTGATGCTGGCTTTCGCGACGTTCGTATCGGTAACGGGCCTGACCGCCATCCTGTACGCCGTGCGCCGATTCGAGCGCGAATTCGGCGATGCGGGCCGCACCGGCGCCCCGCCCGCCGAGTAGCGTGAGCGCTACATCGCCTCCGGCCCGCGCCCCATCGCGGCGACGCCGGTGCGCGACACCTCGACGAGGCCCACCGACGCCATCAGCTTGACGAAGCGGTCGATCTCGTCGGTCGTGCCGGTCAGCTCGAAGACGAACGACGACAGGGTCGCGTCGACGGTGCGGGCGCCGAAGGCGGCGGCGAGCCGCATCGCCTCGACCCGGTGCTCGCCCTTGCCGGCCACCTTCACGAGCGCGAGCTCGCGCTCGAGCGAGTCGCCCTGGAGCGTGAGATCCACCACCCGGTGCACCGGCACGAGGCGATCGAGCTGGGCCTTGATCTGGTCGATCACTGCGTTGGTGCCCGCCGTCACGATGGTGATGCGGGAGATGTGCCGGGCCTCCTCGGTCTCCGACACGGTCAGGCTCTCGATGTTGTAGCCGCGGCCCGAGAACAGGCCGGCGATGCGGGCGAGCACGCCGGGCTCGTTGTCGACGATGACCGCCAGCGTGTGGCGGTTCACCGGCTCGACGCGGACCGGATCGGGATAATGGGTGTTCATGGCGTTCATCGTCCTGCCCTGCCCGCTCAGACCAGCATCTTGCCTTCGTCGGAGATCACGTCGCCCAAGTCCGCCCCGGTCTCGCCGAGGTAGTCCGAGAGCAGCATCTCGTTATGCGCCTTGCCCGACGGGATCATCGGGAAGCAGTTCTCGGTCTTGTCGACGATGCAGTCGAAGATGACCGGGCCGTCATAGTCGAGCATCTCGGCGATCGCCGCGTCGAGGCTGCCGGGATCGGAGCAGCGGATGCCCTTGGCGCCGTAGGCCTCGGCGAGCTTGACGAAGTCGGGCAGGCTCTCGGAATAGCTCTCGGAGTAGCGCGAGCCGTGCAGCAATTGCTGCCACTGGCGCACCATGCCCATGTACTCGTTGTTCAGGATGAAGATCTTGACCGGCAGGCGGTACTGCACGGCGGTCGACATCTCCTGGATGTTCATCTGGATCGAGGCCTCGCCGGCGATGTCGATCACCAGCGCGCCGCGGTGCGCCAGCTGGGCGCCGATCGCCGCCGGCAGGCCGTACCCCATGGTGCCGAGGCCGCCCGAGGTCATCCACCGGTTCGGGTCGTCGAACTTGTAGTACTGGGCCGCCCACATCTGGTGCTGGCCGACCTCCGTGGTGACGTAGGTCTCGCGATCCTTGGTCGCCTCGTAGAGGCGCTGGACCGCGTATTGCGGCTTGATGGTGGTGCCCGACGGCCAGTAGCCGAGGCATTCGCGCGCCTTCCAGCCGCGGATCTTCGACAGCCACTCGGTCAGGCGGCCCTGGTCGGGCTCCGGCGTCACCGCCCGCCACTCGCGCAGCATGTCGGCGAGCACCGCGCCGCAATCGCCGACGATGCCGATATCCGCCTTGACGGTCTTGTTGATCGAGGAGGCGTCGATGTCGACGTGGATCTTCTTGGAGAACGGCGAGAACGCGTCGAGCCGGCCGGTGATGCGGTCGTCGAAGCGCGCGCCGATGCAGACCATGACGTCGCATTCGTGCATCGCGAGGTTCGCCTCGTAGGTCCCGTGCATGCCGAGCATGCCGAGGAACTGCGGGTCCGAACCCGGGAAGGCACCGAGACCCATCAGCGTCGAGGTGACCGGGAAGCCGGTGGCGCGGGCGAGCTCGCGCAGCAGCGCCGAGGCCTCGGGGCCGGAGTTGATCACGCCGCCGCCGGTGTAGAAGACGGGGCGGCGCGCACCGGCCATCAGCGCCACGGCGGCGCGGATCTTCTCCGGATCGCCCTGCGTCTGCGGGTTGTAGGTCTTGTGGCTGTTGTCGACCGGGCGGCGGTAGACGCCGCTGGCGAACTGGATGTCCTTCGGCAGGTCGACGACGACCGGGCCGGGACGGCCGTGCGAGGCGACGTAGAACGCCTCGTGCAGGATCCGCGGCAGGTCCTCGATCGATTTGACCAGGTAATTGTGCTTGGTGCAGCTGCGGGTGATGCCGACCGTGTCGCATTCCTGGAACGCGTCGGAGCCGATCAGGTGGGTCGGCACCTGGCCGGTGATGCAGACGAGCGGGATCGAGTCGAGCAGCGCGTCGGTCAGCCCGGTGACGATGTTGGTGGCGCCCGGCCCCGAGGTGACGAGCACGCAGCCGACCTTCCCCGACGAGCGGGCGTAGCCCTCGGCCGCGTGCACCGCGCCCTGCTCGTGCCGGACCAGGATGTGCTTCACCGTGTCCTGGTGGAAGAGCGCGTCGTAGATCGGCAGCACCGCGCCGCCCGGATAGCCGAACAGGGTATCGACGCCCTGATCCTGAAACGCCCGGATCACCATCTCGGCGCCCGTCATGACCTCGCCCGCACTCATCGCCGCGCTCCGTTCCTTGGTCTCGTCCGCGCTCTCGGGTCCGTTTTACGCAACAAAAAAGGGCCCCGAAGGACCCTGCATGCGCCACCCATGGGATGCCGGGCTTCTCAAGCCCGCCCCTTCGGTGGCGCCTCCGCTACAATAAGGACCGTACGCATGCCGCTCGAAAAGCCTGCCCTTGAGAGAGTGGCGGGGACCCTACGCGCGTCGTCCGGCAGGGTCAACCGGTTATCGGCCACTCGTCGACGATGGGATTCAGCGTGGCTGCAGCGTCGGATAGGCCCGGCGCACGGCCCGGGCGACCAGGATCGCGAGGACCACCTTCGCGGCGTCGCCGGGCAGGAACCAGGCCGAGCCGATCGCCGCCTTCGCGAGATCGACCCGGGCGACCGCGGCGATCCACGGGATGCCGACCGCGTAGGTGAGCACGACGCCGCCGAGGACGAGGATCAGCGCCTCCTTCCAGACGGTCAGGGTCCGCAGGTTGCGCTCGTAGAGGAGCCCGATGACGAAGGCGGCGACCGGCCACATCAGCACGAAGCCGCCCCCCGGCCCCATGACGATGCCGAGCCCGCCGCGCCCGCCGGCCATCAGGGGCAGCCCGGCGCAGACCAGGAGGACGAACAGGGCGAGCGCCGCCCCGCCGCGCTTCGCCCCCGCGATCGCGCCGGCGAGCATCACCCCCGTCGATTGCGCGGTGATCGGCACGCCGACGACCGGCAGGACCACCGGCGGGAACAGGCCGAGCGCCGCCGTGAGGGCGGCGAAGAGCGCGACGAAGACGATGTCACGGGTCGACATGGGGTTCCTTGGGATCAGGAGATCGGGATCGGGAGGGAGGTGCGTCAGCGGCCGGCCCGGTCCGGATCGTAGGACCGCGCGTCGATCGCCGCCGCGATGTCGTCGCTCATCTTCAGCATGCGCACGACGACCGGGACGGTGAGCGCCACCAGGCTGCGCTCCAGGCCCCGGGCCCGCTGCGCCTCGCGCACCTCCGCGGTGACGGCGGCGAGCACCGGGATGAAGCGCAGGGTGAGCGCGATGGCGAGGCCGGCCTTGGCGGGATTGACGCCCAGGGGCCTGAGCCAGGACAGGCCGCGTTGCAGCGCCTCGATCAGGTCGGAGCTGCGGGTCGTGAGCGTCACGAGGCCGGCGAGCAGCACCAGGGCGGCGAGGCGGGCGGCCACCAGCAGGCCGGCGAGCCAGCCGTCGAGGGCGAACTGGACCAGGACCAGGACCGCGAGGATCCAGGCGAGGGACCGCAGCTGCGCCCAGGCGAGGCGGGGCGGAATGGCGGCGATCCGGTAGAGGAGACCGGCGAGGCCGAGCCCCGCGAGCGCGAGATCGAGCCGCGGCAGCGCGAACAGGAGGGTGCCGGCCCCGACGAGCGCGAGGATCTTCGCCCCCGGCGGGCAACGATGGACGGAGCTGGCGCCCGGAACGTACGGGGTCACGACATCATCGCCACGTAGGCCGGGAGCGCCGCCGAGGGGCGGTCGTCGATGACGACGCGCCCGCCCTCGAACACCAGCACCCGGTCGAAATGCTCCAGGAAGGCGAGGTCGTGCGAGACCACGACGGCGCGCTGCGCCAGCCCGTCGATGGCTTGCGCGATCCGGCGCTTGTTGCGCAGGTCCAGCAGCGTCGTCGGCTCGTCGAACACGATCACGTCGGGAGCCATCGCCAGCACGCCCGCGATGGCGAGCAGCTGCTTCTGCCCGCCGCTGAGGAGGTGGGCGGGGTGGTCGGCCAGGTCCTGGAGATCGTAGCGGCGCAGGGCCTCGTCCACGCGCCGCGCGATCTCGTCCTTCGGCAGGCCGAGGTTCTTCAGCCCGAAGGCGAGATCCTCCGCGACCACCGGCAGGACGATCTGGTTGTCGGGATTCTGGAACACGAAGCCGACCTTGCGCCGCACCGTCCGGCCGTCGCGGCGCGTGTCGAGCCCGTCGACCCGCACCGATCCTTGCGTCGGCACCAGCAACCCGTTGAGCAGGCGCGCGAAGGTGCTCTTGCCGCTGCCGTTGCCGCCGACGACCGCGATGCGCCGCTCCGCGAGATCGAGGGTGAGGTCGCGCAGCACCACGCGCTCCCCGAAGGCATGGCCGACATGCCGGATCTCGATCATGACGTGAAGCCGCTCCTGTCGCCCGGGCGGCGCCTCATAGCACCTCCGGCGCGCGCCGACAGGATGCAAGCGCGGCGGGTGGTTTGGAAACTCGGCGCCCCTCCCCTATCTGACCGGCGATCCGCCGAGGCAGGCTTCGGGCGGGCTCTCCTGCAGCGGGGTTCACACGCGATGACGACCGGGACGGCCTACCTGCTGGTCGATGTCGCCGGGACGGAGTGCGCCCTGCCGCGCCGGGCGGTGCGGGAGGTGCTGCCGCTCCCCCGGCTGTGGCGGCCGCCGGGAGCGCCGGCGGCACTGGCGGGCTTCCTCAACCTCGCGGGGAACGCCGTGCCGGTCCTCGACCTCGCGGTGCTGTTCGGCCTCGGCCGGCCGGCGACCGCGCGGGCCGCCCTCTACCGCCACCTCGTCCTCCTGCACGGCGAATCGCCCCTGGCGCTGATGGTCGACCGGGTCGCGGATTTCGCGCGCGTCGCGCCGGACCGGGTCCGGCCGGTCGCCGACGCGGCGACGCTGAACGGCTGCGTCGCCGCCGAGATCCGGGTCGCCGAGCGGCTGGTGCACGGGCTCGCGGTCGAGCGCATTCTCCTCGCCGAGGAGCGGGCGCGCCTGGCGGCGCAGACGAAGGCCGCCCAGGCGCGCCTCGCCGAGTGGGCCGCCTGAGCCGGGACATGAAGACCCCGCGGGGCGCCGCCCCGGTCTCGGACCCGGCCTTCGCGGCGCTGAAGAGCCGCCTCGTCGCCCGGACCGGCCACCACTACTACGCCGACAAGGACGACCTGCTGTGGGAGCGGGTCGGCCGGCGCATGCGGGCTCGCGGCATCACCGATCCCGCCGGCTACCTGCCGCTGCTGGAGGAATCCGAGAGCGAGTGGGCGGCGCTCGAGGCCGAGATCACCATCGGGGAGACCTTCTTCTTCCGCTACGCCGAGCAGTTCGCGGCCCTGCGCCGCACGATCCTGCCCGAGCGCATCGCCGCGCGGAGCGACGAGCGGCGCCTGCGGATCTGGAGCGCGGGCTGCTCCACCGGCCCCGAGACCTACTCGGTCGGGATCGTGCTGCACGAGCTGCTGGGCGAGCACCTGCCCGATTGGCGGATCGCGCTCACCGGCACCGACATCAACCGCGACGTGCTCGCGGTGGCCCGCCGCGCGGTCTACGGCACCTGGGCGCTGCGCACCCTCGGCGCGGAGGAGCGCGGACGCTACTTCAGGCCCGGGCCGCGGGAGGGCACCTTCGCGCTGCTGCCGGACTACCGGGGGCTCGCCCGGTTCGAGCCGCAGAACCTGATGAGCTTGCTGGACGGCACCGCCTCCCTGGCGCTGACCGACTACGACCTCATCCTGTGCCGCAACGTCCTGATCTACTTCCACCCGGACACGGTGCAGGCGCTGGTGCGGGCCCTGGCCGAGCGCCTGCGGCCCGGGGGCTGGCTGCTTCTGGGCCATGCCGAGCCCAACCCGGCCTTCGCGGAGTTCCTGGAGGCGGTCTCGCTGCCCGGCACCGCCGCCTATCGCCGCCCCGCCGACGGCGCGCTGCCGGACCTGCCGCCGCCCGCCCTGCCGGAGCCGGTTCCGGACACGACCTGGGCCCCGCTGCTGCCCCCGGCCGTGCCGGCGGCCGAGGCCTCACACCGGCACGCGCCGCCCTCCCGCCCCGCTCCGGCGGCGCCCGCGCGCATGCCCGCCGCGACGGACGGTCCGCTCGCCGCCGTCCGGGCGCTCGCCGATGCGGGCGACCTCGACGCGAGCTGGCGCGCCTGCCGGGCGGCGCTGGGGCAGGACCCGACCGATCCGCGCCTGCGCTACTACGAGGGGCTGCTCGCCCGCGCCCGGAGCCGGCCCGAGGAGGCGGAACGCGCCTTTCGCGGCGCGCTCTACCTCGATAAAGGCTTCGTCATGGCGCATTATCACCTCGGGCTGACCCTGATCGCCGCCGGCCGCGACGAGGCCGGGCGCCGCGCCGTGGCCAATGCGGTGCGGCTCGCCGCGCGCCTGCCGGGCGACGCGGTGCTGCCGGAGGGCGACGGGCTCACGGCGGCCGAGCTCGCCGGCGCCGCCCGGCCGTTCCTCGGCGACGAGGCCGCCTGATGCCGGGTTCCTCCCCCGCCGGGCCGCAGGCGCCGGGCGAAGCCGCCCTGAGCGCCGCCCGGATCGACGAGATCCTGGACGCCCGCACCCGGGCCCTCGCCTCCCGCGGCGCGGCGCCGGAGGTCCGGGCGACCCGGGCGCTGCTCCTGTGCCGCGCCGGCGCCGAGACGGTCGGCATCGGCCTCGAGGAGGTCGCGGAGGTGTTCCCGTTCCGGCCCTGCACGCCGGTGCCGGGGGCGCCCGCGGCGCTCGTCGGCCTGACCGGCCGCGGCGGCCTCCTCGTCAGCGTGGTCGATCTCGCGGCGGCTTTGGGCGCTGCGGCGGCACCGGGCGCCGCACCCGCCGAAGCGGCGCCCGGCCACGTCGTGACCCTGCGCCGCGACGGCCCGCGCATCGGCCTCAAGGTCGACCGCGTCCTCTCGGTCGCCGAGGCGGAGGTCGAGGCGGGCCCCGACGGGCTGGGCAGGCGGGCGGTGGCGGGCTATGCCCGCGCCGCGCCGCAGAGCGCCCGCCAGGGCTCGGACCAGAGCTCCCGTCGCGGCTCGGACCGGGCCGACGCGGGCTTCGCCGTGATCGACGTGGCCGCCCTCCTGGCCCCGCTCCTGGCGGGCGGGCGGCCGAATCCTGCCTGACCCGTCCGCAGCCTCAAGCCAAAGGGAAAACCCCGCGTGTCGCTCTCGATCGGGAACCGCATCCTCCTCGGCTTCTCCGCCGTCGTCCTGGTGATCGTGGCGCTCGGCGTCTACGCGGTCGGGCAGATCGGCGAGGTGCGCAACGCCACCGACATCATCGTCACCCGCGACCTGACGGTGATGCACCAGCTCGAGAACATCCGCGAGGCGCAGCGCCGGATGAGCGACCTGCGCGACGAGGCGACCACCCGCTACTACCTGCGGGCGCTCGGCCGCGAGCCGGCAGCCAAGGAGGAGCCGGCGGTGACCTGGCGGCGCAACGCGGCGAATGCCGAGACGGCGCTCGCCGGCGCGATCACTACGGCCAACGACTACCGGGCCCAGTCCCTCTCGGCCGACCGCGC